>VBHE01000118.1:1312-8069 GCA_005889515.1 Chloroflexota bacterium | reverse complement strand
CTCGCGCGAGGCCGATCCCGTAGAGTCAGTGCCGCCATGGAACGGACGCTGAGCCGGGCTCTTCATCGCGCGGCCCAGGGAAAGACCCTGTCGGCGGCCGAGGTGTCCGCGCTCCTGGGGGCGCGTGGCGACGCCCTCGACGAGCTCTGCTCGGTGGCCGGCCGGCTGCGCGAGCTCGGGCACGGCGACGTGATCACCTATTCGCGCAAGGTGTTCGTGCCGCTCACCATGCTCTGCCGCGACCGCTGCCACTACTGCACGTTCGCGAAACCCCCCGCACGGGTGACCGCCCCCTTCCTCTCCCCCGACGAGGTGCTCGACATCGTCCGCGCCGGGCAGCGCGCGGGCTGCAAGGAGGCGCTGCTCACCCTCGGAGACAAGCCCGAGGAGCGGTATCCGACGGCGCGTCGCTGGCTCGAGGAGCGCGGCTACCGCACCACCCTCGAGTACCTCCGCGCGGCTCAATCCCGGGGTGATGTCCTGGGAGGACATGGCGCGGCTCAAGCAGGTGAGCGCCTCGATGGGGATCATGCTCGAGCAGACGTCGGAGCGCCTTCTCGAGAGGGGGATGGCGCACCACCGCTCCCCGGACAAGCTGCCGGCCGTGCGCCTGCGCACCATCGAGGACGCGGGGCGGCTCGGCATCCCCTTCACCACCGGCATCCTCGTCGGCATCGGCGAGACCGCCGAGGAGCGCGCCGACGCGCTGCTCGCCATCCGCGAGGCGCACCGCCGCCACCGCCACGTCCAGGAGGTCATCGTCCAGAACTTCCGGGCGAAGCCGCGCACGGCGATGCGCGACCATCCCGAGCCGGAGTTCGACGAGTTCCTCGCCGCGGTCGCCACCGCGCGGGTGGTGATGGGGCCGCGGATGAACGTCCAGGCGCCGCCCAACCTCAGCGACCCCCACTACCCGCGCCTGCTCGACGCCGGCATCAACGACTGGGGCGGGGTGTCGCCGGTCACCCCCGACCACGTCAACCCCGAGGCGCCGTGGCCCGCGCTCGACGAGCTCGCCGCGCGCACCGCCGAGCACGGCCTGCGGCTGCGCGAGCGGCTCTGCCTCTACCCCGAGTATGCGACCCGCCCCGACCCCTACCTGGCGACGCGGATGCGCCGTCCGGTCGCGGCGCTGCTCGGCGACGACGGGCTCGCCGTCGAGGGCGCCCGCCCCGAGCCGCAGCCGTGGCAGGACCCGGACGTCGAGTGGAAGCCGCGCCGCACCGCGCTCACATACGCCAAGGCCGAGGACGCGGGGCTTCGTGAGGACGCCATGGCGGTGTACGGCGACTTCGAGGCTCTGCCGGTGACCGCGGCATGGCCGCCGAACGGAACCGACCCAGCGCGTCTCGACACCGAGATCCGCGGTGCGCTGCGCGCCGCCGAGGCGGGACGTCCACTGACCGACGCGCAGGCGCTCGCGCTCTTCCGCGCCGAGGGCGACGCGCTCGAGGAGCTCTGCGCCCTCGCCGACCGGCTGCGCGCCGCGGCGGTCGGCGACGAGGTCACCTACGTGGTGAACCGGAACATCAACTTCACCAACGTCTGCTACACGGGGTGCCGCTTCTGCGCCTTCGCCCAGCGCGAGATGGACGCCGACTCCTACACCCTGCGCCTCGAGGAGATCGCCGACCGCGCCGAGGAGGCGCGGGGCTACGGCGCCACCGAGGTGTGCATCCAGGGCGGCATCCACCCGGGCCTCCCCGCCGATTTCTACTTCCGCATCCTCGACGCCATCCACGCACGCGTCCCCGAGATCCACATCCACGCGTTCAGCCCGATGGAGGTGCTCAACGGCTCGACCCGGCTCGGCATCTCCTTCGCCGAGTTCCTCCAGGAGTGCCGCCACCGCGGCCTCGGGACGATCCCCGGCACCGCCGCGGAGATCCTCGACGACGAGGTGCGCTGGGTGCTCACCAAGGGCAAGCTCCCCGCCGACACCTGGGAGGAGATCGTCTCCACCGCGCACACGCTCGGCATCCGCTCGTCGTCGACGATGATGTACGGCCACGTCGACGCGCCCCCGCACTGGGTCGCGCACCTGCGGCGGCTGGCGCGCATCCAGGAGCGAACCGGCGGCTTCACCGAGTTCGTGCCCCTGCCCTTCGTCCACCAGAACGCGCCCATCTACCTCGCCGGCCGGGCGCGCGCCGGCGCCTCGGTCGCCGACACCCGGCGGGTGCACGCGATCGCGCGCATCCTGCTCGGCGGCCTCATCGACAACGTCCAGGTCTCCTGGGTGAAGCTCGGGATCGAGGGCTCGCAGCAGCTGCTCATGGGCGGCTGCAACGACCTCGGCGGCACCCTCATGGAGGAGACCATCTCGCGCATGGCCGGCGCCGAGTGGGGGGTGCGCAAGGAGCCCGAGGAGCTCGAGGCGGCGATCCGCGCCATCGGCCGGGTGCCGGTCGAGCGCACCACCGTGTACGGTCGCGCCCCGGCTCGCGTCCGCGCCGCCGCCGGCCTCCACTGAAACGGGTGGTGGGTGGGGGGCGCAGAGGGCGGGGGTGATCGCGGTTCTCTGCGGCGGCTTCGGCGCGGCCCGTTTCCTCTCCGGGCTGGGCGAGCGCGGCGCCGAGCTCTGCTGCGTCGTCAACACCGCCGACGACCTGGAGTACCTCGGCCTCCACGTCTCCCCCGACCTCGACAGCGTCCTCTACGCGCTCGCCGGCGAGTTCGACGAGGAGCGCGGCTGGGGCCTGCGCGGCGACACCTTCCACTGCAATGCGGCGCTCGCCCGCCACGGCGCCGACTGGTTCCACGTCGGCGACCGCGACCTGGCGACGCACCTCGAGCGCACCCGGCAGCTCCGCGCCGGCCGCACCCTGAGCGAGGCGACCGCGGAGCTCACCTCCGTCTGGGGTGTCGCCGCCCGGCTGCTGCCGATGAGCGACTCGCCGGTGCGCACCGTGGTGCGCACCGATGCCGGCCCGCTGACCCTCCAGGAGTACCTGGTGCGCCACCACGCCGGCCCGCGGGTCCACGGCGTCGACCATGCTGGGCGGGCGGACGCCGCTCCGGCTCCGGGGGTGCTCGACGCCCTCGCCGCCGCCGAGCTGGTGGTGCTGGCTCCGAGCAACCCGGTGAGCAGCCTGGGACCGATCCTCGCCCTGCCCGGGGTGCGCGAGACCCTGGCCGCGCGCGCCGGCGGCACCGTGGCGGTGACCCCGGTGGTGAACGGCCGGCCTCCGGCGACCCCTCCGGAGCAGGGCCGAGCACGGGTCCGCGCCGCCTTCATGGAGGCCCGCGGCCTGCCCCACCGCGCCGCGGCGGTGGCCGGCCTCTACGCCGGCCTCGTCCAGGGCTTCGTGCTCGACGAGCGCGACGCCGCCGCCGAGTCCGCGGAGATCGACGCGCTGGGGATGCGGGTGCTGTGCGCCGATACCCTGGCCGCGTCCCCCGGGGAGCGCCGGCGGCTCGCAGGTGCGGTGCTCGAATTCGGTCGAGGGGTATCCCGTGAGCCGCGGAGGTGAACGACGCCTCACCGAACACGGTTGTCGCCTTCACCGCCCCTGGCGGCGTATTCTCGCGCTCGAGGAGGCGGCATGGCTGGGAAGCCGAGATTCGTCGGGCGCGCGTCGGAAGTTGCCGCGCTCGAGGCCGAGCGTCAGCGAAGTGCGGCGGGTGAGTTGCGGTGCGTCCTGCTGGCCGGTGACCCCGGCGCGGGCAAGACCCGGCTCGCCGAGGAGTCGCTCGCCCGCCACGCGGCGGCGTCGACGACGCTCACCGCCCGCGCCCGACCGCTCAGCACCGTCGCCTCGTTCGGCGTCTGGGCCGAGGCCTTCGAGGAGCACCTGCGCCAGCTCCCCCCGGAGGAGGTGGCGGCGCTCTGCGGCGGCTTCCTCGACGACCTCGCCGGGCTGCTCCGCAGCGTCGCCGGGGTGCGCCGCGCCATCCCCGACCGCGAGCCCCCGCGGATCCGCTTCCTCGAGAGCCTGGGCGCGCTGCTGACCAACCTCGCCCGGCGCCGCCCGGTGGTGCTCTTCCTCGACGACATGCACCTCGCCGACGCGAGCTCCTGGGAGGTGCTCGAGTACCTCGCCCTCCACTTCCCCCGCACCCCCGCCCTGGTGGTCGCGGCGGTGCGCCCCGGGGAGCTGTCCGACCAGCCGCTCGCCGTCCGCGTCCTCCTCGACCTCGAGCAGCAGGAGGTGCTCCGGCGCATCGACGTCGAGACCCTCGGCGAGGAGGCGGTCGAGCTGCTCGCCGAGGACGTGCTCGGCCGCACCGTTGGCAAGGACGTCCTCGACTGGGTCTCCGAGCGCTCGCGGGGAAACACCCTCTTCGCGGTCGGGCTGCTGCGCGCCCTGCGCGACGAGGGCGGGGTGCCCCGGCCCGGGCTTCGCGTCCTCCCCGAGGAGCTCGCCGAGCGCGTCCGCGCCCGGGTCGGCCTGCTCGACGCGAGCGCGCAGCGGGTGCTCGAGGTGCTTGCCGTCGCCGGCGGCCGGGTCGAGCTCGGCGAGCTGGTGCGCTTCAGCGGGCGTCCCCTCGAGGAGCTGGCGCCGGCGGTGCGCCGGCTCACCCGCACCCGCCTGGTCACCGAGGACCAGCGCGGCAACCGGGTCGCCTACGAGGTCGCCCACCCGGTCATCGCCGAGACCATCTACGGAGACATCGGCGGCGCCACCCGCTTCGCCCTCCACCGCCAGGTCGGTCGCGCCCTGCTCATCGCCGGCCATCTCGGCGAGGCGGCGCTCCACTTCGCCCGCTCCGCGGACAGCGGTGACGACGAGGCGATCGCGGTGCTCCGCGACGCGCTCCGCCAGGCCGAGGAGCGCGGCGGCTTCCGCGAGGCGCTGAAGATCCTCGGGGCCCTCGCCGACATCCTGCCGCCGGGCGACCACCGCTGGCTCGACGTCGCCGACACCCTCGACGAGGGCGAGTGGGTCGTCGATCACCGCGCCGACGCCGACACCCGCTCCGCGGTCGCCGCGCTCCGCGAGATCGATGCCGTGCTCGCCGCAGGCAGCGGCCCCGCCGTCCGCGCCATCGTGAAGAGCCGGCTCACCAGCTTCCTCTCCTGGGGCACCGGCCAGCTCGAGGAGGCCGCGGTCGCCGCCGAGGAGGCGATCCGCCTCTACCAGGCCGCGGGCAAGCCCACCCAGGGCCGTCTCGCCACCCTCGAGCTCGCCTACGTCCGGGGGCTCGGCGGTGACCTCCCCGCCCTCGAGGCGGGCGCCCGCCGGGTGCTCGCCGAGGCGGAGCTCGCGGGCGACGAGCACGCCGCCATCCAGGCGCTCGGGGTCACCGGGACCGCCGCCTTCTACCAGGGCCGCTTCGCCGAGGCGGTCGATGCGCTCTCGCGCAGCGTCGAGATGGCGCGCAGGGCGGGGAAGCTCTACCGGGTGACCTGGGGGCTCATGTCCCTGGGGTGGGCGCGCGGCTACGAGGGCCACCTCGAGGACTCCCTGGTGGCGTTCGCCGACGCCAAGTCGGTGCCGGGCTGGAGGGACAGCAACGTCCTCGAGCTCGAGTCCCTGGTGCGCTGGTTCGCGTGCGACTACGCCGGGTCGCTGGCCTGCGCCCGGGAGGCGGTGATCCTCAACCCCGGCGGCCTGAGCCGCCGCCGCGCCACCGGGCTCTGCTCGGCGGCCCTGTCGGCGGTGGAGATCGACCAGCTCGACGAGGCCCGCCGCGACGTCGCCGCCGCCGGCCGGATCTACGGCGACCGCCACTGGTTCGTCGCCAGCGGCATCGCCCACCACGCCGCCGGGGTGCTCGCCTGGCGGGAGGGACGGCTCATGGACGCCGTCACCGCGCTGCGCCGGGGGTCGGACTCGCTCACCGGGATGGGCGCCATGGTCTTCGCCGCCCCGGTGCTCGTCGACCTCGCCGAGGTGGCGGTCGAGGCCGGCGTCCCCGCCCAGGCGGAGGCCGCCGCCGCGAGCCTCGAGCGCATCGCCGCGATCGCCGACCGCGACCTCTTCGGCGCCCTCGCCACCCTTGGCATGGCGTGGGCCCTGATCGGCCGCGGCCAGACCGCCCAGGGGGAGGCGGCGGCGCGGGAGGTCGAGGGGCTGCTTCCCGAGCGGGGCTACGGGACCTGGCGCGGACGCGCCCTGGTCGCCTGCGCGCGGGCGCAGGCGTCGCGCTGCGGCTCGGGCGAGCTGCGCGCGCTCGCCGACGCCGCGACCGCCTTCGAGGCGTGCGGCGCGCTCTGGCGGCGCGACCGGGTGGTCGAGTCGCTCCGTGCCCGCGGCCGCGAGGGGCTCCGCGCCGCCGACGCGGTGCGCGGCGCCGAGGGCATCACCGTGCGCGAGCTGCAGGTGGCCCGGCTGGCGGCGCAGCGGCTCACCGCCAAGGAGATCGGCGACCGGCTCTTCATCAGCCGCCGCACCGTCGAGGCCCACCTTGCCCGGGTCTACGTCAAGCTCGGCGTCGCCTCCAAGGGCGAGCTCGCCCGGCGGCTGACCGAGCTCACAGCCTGACCACGGGGGGCTCGACCGCCCCCCGGGTCAGACGCTTCCGCCTCTCAGCGCGAGCGGATGAGAAGGGTTCCGGAGAGGAGGAGGATCAGGAGCGCCGCGCCGAACGCCAGGAAGGCGTCGCGCATCCAGCCGGCGACGGATGGAGGCAGCTGGGTGGCGGCGAGGGTGTTCGGCCGCGCCGAGTTCGACTGCGGCGCGCTCGGCGGTGCCTGCTGTTGAGAGGAGGTGGCGGGTGGTGCCGCCGTCGAGCTCTCGGGAGGTGCCGGCGCGGACGGGCTCACCGCCTCGGTCCGGTTCGCCGAGGACAGGTCCCCGGCCGAGGAGGACGA
>VBHE01000118.1:627-1227 GCA_005889515.1 Chloroflexota bacterium | reverse complement strand
GCGCGCAGCGGCTGGCGAGGACCGAGACCTCGGCGCCGCCGACCGAGAAGCCTCCGCCCTGGAACCCCTGCGGGTTCTGGGCGCCGAGCTTCTCGTCGCGGTGGATGACCTGGAGGACGCCGGTGGTCGCGCTGAAGGAGCCGTCCTCACCGGTCTTGACGGTCGACGGGGTGAGGCTGACCTGCGGGTAGCCGGCCTTCGCCATGGCGTCGTTGATCTGCGACTGGGGACCGGGGCTCGGATTGCTGCCCGCGACGATCCCCTGGTCGGTGATCTGCACCGGGGTGCCGTTCACGGTCGCGCCGAGCACGATCGTGCGGGCGATGCCCTTCGAGGGACCGGGCTCCGCCGGGACGAAGGCGTACGCCCGGGAGACGATGGTGTCGATGTGGAGGGGTCCCATGGTGATCCCGCTGAGCACCGAGGAGGACTCCGAGACCACCCCCTGGTCGGTCGGCTCGCTGTGGGAGACGACGACGCCCTTGGCGATCTCGAGCGACCCGGGGACGACGACGTCGACGACCGAGGCGTCGCCGCGGGCGTCGGGGGTGGCGGTCGCCTTGGAGGTGAAGCGGCCGTCGAGCACCTGGGTCTTGGCGC
>VBHE01000118.1:0-556 GCA_005889515.1 Chloroflexota bacterium | reverse complement strand
GGAAGCGCCCCGCCCTTGCCGTTGCCGCCGCCTCCGGCGACCCCGTACAGGTACGTCCCGCCGGCGCCCTTCTGGATGAAGGCGGAGATGGCCTGCGACCCGGGGGGCGGACCGTTGATCTCCACGGCGGCGCCCACCAGCCGGGTGAGCTCGTCGCCGACGGCGAAGAGGTACCCGGTGGCGAGCTGTCCCTGGGCATGGGAGTCGACCGCGGTGAAGCCCGGGAAGACCGCCGCAGGCCCCTCATCCGCGAGCGCCGGATGCAGGAAGCCGATCATCCCCAGGGCCACCGCCGATACCAGGAGAATCGGCCGTCGCACGTTGCACCTCCGCCTTGGTGGACCGCCTGGCGCCGGGAGGGAGCGCCCCGAGGCGCTCCCTCCGGCGTCGAGGCGGCTGTCAGTTCACGTGGGGGTTGACGATGGGTCCCGCGATGAACTTCCAGGACAGCTTTCCGCCGGTGTCCTGGAGCTGCACCAGGTAGGTCGTCTTGTTCGACCGGTGGTGACCCACCTGGAAGCTGATCTTGGGGCCGAGCCCGGTGTCGAACCCGGTC
>VBHE01000389.1 GCA_005889515.1 Chloroflexota bacterium | reverse complement strand
CCCGTACGTCCACACCGGGTTGCCCGCGCCGAAGGGGTTGTCCGGGGGCACCGCGCCGGTGGCGGTGTAGCGGAGCACCTTGCCGCGGACGTCCGAGGTGTTCTGGGCGGCGCTCGCGGTGTGCTCCTCGCCGAGGGTGACGTAGAGGTGGCCGTCGGGGGCGAAGGCGAGGCGGCCGCCCTTGTGGCAGCAGTCGGCGCCGGACGGGAGGGTGATCAGCGTCGTCGGGTTGGTCCCGGTGCCGGCGCAGTCGGTCCAGCGGATCACCGTCTGGTGCACGTAGTCGGTGTTCGAGTAGAAGGCGTAGACGAAGTGGTCCTGGGCGAAGGTCGGCGCCAGGGCGATGCCGAGCAGGCCACGCTCGCTGTAGCCGCCGCCCCGCTCGACGGTGACCGTGGCCACGCCGGCGAAGGTCTTCGCCGCGCCGTTCTGCCAGACCTTCACCGTGCCCGAGCGCTCCGTCCAGAAGAGCCGTCCGTCGGGGGCGAAGGCGAGCGCGGTCGGGTAGTTGGCGGCGATCGTCCCGGCGGGCGGCGCCTGGGGACCGAGGGCGCACGGGTTCGGTGCCGCCGCGCTCACCGCCGGTGCCGCCGTGGTCGGGGCCGCGGTCGCGGTCGCCGTGGCCGTCGCCGTCGGGGGAGCGCTGGTGGCGGAGCTGCCGCATGCTGCCGCGAGGACGCAGAGGCCGGCGGTGAGCAGCGCCGGCCGTCCGCCGCGGCGGTCCCGGGTCATCCCGCCCGGCGCCCGGCGACCAGGACGGTGGTCGGCAGCTGGGGCAGGGGATGGACCTCCGGCGGCCCGTATCCCGCCGCCGCGAGCATGCGCTCGAGCCGGGCCAGAGGATGCGCCTCCCCCTGGCGGGTCCAGACGAGCATGATCACCGAGAACAGCCCGGCGGCGACGTCGCGACCGTGCTCGTCGCCGGTGGCGACGAAGTCCTGGATGACGATGCGGCCGTCGTCGCGGGTCGCCGCCGCGGCGCGGCGGAGGAGCTCGACGCAGCGGTCCTCGTCGAAGTGGTGGAGCACGTGGCTCATCACCACGAGGTCGTAGGGGCCCCCGAGCGCGACCTCGAACATGTCGCCCTCGATGTACTCGGCGCGGTCGGCGACGCCGAGGCGGTCCGCCAGCCGCCGGGTGGCGCCGAGCACGTTGGGCCAGTCGAGCGACCAGACCCGGGCCTGGGGCTGCTGCAGCGCGACGGTGTACCCGTACATCCCGTTGCCGCAGGCGACGTCGAGGACGTCGAGGCGCTCGCGCCCGGACGCCCAGGGCGCGACCGCCGCGGCGAGGCCGGGGGCGGCGCCGGCGGCGAGGCCGCCGATCGAGGCGGCGAACTCCTCCCACCAGGGGTGCATCGGAGTCTCGGCGTGGTCCTCGGTGACCGCCCCGCCGCGGCGCACCGCCTCGCTGAGGTTTCGGAACCGCTCCCAGAGGTGGTCGGCGGCGAAGACCCGGGTGAGCGAGCCGAGGTAGGCGGGAGCGCCGCTCACCAGGAAGGTCGCGCTCAGCAGGCTGAGCCGGTACGCGCCGTCGCCCGCGCCGGCGAGCAGGCCGAGCCCGACGAGGGCGTCGAGGAGGATGCGGATGCCGCGCGCGTCCGCCCCCGCCGACGCGGCGACCGCCTCCGCCGTGGCCGCGCCGTCGGCGAGGCGGTCGAAGACCCCGAGCTCGACCGCGGTGCGCAGGATCGCGGTCGCCTGGACGGGGTCGTGGCGGCGGCGGGCGACGCGGAGACGGTCATGCGGGCGTCCTCCGGAGCGGGTTCTGGGGGACGGCTAGGGTACGCGGTCGGTGTGCTAGAACTGCGCCCCATGGCGGAGGACGGCGCGCCCCTGCGCAGCGATCGGCTCGAACGCCGGGTCACCGACGCCGACACCGCCGCGGGCTACGCGCCCCGCCTCCCGGCGGCCGCCGCCACCCCCTTCATCCTCGGCTGGGCGGAGACGCTCTGCCACCGGATGCTCCTCGACGACCTCGGCGACGAGGAGATCAGCGTCGGCGTCCGCGCCGTCATCGACCACCTCGCCCCGAGCCCGGTCGGGGCCACCCTGGTGTTCACCGCGTCGCTGACCCGCGCCGAGGGCCGCCGACGCCACTTCGAGGTCGAGGTGCGCGACGGCGACCTGCTGGTCGCCCGCATCGAGCACCTGCGCGCGGTGGTGGCGCGAGCCGCCGTCGAGCAGCGGCTCGCGCGCTGAGCTGCGCCCCCGCCTCACCCGGAGGTGGCGGGGGCGGGCACGAGCCCGAGCTGCTCGAGCAGCTGGAGGCGGTCGAACATCAGGTTGGCGGCGATGCACCTGCCGTTGCGGAAGGTGATCACCTGGATGTAGTCGCCCTGCACCCGCCGCCCCGTCGGCGGGACGTCGCCCGCGGGGGTGCGGAAGACGCCATTCTGGGTGCCCCTGAAGATGCCCTCCTCGATGATCACGTCGCCGACCTCGTGCACCGCGGTCACCTCGACGTGGGCGTCGGGGAAGGCCTCGATCCAGCTGCCGAAGAACTCGGCGACGGCGAGGCGGCCGCGGGCGATGATCTCGCCGGGGGCCACCTGCACCACCCCCTCGTCGAGGCTCGCGGCGAAGGTCTCGATGTCGTGGTCGTTGAAC
>VBHE01000117.1 GCA_005889515.1 Chloroflexota bacterium | reverse complement strand
GGCATCGGCACCCGCGACATCCTCGAGGCGGTGGTGCAGCGGGTGCCGCCCCCCAAGGGCGATCCCGACGCGCCCCTCAAGGCGCTGATCTTCGACAGCAAGTACGACATCTACCGCGGCGTCGTGGTCTACGTCCGTATCGTCGACGGCGCCATCAAGCCGGGGATGCGCATGCGGATGATGCACAGCGGCCGCGACTTCGTCGTCGACGAGGTCGGCGTGTTCCGGCCGGTGATGACCCCAATCGAGGAGCTGTGCACCGGCGAGGTCGGCTACGTCATCGCCTCCATCAAGAACGTCGGCGACAGCCGGGTCGGCGACACCGTCACCAACGCCGAGCGGCCCGCAACCTCGGCGCTGCCCGGCTACCGGAAGGCGACGCCGATGGTCTTCGCCGGCATCTTCCCGGTCGACAGCGAGGACGTCCAGGAACTCAAGGAGGCGCTCGAGAAGCTCAACCTCAACGACGCCTCGCTGGTGTGGGAGGCGGAGTCCTCGGCGGCGCTCGGCTTCGGCTTCCGCTGCGGCTTCCTCGGCCTGCTCCACATGGAGATCGTCCAGGAGCGGCTCGAGCGCGAGTTCGGGCTCTCGCTGATCGCCACCGCGCCGACCGTCGAGTACCGGGTGCGGCTGCGCAACGGCAGCGTGCTCGCCGTCGACAACCCGGAGATGCTCCCCGACCCCACCTACATCGAGGCGATCGAGGAGCCGCGCACCAAGGCGTCGATCATGGTGCCCCAGGTGTACGTCGGGGCGATGATGGAGCTCTGCCAGGAGCGACGCGGAGAGTTCAGCGACATGCAGTACCAGCCCGGTGACCGGGTGGTGCTGAGCTACGACCTGCCCCTCGGCGAGATCATCCACGACTTCTACGACCAGCTGAAGTCGCGGAGCAAGGGCTACGCGTCACTCGACTACGAGCTCGACGGCTTCCGCGAGGAGAAGCTGGTCAAGCTCGACGTGCTCGTCAGCGGCTCGCCCGTCGACGCGCTGAGCATGATCGTGCACCGTGACAAGGCGCGCGAGCAGGGGCGCAGGCTGGTGGAGCGGCTGAAGAAGCTGATCCCCCGCCAGCTCTTCGAGGTGCCGATCCAGGCGGCGATCGGGGGCAAGATCATCGCCCGCGAGACGGTGTCGGCGCAGCGCAAGGACGTCATCGCCAAGTGCTACGGCGGCGACATCACCCGCAAGCGCAAGCTGCTCGAGAAGCAGAAGGAGGGCAAGCGCCGGCTCAAGCGCATCGGCAACGTCGACATCCCGCAGGAGGCGTTCATGGCCGTCCTGCAGCTCGACGACTAGCGCAGATGCCACGCGCCCAGAAGAAGCGCGCGGCGCGGGCGGCGGCGGCTCCCGGGGCGACGCCGGCGCCGAGGGCGGCCGCGTCCCGGGCCACGCCGGCGGCGCCGGAGGACACCGGGCCCCAGCCCTGGTCGATCCGCGGGCTGCTCGTGATCGCCGGGCTGGTCGCGGTCCTCCAGCTGCCGCTCGCGCTCCTCGACAGCTTCCGCAACGGGCATCAGCACGGCTACGGCGTCTACCTGATCGCGAGCCTCGCCCCGATCTCGCTGCCCCAGCAGATCGAGGTCCTCGTCGCCTACGTCATCGTGATGCCCGTCGCCCGACGGCTGGCCGGGGAGCACCGCTCGATGGGCATGCTCGAGACCCTCGGCCTCGGCGCGGTCACCCTGATCGTCCTGACCGCGCTCTGGCAGATCGCCCTCATCGCCGCCGGCGGCAACCCCGTCGACACCAAGGGGAACGTCGCCCCCGCGGCGCTCGTCGCCGGGGCGTTCGCTGACGTCGCGGGCCTGGTGGGCGGCGCGGTCCTGTACCCGGTCATCCAGCGGCGCTTCCGGCCGGGGCGGGGGCGGGGCCGGTGATCCGCTCGCTCTACCTGCACATCCCCTTCTGCGAGCGCAAGTGCGAGTACTGCGACTTCGCCTCGGTGGCGGGCCGACGCGGCGAGGCGGAGTACGTCGAGGCGCTGCGGTGGGAGATCCGGCAGCTCGCCGGGGCTGTGCCGGGGACGGTGCTCGACACCGTGTTCGTCGGCGGCGGCACCCCCGGCCTCATCGAGCCGGCGCGGCTCGCCGCGATCCTCGACGAGGTCCGCTCCGGCTTCGCCCTCGCTCCCGGGGCCGAGGTGACGATCGAGGCCAACCCCTCGAGCACGAGCGCCTCCCGGGCCGCCGCCTGGCGGGAGGCCGGCTGCACCCGGGTCTCGCTCGGGGTCCAGAGCCTCGAGCCCGACGTGCTCCGCTTCCTCGGCCGGGTGCACGACGCCGGCCGGGCCCTGGCCGCGGTCGCCGAGGTGCGCGAGGGCGGGTTCGAGCAGGTGAGCTGCGACCTCATCTACGCGGTCCCGGGGCTCGACGACGCCCGCTGGGCGGCGACCGTCGAGCGCCTCCTCGACCTCGACCCCGGTCACCTCTCCTGCTACGAGCTGACCGTCGAGGAGGGCACCCCACTCCACCGCGCGGTGGGGCGGGGTGCGGTGCGGGTGGTCGACGCCGAGATCGCGCTCCGCCAGCACTGGGTCGCCGTCGACCTCGCCGGCGCCGCCGGCTACCGGCAGTACGAGGTGAGCAACCTCGCCCGCCCCGGCCTCGAGTGCCGGCACAACCTCGCCTACTGGCGCAACCGCCACTACCTGGGCGCGGGGACCGGCGCCCACGGCCACCTTCCCCCCGCCGCCGCCCGCGCCCTCGGGCTCGTCGACGACCCCGGCGACGCCGTCGCCGTCCGCTACTGGCACGTGCGCAGCCCCGACCGCTTCACCGCGATCGCGTCCGGCAGACGCCTCCCTGTTGAGGGCTTCGAGCTCCTCGGCGCCGCCGCCCACGAGGCGGAGCGGGTGATGGTCGGTCTGCGTCTCGCCGGCGGGGTGGCCGTGGAGGAGGAGGGGCCGCGTCGGGAGGCGCAGGAGCTCGCCGCCGGCGGTCTGCTCGAATGGGACGGCCACACCGCCCGCGCCACCCGCCGCGGCCAGGAGGTGCTCAACGCGGTCGTGGAGCGCCTCGTCGGTGCACGCTGACCACGGTCGGGCCGGTCGCTGACCCACCGGATGGTTGCGTCAATCGACCCTGCGGATGCGGATCGGTCACGACTTCTTCGCGACGCCTTCGGGCGAGCGGGGCGTCCCGCACCATACGGGCAAAGCATGGACCGACCCCCTATCCACCGGCCTCCCCCCGCCGCACTCGTGACCGCGCTGGTGCGCGCCGGCGTGTCTGTCGGCACGGCCATGGCCATGGAGCGCTGGAAGGCTCAGGAGGTGCTCGACCTGCTCGGCGGCACCCACTCGGCGTCCCGCAGCGGCGACGAGGGCTTCGCCCGGCCGGCGTGATAGGATTAGCACTCGGTGCTGGTGAGTGCTAAACCTGGGGGTGCGGTGAGGACGTGGACTTCGAGCTGACCCTCGACGCCCGCAAGCAGCAGATCCTGAAGGCGGTGGTCTCCGACTACACCGAGACCGGCGTGCCGGTGGGCTCGGTCGCCCTCGCCGTGCGCCACCTCGGCTCGTGGTCGTCGGCGACGATCCGCAACGAGCTCTCCACCCTGGTGGAGATCGGCTATCTGCTCCAGCCCCATGCGTCCGCGGGGCGGATCCCCTCCGACCGCGGCTACCGGTACTACGTCGACTTCCTCATGGAGGAGGAGCAGGTCAGCCCCGCGGTGCGCCGCCAGGTCGACCCCGTCTTCCCCACCCGGCCGGCGGCGGTCGAGGAGCTGCTCGAGGCGGCGGCGATGGTGCTCGCCCTGGTCACCGACGCGGTGAGCATCGTCACCGGTCCGCGGGCGCTGGGCTCGCGGCTCAAGCACCTCGACGTGGTCTCGCTCGACCCCCACCACGCGCTCCTCGTCGTCCTGCTGGAGGGCAACCTCCTCCAGCAGCAGGTCTTCCCGCTCAGCGTCCCCGCCGAGCAGGAGACCCTGAGCCGGATCGCCGCCGAGCTCAACGCCGTGCTCCGCGGCCTCGACCCCGACGCCATCGAGGCGGTGCCCCGTCGGGACGCCGGCGACGCGATCGCGGCGCTCCGCGCCGACACCATCGCCCAGGTGCTCCTGGTGATGCGCTCCGACGGCGCCGGCGAGGACACCGTGGTCATCCACGACGGGGTGCGCAACCTGCTCCGTCAGCCCGAGTTCGGCGACGTCGTCCGGCTCCGGCAGGTGCTCGACATCGTCGAGGAGGAGCGGGCCCTCGGCCAGCTGCTCGCCTCGCTCGACCTCGCCAAGTCGGTCCAGGGTGTGCACGTGGTGATCGGCGCCGAGAACGAGGTGGAACAGCTTCGTGGCTGCAGCCTGGTTTTGACCACCTACCGTGCGGGGGACGCTGCTCGTGGCACCATCGGGGTGCTGGGCCCCACCCGCATGCGCTACTCGCAGGTCTCCCCGCGAGTCCGATACGTCTCGCAGCGGGTGGGCCAGGCCCTCGAGCGGTTGCTCGGCTGACCGATGCCCACCTGACAGGAACCCCCATGGACCACATCCCCGAGGGCGACCCCGCGCCCCCCGCCGAGGCGGGTCTCACCCCACCGCCGCTCGAGCCCGAGGCGCCGGACGGCGCTGTCGCCGAGACCGCAGAGGACCCTGCGGAGCTCCGCGCGATGCTCGCCGAGCGCGAGAGCCAGTACGTCCGGCTCGCCGCCGACTTCGAGAACTTCCGCCGCCGCAAGGCGCAGGAGCTCAGCGACCGCGTCCGCTACGGGAGCGAGGACGCGGCCCGCGCCCTGCTCCCTGCGCTCGACAACCTCCGCCGCGCCGTCGACCACGCACCCGAGGGCACCGACAACGCCTTCCTCGAGGGCGTGCGGTTGACCATCCGCCAGTTCGAGGACGCGCTCACCGCACTCGGTGTCACCCCCATCGAGGCGGTCGGCGCGCGCTTCGACCCCAGCGTCCACGAGGCCGTCGCCGGGGTGGAGTCGCCCGAGGTCGAGCACGACACCGTGGTCGACGAGCTGCAGCGCGGCTACCGCCTCCACGACCGCGTGATCCGGCCGAGCATGGTCCGGATCGCCCATCCCTCCGCCCCCCGGTCCACCCGGTAGCGATGCCCAAGCGCGACTACTACGAGGTGCTGGGGGTCGGCCGGGACTGCGGGCCCGAGGATCTGAAGAAGGCCTACCGGCGGCTCGCCATGCAGTACCACCCCGACCGCAACCAGGGGGACAAGCAGGCCGAGGAGCGGTTCAAGGAGGTGGGGGAGGCCTACACCTGCCTCAGCGATCCCCAGAAGCGCCAGCGCTACGACGCCTTCGGCCACGCCGGCGACGGCATGCCCGACATGGGTGGCTTCAGCTTCGACTCCGCCTTCGACCTCTTCGACATGTTCTTCGGCGGCGGCCGCCGAGGCCGGGCGCGGAGCGGCCCCCAGCGGGGCTCGGACCTGCGCATGAACCTCGAGATCACCCTTCGCGAGGCGGTGTTCGGCTCCAACCGCACCGTCGAGGTGCCCCGCGCCGACACCTGCCCCGAGTGCTCGGGGTCGGGCGCCGAGCCCGGCACCTCGCCGGTCCAGTGTCCCCAGTGCAATGGCTCCGGCCAGGTGCGCCGCGCGGTGCAGTCGATCTTCGGCCAGGTCGTGAACGTCACCGCCTGCTCGCGCTGCCGCGGCGAGGGAAGGATCGTCGAGCGGCCCTGCCGCAGCTGCCGCGGCCAGGGACGGGTCGAGATCCGCAAGACGATCGAGGTGCAGATCCCCGCCGGCGTCGACGAGGACGTGCAGGTGCGCGTCGCCGGCGAGGGCGAGGCCGGCCCGCGCGGCGGTCCCCGTGGCGACCTCTACCTCGCCTTCCGGATCGAGAACCATCCCCACTTCACCCGCCGCGGCCAGGAGCTCATCTACGAGCTCCCGGTGAGCGTCGCCCAGGCGGTGCTCGGCGACCGCATCACCGTGCCCACCATCGATGGCGAGCACATCCTCGACCTGGCCGCCGGCACCCAGGACGGGCGGGTGATCCGGATCAGCGGCATGGGCGTCCCCCACGTGCGCTCGGGACGGCGCGGCGATCAGCTCTGCGTGGTCCGCGTCGTCATCCCCACCCACCTCAACTCGAAGGAGCGCAAGCTCTACGAGCAGCTGGAGGGACGCACCGGCCGTCCCGCCGAAGTGAGGAAGGGCTTCTTCGACCACCTCAAGGAGGCGTTGCGCGGGTGATGAGCAAGGACAGGATGTTCACCAGGGTCGCCAAGGCGATGGGTGCTGCGCACATCGCCCTCTATCGCCGCACCGGTGGGAGGATCGGTGGCCCCGCGCACCGCCCCGCTGATGTATGGGCGCGACGGGGACGACTACGTGATCGTCGCCTCCAAGGGCGGGATGCCGAAGTCCCCGGTCTGGTGGGTGAACCTGCGCAGCAACCCGAGCGCCGAGATCGAGGTGGGCAGCGAGCGTCACCGCGTCACCGCCGAGGAGGTGCAGGGCGAGGACCGCGACCGGCTCTGGAAGCTGATGGCCGGGATCTACCCCTCGTACGACTCGTACCAGAAGAAGACGTCCCGGGTGATCCCGGTCGTGAGGCTGCACCCCGCGTCCTGACCCGCGGCACGGGCGAGGCGTAGGATGGCGCGGTCGCCAGGGCGCGGCGACCGACCGGCATCTGGCGCGGAGGGGACCACCATGAACCGTCCACGCGCACTCGCGCTCACGCTCGCACTCCCGGCGCTGCTCTGGTGGGGGACCGGGCGGGCTCCCGCCACCGCGGCCACGACGGGGACGCCCTGCACCTTCGCGTTCGACATCGTGGTGTCGCCGGGCCTGTCGACGACCAAGAGCTCGGGGACCTTCACGAGCAACGGCCAGACCGGGACGATCACCTGCAACGGCACGGTGAACGGCAAGCAGCCGACGGGGGCGGGGACGATCGGGGTCACCGGTCACTATGGGACCAAGAACGGCGGCGACACCTGCCAGTCCGGAGGCAACGGCGACGGCATCGACAACATCACCATCCCCACCGCCGGTGGGAACCAGGCGGTCACCAGCCACTTCACGTTCGTCTACGGGGCGCTGAAGGGAGGGGGGCTGATCTCGGGCACCTTCACCGGCGACCGCTTCTCCGGGACCTTCGACGTCCAGCTCACTCAGGGTGACTGCGTGACCAAGCCGTTCACCAAGGGGCACGTGACCGGCAAGGGCATGCTCACCTGACGGAGCGGCGGGTCGGGATCAGCCCGGCGGCCAGGTCATCCGCCGGCCGGCGAGCAGGTGGAGATGGAGGTGGGGAACGGTCTGACCGCCGTTGCGTCCCACGTTGGTCACCAGACGGTAGCCGGCGTCCGTCTGTCCCTCGTCGTCGGCGATCGACTGGGCGACGTGGAGGAGACGTCCCCAGAGGTGGTCCTGCGCCGGGGTCAGCTCGGCGGCGCTGACGATGTGCTCGCGGGGGACGACGAGCACGTGGGTCGGCGCCTGCGGGTTGATGTCGCGGAAGGCGACGACCTCGTCGTCGGAGTGCACGATCGTGGCCGGGATGGTCCCGGCGGCGATCCGGCAGAAGAGGCAGTCATCGGTCATGGGTCCCGCAGGGTAGCGCGCAGCACCTCGCCCTCGACGGCGTCGACCACGACCTCCTCGAGCCCGCCGGCGACGGTCGCGGGGCCCGGCGCTGCGACCACGGTGTGCCAGCCGGCGCTCAGCCCACGGGCCTCGCCGTCCTCGACCCGCTCCCAGACCACCTCGAGGCGGCGGCCCACGGTGCGCCGCCGGGCGGCGAGGCCGGTGCGCGCCGCCG
>VBHE01000116.1:24907-29107 GCA_005889515.1 Chloroflexota bacterium | reverse complement strand
GCTGTCGACGGGGACGTCGGTGGCGCCGTCGGTGGGGCTGGTGGAGAGCAGCTGCGGCGCCGGCGTCGAGGTGACATCCCAATGGTGGTCGAGCGAGTTCTCCACGCCCGCGGGGTCGCGCACCCCGGAGTCGATGGAGAACGTGTACTTCGTCGAGGGGCGGAAGATGGCGCCGCGGTGCTCGAGGACGAAGGCCGACGACCCGGGGACCCAGGTCACCCGGCAGGGCGCTCCCGCCGGGGCGGTGAAGGCGCGCTGCAGCTCGCAGCCGGGGAGGGCGGGGTCGACGTGGAAGCGGCTCGCCACCGACCCGTGGTCGACCTGGTGGTCGAACACGACGCGGATCGGCGCGTCGGCGGTGATGCTCGTCGAGCCCCGGGCGGGATTGAGGGTGATGATCTGGGGCGGCGCCCCGGCGCACGCGGGCAGCAGGGCTCCCGCCAGGCCCAGCAGGGCCCCGGCGGCGGCGGCGCGCCGCACGAGGCCCGGCGTCCGGCTGGTCAGCCGCTCAGAGCGGCTTGCGCAGCGCCGACTCGACGTCGATGCCCGGAGGCGATCCCGCCCCCGCCTTGACCTCGATGCGCGCCGGGCGCTCCGCCGCGAGGCGGTTCACCGCGAGCGGGGACTCCTGGAGGTCGCGCTGCGAGTGGGTGTAGGCGCCGTGGAGCGCGCCCTTGCGGAGCAGGATGACGCCCGTCTCGGTGCCGCCGGCGACGACCACCGAGCCGTCCACCTTCTCCTCGGAGAGGTACTCGAGGAGCTGCTCGAAGTTGACGAAGCGCCCGAGCAGGCCGGTGAAGAGCGGCCGGGCGGTGAGCAGCTGGGCGAGGGCGACGACGGTCTCGCCGCTGAGCTCGATCACGTCGAGCAGTCCCTCGCCGCGCTCCATGCGCCGGCGGAGCTGCTGGAAGGCGGTCTCGCCCTGGGTGAGAGTGCCGTCGCTGAAGAGCGACTCGAGGACGTGGCCGTCGTGGAGCAGGAGGACGCCGCTGAAGCCGGGGCCCTCGAGACGGACGTAGCCGGTGAGCTTGTCGGTGTCG
This sequence comes from Chloroflexota bacterium, assembly GCA_005889515.1. GTDB lineage: Bacteria > Chloroflexota > Dormibacteria > Aeolococcales > Aeolococcaceae > CF-96. The sequence goes on along the minus strand of VBHE01000116.1, from coordinate 28,067 downwards.
AGGGTGCGGAGCAGCTTGGGGAAGTCGACGAAGGCGCTCTTGAGGCCCTCGTAGATCGGCTTGCCCGCGGGGAGCGGGTAGAGCTCGCCGAGCGGCTTGGCATCGGGGTTGCCGTAGACCGGGGACGCCTCTGGCGGGGTGCCGGGCGGCGCGACGCCGATGGTGGGGATGGCGGTCTCGGTCACCATGGTGTCTCCCGTCGTGATCGTCGGCGGTGAGGAGCCCCACGAAGCGGAGGCCGAGCCGACCGGCACCGCCGGCTCGGCGACCGCGGTGGCAACCCCGGTCGAACGTGCGTCAGCGGTTCCGACCGCCTGGACCTCCAGCGTGCGCCCGCTGCCGTTGCTCGGCGAGCCGACCGGCTGGCGGCGCTCCGCCTCGGCGAGCAGCTCGGTGGTGGCGGACTTGATGGTCTCCTCGGCGGGGAGCTTGGCGCGGGGATCGAAGGTGAACTGGCCGTCCTTCCAGGAGAGGGCGGAGATGACCGCCTCCTCGCCCTGCCCGAGGTCCCCGGCGGCGTGGAAGAGGTGGCCGAAGAGGAAGTAGAGCGAGCAGCTGGCATCGCCGGATGCCACCGAGAGCGTGCCGGTGGCACGCTCCGACTGCATGGCCTCGAGCAACGAGGCGAGGCTGTTCTGCGCGAGCGAGCCCTGCGTCTGCACCCGGGTCTCCTCCTAGCATCCTGGTCGAGCGGCTCTCCGGGCTCCGCGCGGCTCAGCCGACCGCGTCGCACCGCGGGCATGGGTCCGGCGACCTGACCTGTGGCAGTGGGCGGCCTATAGTAGCAACGATTCGCGCGCTGACACGCCCGCCGCCCCTCTCTGACGTTCCCGCGATCATGCCGTGACCGCATCCCCGTCCGCTAGTGCCGTGCTGCCCGAAGTGCCCATCGCGCGCCCGTCGACCGCGTCCCCCGCCGACCTCTGGGACGCGGCGCTGGCGGCGTGGCCGCACGCCCACCTCCTCCAGAGCCACGGGTGGGGCGCCGTCCAGGGGGCGACCGGATGGAGGGTCCACCGGCTGCGCGTCGACGGCNCCCCGGTGGTCCCCGGCGCGCCGCCGCGCCTCTACGTCCCCCGTGGCCCCGCCTGCGCCCCGGGCGACGTCGCCGCCTGGGCGTCGGCCCTCGACGCCGTCGAGGAGCTCGCCTCGCGGCTGGGAGCGGTGAGCGTCACCGTGGAGCCGAGCGCGACGCGTGAGGAGGCCGCCGAGATCGGGCGCCGCCTCGGCCCCGGCTGGGAGCCGGTCGAGACCGTGCAGCCGGCGACCACCGCGGTGGTCGACCTCCGCGGCGGCGAGGCCGCGGTGCTGGCGCGGATGCGGTCGAAGGGGCGCTACAACGTGCGGCTCGCCGAGCGGCGCGGCGTGACGGTCGAGGAGGTCACCGACATCCCTCTCGCCGCGGCCCGGCTGGCCAGGCTCTGCGCCGCCACCGAGCGCCGCCACGGCATCGTCCTCCCCAGCGCCGCGCACCTCCGGCTCGTGCTCGCCGCGCTTCCCGGCGCCACCGTCGTGCTCGCCACCGCCGAGGGCGAGGTCGCCGCCGGGGCGCTGGTCGTGCCCTTCGCCGAGGAGGCGGTGTACCTCTACGGCGGGTCGTCGTCGCGGCATCGCGAGCGCCAGCCCTCGGCGCTGGTGCAGTTCGCCGCGATGCGGGTCGCCGCCTCGGCAGGGTGCTCCCGCTACGATCTCTGGGGGATCCCGCCGACCGCCGGGGAGGACCATCCGTGGCACGGCCTGCGCCAGTTCAAGCTCAACCTCGGCGGCGTGGAGCGGGAGGCCGCCGGCGCCTGGCGGCGTCGGCGGCGGCCGGTCGCCGCCGGGGCGCTGGCGGGTGCGGAGTCGGTGCGATCCGCGGCGAGGCGCCTGCGCAGGAGGCTCCCCCGTGGCGGTGAGGCATGAGGTGCCCATAGAATCGCGCGGCCTGATCGGCACGCGGGGACGGAAGTGAACGGACAGCGCCGGGTCCTCGTCATCGACGACGAGGCCCTCATTCGCAAGACCGTCCGGCTCGCCTGCGAGGCGGAGGGATACGCCGTCCAGGAGGCCGAGACCGGGACGGACGGGCTCGGCCTACTCGAGAGCTTCCGCCCCGACATCGTCCTCCTCGACCTCATGCTCCCGGACATCAGCGGCTTCGACATCTGCCGCGACATCCGCCGCACCGGGTCCAAGGTGCCGATCCTCATCCTCAGCGCCAAGACCGAGGAGATCGACGTCGTGGTCGGGCTGGAGATCGGCGCCGACGACTACATCGTCAAGCCCTTCCGCCCTCGCGAGCTGCTCGCCCGGATCGCCGCCCACCTCCGCAAGTCGCGCCAGGAGGAGGCCCGAGGCGACGACGGCCGGATGGTCTTCCGCGACCTCCTCATCGACGTCAACGAGCGCCGGGTCTTCCGCGGCGGCATCGAGGTCAACCTCACCCATACCGAGTTCGACCTCCTCACCCTGCTCGCCGCCCAGGCGGGGAAGGCGCTCTCCCGGGAGAAGATCCTCAACGCCGTCTGGGGATATGACCATCCCATCGAGACCCGGGTCATCGACGTCCACATCCGCAATCTGCGCCGCAAGATCGAGGAGAACCCGTCCCAGCCGCTGTACATCCTCGCGGTGCCGGGCGTGGGGTACCGATTCACCGCCACCAAGCCCTGATAGCGCCAACATCACCGTGCGGGTGGGCGCAGGACTAGACTTCGCCTGCAATGTCCGTTCCCACACTTCAGCCTCGGCCGGGACAATCCGTGCCGCCGGTGCGCTCCGGAGCCGATCCGTGGGTGTCGCTGTGCGTCCTGTTGCTGGCGCTGACGGCGGCGGGGCTGGTCCTCGGCGGTGTCCTGGCGACCTACGACTGGACCACCCCCGGGGCGGAACGGCCCCTGTTCTTCGCCGTGCTCGGCACCTTCCTCGCCGCCCTCGGGATCCCAGTGGTCACCGCCGCGGCGCGTTGGGCGCGGGCGGGCGGCCGGTAGCGCGTGGCCGAGCGCGCACGGCGGGGCGAGAGGTCGAACGGAGCCGCCAGCGACCGCCCCGAGCCGTTCCCCAGCTATGAGGAGCTCGCCTCCGACCTCCTCGAGGCCCTCGACGAGGCCGGGCTCTCGATCGAGGACGTCCGCCACGAGCTCGAGCCCGGAGCGGGCGAACGCCGCTTCGAGTGCACCGT
>VBHE01000116.1:24033-24719 GCA_005889515.1 Chloroflexota bacterium | reverse complement strand
GACGGCGGCTACGAGCTCCAGGAGCTCGGCGAGGTCGCCGGCTGGCTCGACACGGTGCAGACCCTGCTCGGCAAGGCGTTCCCCGCCGACGACCGGCCCAGCGTCCACGTCGGCCTCGCCGCGCTCGGCGGCTCGGTGCTCGTCGAGAAGCTCACCGCCGAGCACTCCTGGCTCATCGACTTCGACGAGCCCCCCGACTTCACAGCGATGGCGCAGCAGGTCCTGGCGGCGCTGCGCCTCGTGCCTCAGCTCGCGGACCGGCTGCCGATGTAGCGAACCCCCCGGCGCGGTCGGCGAAGAGCCAGCCGTCGGGGTGGCGCAGGGTGGGGTCGAGCTCGGCGAGCAGGGCGCAGAGGAAGGGCCGCTCCGCGAGCTCGGGGTGGGGCACGCAGAGCCCGGGCCGGTCGACGTGGAGCTCGCCCCGCTCCCCGAGGAGGAGGACGTCGGCGTCGGCGCGGCGGGGTCCCCAGTGGTACGTCGGCCGCCGGCCGGCGGCGACGGCGGCGCGCTCGCAGTGCCCGAGCCACGCCTCCGCCCGCCAGGGGGTCGGGGACCGCAGCCGGACGACCTGGTTGTGGAAGTCGGGCTGGCGACGGACGCCGACCGCCCGGGTCAGCAGCTCCGACGAGGCCGCCTCGAGGCGGACCGAGCCGCCGGTGAGCTCCCGGCGCAGCGCCGCGAGCGCC
>VBHE01000116.1:23447-24009 GCA_005889515.1 Chloroflexota bacterium | reverse complement strand
GACCCGCAGGCAGCGGCTCACCTCGGCGACGTCGTGGACCCGGACCAGGTCGGCGCCGTTCGCGGCGGCGAGCACGCAGAGCGCGAGGGTGCCCTCGAGGCGACGGTCCGGAGGAGCCCCGCCGAGCAGCGCGCCGATCGTGGACTTCCGCGAGGGCCCGACGAGCACCGGGCGGTCGAGGCCACGGAGCTCACCGAGCCGGCGGACCAGCTCGAGGTTGTGGGCCGGGGTCTTGGCGAAGCCGAGGCCCGGGTCGACGACGATCCGCTCGCGCTCGATGCCCGCCGCCTCGGCGAGGGCGAGGCTCTCACGCAGGACTGCGCAGACCTCCTCGACGACATCGCCGTACTCGGGCTTCGCCGCGTTGTGCATCACCACCAGCGCGGCGCCCGCCTCGGCCACCGCCGCCGCCATCTCCGGGTCGCGCCGCAGCCCCCAGATGTCGTTGACGATCACCGCCCCGGCGTCGAGTGCCGCCCGTGCCACCGCCGCCTTGCGGGTGTCGATGCTGACCGGCACGTCGAGCCGGGCGGCGAGCTCACGCACGACCGGCAGCACCCGG
>VBHE01000116.1:17509-23370 GCA_005889515.1 Chloroflexota bacterium | reverse complement strand
TCGCCGGTGCCGTCGCCGCTGAAGGAGTCCGGGGTGGTGTTGACGACACCCATCACCAGGGTGCGGCGGTCGAACTCCAGCACGTGCCGGCCCGCCGCCACCGGCGCCGGCCGCGAGCCGCGGCCGGCGAGGGCAGCGTGGAGGGCGGCGCCGAGCACCTCGGTGCGCCGTCCCCACTCCGTCAGCCGCGCGGGCAGCTCGCCGAGGGCGCTGAGCGGCCCGAGGAGCAGGGCGCGGTCGCCGTCGGCGGAGCTGAGCACCTCACCCCCGAGCCGGCGAAGCTCGCGGGTGAGGACCCGGCACTCGTCGGCGGCGAGTCCTGCAACGGCGAGCGCCTCGGCGCGGCCGTGCCTCGCCAGCGCGGGGAGCGCGGTGGTCCCCGAGCCGAGCGCGAGCGCCGCCTCCCGCAGCGCCGACTCCGGCCCCGGGGTGAGCGGCCGGACGTTGTACCGCCCCAGCTCCGCCTCGCTCGGCGGGGTCATCGCTCGGTGTCGGGATGCGCTCCGAGCGGGACCAGGGGCTCGTCGGGCGGCTGCACCTCGCCGGCGGACCGCTTCGGGACCATGACCCGGCGGCGGAAGAAGCAGACCAGCTCGTTGCGCTGGTTGTAGGCGCGGGTCTCGACCGTCACCACCCCCCGGTCGGAGCGTGACTGCGACTCGCGCATCGCCACCACCGTCGTCTCCGCATAGATGGTGTCGCCGTGGAAGGTGGGGTTCTCGTGCTTGAGCTGCTCCACCTCGAGGTTGGCGATCGCCTTGCCGCTGATGTCGGGGACGCTCATCCCCAGGGCCAGGCTGTACACGAGGTTGCCCACCACCACGTTGCGCTTGAAGTGCGTCTTCGTCGCGGCGTAGTTGGCGTCGAGGTGGAGGGGATGGTGGTTCATCGTGATCAGGCAGAAGAGGTGGTCGTCCGCCTCGGTGATGGTCTTGCCGGGCCAGTGCCGATACGTGGCCCCGACCTCGAACTCCTCGTAATACCTGCCGAACTGCACGTCAGCGACCTCCTTGTTGGAGGCGAATATATCTAGACCGCGCCGGGGAGGCGGACGATGAAGACGGAGCCGACCCCGGGGGTGCTCTCCACCTCTATGCTGCCGCCGTGGGCCTCGACGGTGTGGCGGGCGATCGCCAGGCCCAGGCCGGTGCCCTCTCCGTCGCGGCCGCGCGAGCGGTCGGTCTTGTAGAAGCGCTCGAAGACGCGGCCGAGCTCCTCGGGGGCGATGCCGCAGCCGGTGTCGGAGACCCGCAGCTCGACCAGCTCGCGGCCCCTCTGGGTGCGGCCGCGCGCCGAGAGGGTGATCACCCCGCCGACGGGGGTGTACTTGATGGCGTTGTGGACGAGGTTGCGCACCACCTGGCCGAGGCGGCTGGGATCGCCGAGGATCGCCGGAGTCGCGGGATCGACGTCGTGGCGCAGCTCCTGGTGGCGCTCGTCGGCGAGCGGGCGCAGCCTCTCGGCGGCCGCGACCAGGTCCTGCACCGGGGTGGGGACCGGCCGGAGCGGAAGCCGGCCGGACTCGATGGTGCTGAGCTCGATGAGCTCGGCGACCATCTGCGCCATGTGGGCGGTCTCGAGACCGATCTTGCTGACGAACTCGCCGGCGACGCTGGTGTCCTCGAGAGCCCCGCCGAGGAGGGTCTCGACGAGCAGCTGGATCGCGGTGACCGGGGTGCGCAGCTCGTGGGAGACGTTGGCGACGAAGTCGCGCCGCACCGTCTCCAGGCGGCGCAGCCGGGTCTCGTCGCGGACGAGGAGCGCCACCTCCACCGGCGCCGCTGCCGCCGTCTCGGCGACCGGGACGGCGCGGACCACCAGGTGGCGGGCGGCGGCGGGGTCGTCGAGCTCGCGCACCACCTCGCCGGCGCCGCCGAGGCAGGCGGTGACCATGAGGGGGATGCGGTAGTCCTGGACCGCGTCCTCGAGCCGGCGGCCCTCGAGCGCGTCGGGGAGGCGGAGGAGGACGCGCGCCGCGGGGTTCGCGAAGCGCAGACGGTGGTCCGCGCCGACCACCACGAGACCCTCCTCGAGACGCTCGGCGACCGCGTCGAGGAGCCGGACGGGCAGGGCCGAGGGCCCGGGCGCTCCTGCGTCGGGCGGCATGGTGTGGCGAGTATAGGCGGGTCCCGCAACCGCTGCCGGAGGGTGCTTAATGAGTTCTTAAGAACTGCACAACCCATGGAACGCCTCGGCTCCCTGAACATCGAGACCAGGAGCGGGATCGGCGCCGAACGGGGGAGGCTGGCAGACGGCATGAGCGCCAAGCGCATCCTCGTCGTCGAGGACGAGGCGAACATCCGCGAGACCCTGCGCTACAACCTCGTCAAGGAGGGGTACCGGGTCGACGAGGCGCGCACCGGTCCGGAGGCGCTCACCGAGGCGCGGCGGGTCCGCCCCGACCTCATCATCCTCGACCTCATGCTCCCCGAGCTCAGCGGCCTGGAGGTCTGCCGCATCCTCCGCCAGGAGATGAGCACCCCGATCCTGGTGCTCACCGCCAAGGGGGCGGAGGTCGACAAGGTCGTCGGCCTCAGCATCGGCGCCGACGACTACGTCACCAAGCCCTTCTCGCTCACCGAGCTGATGGCGCGGATCACCGCGATCCTCCGCCGGGTCGAGCTCAGCCGCGCCGGCCCCGGCCCCACCGCCGAGGTCGAGGAGCTCGGCGGCTTCAGCCTCGATCGCGGGTCGCGGATCGTGCGCATGCACGGCGAGGAGGTGCGGCTCGCCCCCAAGGAGTTCGACCTGCTGAGCTACCTGCTCGCCCACCCCGGCCGGGTGCAGTCGCGCGAGCGGCTCATCCAGGCGGTCTGGGGCAGCAACTTCTTCGGCGACCGCAAGACCGTCGACGTCCACGTGCGCTGGATCCGGGAGAAGTTCGAGGGCTTCGCCGCCCTGCCCTTCCGGATCACCACCGTCTTCGGGGTCGGCTATCGCCTCGACCGGCTGGAGGATGCCGCCTCCCCGGCGGCCCCCGCCGCCCCTGCCGAGGACGACGTGTGACCGACCCCGAGCCGCAGGTGCGCGCCGCCGGCGGCGTGCTCTGGCGGCCCGGGCCGGAGGGCGGGCGGGAGTGGGCCGTCGTCCACCGTCCCCGCTACGACGACTGGAGCCTGCCCAAGGGAAAGCTCCGGGAGGGCGAGAGCCTCGAGGCGGCGGCGCTGCGCGAGGTGCTCGAGGAGACCGGGATGCACGCCCGCCTCGGCCCCCACGTCGGCACCACCCGCTACCTCGACAACAAGGGACGGACGAAGACCGCCGACTACTGGCTGATGGAGGCCGTCGACGGCGGCTTCGCGGACAACTCCGAGGTCGACGAGCTGCGCTGGCTCGGCGCCGAGGCGGCGGTGGCGCTGCTCAGCCACGAGCACGACCGCCGCCTGCTCGCCCGGGTCGCGGCGGAGGAGCCGGCCGCGGGGTGACGGCGCATCGCGGGATCGTGACCGCGCCGTCATCAGGCGCACCGCGGACCGCGTGGGACAGTCTGGGCATGGTGCGACGCATCGTTTCCTGGATGGGCGAGACCGCCGTCGCCCTCGTGCTGGTCATCGCCACCCTGGCCCTGACCATGCCGGTCGTCCCGGTCGAGGCGGCCTTCCGCTAGACCGCGACCCTAGGCGCCGCGGGCCCTCTCGAGGAGGCGCTTCGCGATGATGATCCGCTGGATCTCGTTGGTGCCCTCGCCGATCACGAGCAGGGGCGCGTCGCGGTAGAGCTGCTCCACCTCGAACTCGCGGCTGAAGCCGTAGCCGCCGTGGATGCGCATGGATTCGTTGACGACCTCCATGCAGGTCTCGGTCGCGAAGAGCTTGGCCATCCCGGACTCGAGGTCGGTGCGCTCACCGCGGTCCTTGGTGCGCGCCGCCTTCTGGGTGAGCAGCCGCGCCGCTTCGAGCTTGGTCGCCATGTCGGCGAGCTTGAACTGGATCGCCTGGTGCTCGGCGATCGCCCGGCCGAAGGTCCAGCTCGAAGGCGCGCTGGGCGACGCCGACGCCACGCGAGGCGACGTTGATGCGGCCCACCTCGATGGCCGCCATCATCTGCTGGAAGCCCTTGCCCTCGACGCCGCCGAGGAGGTTGGCCGCGGGCTGGCGGTTGTTCTCGAAGACCAGCTCGGTGGTCTCCACGCCCTTGTAGCCGAGCTTGTGGATGTGCTTGCTCGCGCTGAGGCCGGGGTACTTCTTCTCGGCGAGGATGCACGACATGCCCTTGTGCGCCGGCCTGGTCGTCGGGTCGGTCTTCACCAGGGTGGCGACCACGGTCGAGCGCTCGCCGTTGGTCACCCACATCTTGGTGCCGTCGATGACGTAGAACCCGTCGTCGCGCACGGCTCTCGTACGAATCGCCTGCACGTCGGAGCCGCAGTTGGGCTCGCTCATCGAGAACGCGGCGTGGTACTCGCCGGTGGCCATCCTCGGCAGGAAGCGCTGCTTCTGCTCGTCGGTCCCGAACTGCTGGACGAGGAAGGCGACGATGAAGTGGGTGTTGATCACCCCGGTGATCGACATCCAGCCGCGGGCGATCTCCTCGCAGATGCGCGCATAGGTCTCCATGTTCAGACCCGCGCCGCCCCACTGCTCGTCGATGGCGAAGCCGAAGAAGCCCAGCTCCTTCATCTTCCCGACGATCTGCTCGGGGTAGGTGTCGTCGTACTCGAGGTGGTGGGCGACGGGGATGATCTCGCGATCGACGAAGTCGCGCACCAGCGCGATGACGTCGCGCTGCTCGGTGGTGAGGCCGTCGTCGACGGTGGTCGCCATCTGCCAGGTCCTCTAGGACGCCGCGGCGGTCTGCCGTGGCTCGAGCCCGGCCGCACGTCCCCGCAGGTAGAACTGCGTCGCCATCTTCCGAGACGCCTCGTCGATCATCTCGTCGCCGAGCATCACCGCCCCCTTGCGCTCCACCTCGGTGGCGTGGCGGTAGGCCTCGAGGACCGCGACGGCGCGCTCGAACATCTCCTGGGTCGGGGTGAAGGCCGCGTTGCAGGCGTCGATCTGGGAGGGATGGAGCACCCACTTCCCGTCGTAGCCGAGGGTCGCCGCCCGGCGCGCCGCGAGGGTGTAGCCCTCGATGTCGCGGATCGCGAGGTAGGGGCCGTCGATGACCTGGATCCCCGCCGCGCGGGCGGCGACGGCGAGGCGGAAGAGGACGTAGTGGAAGGGGTCGCCGGGGTAGTCGGGTGACCCGTTGGCGACGGTGAGCGAGGGGAGCTGCATCGAGGCCGAGAAGTCGGCGGGGCCGTACGTCAGGGTCTCGATCCGCCGGCTCGCGAAGGCGATGCCGTCGCAGTTCATCAGCCCCTGGGCGTCCTCGATCTGCACCTCGATGCCGATCCGCCCGGGCTCGAGCTCGAACTCCTGCTCGAGCTGGGTGAGCGCCCGGTCGACGAAGGCGACGTCGCCGGCGTTCTGCACCTTGGGGACCATGATGCAGTCGAGCACTGCACCCGCCCCGCGGATCACCTCGAGGAGGTCGAGGTAGGCGAAGCGGCTGCCCACCTGGTTGATGCGCACCACCCGGGTCTTGGCGCCCCAGTCGTGGGTGGTCAGCGCCTCCACGATCTTCGCCCGTGCGCCGGGCTTCTCCAGCGGCGCACAGGCGTCCTCGAGGTCGAGGAACACCTCGTCGGCGGCGCTTGCCGCGGCCTTCTCCATCATCCTGGGGTTGCTGCCGGGACAGGCCAGAACCGACCGGCGGAGGCGCTGGGGCATGGACGGGAACCTCCTCGCCCCGGGGCCACGCGGCGGGGGCGCGCTGGACGGCACCGAACGGCCGTCGACCGCCATTCTAGCGACGGGCCTCCGAATGACGCGCTGCGTCAGGGGTTCCGGTCAGTCCTCCGACCGCGGCCGGGGCGG
>VBHE01000116.1:16882-17453 GCA_005889515.1 Chloroflexota bacterium | reverse complement strand
GCGGGAAGCCGGGGAGGCCGCCCATGCTGCCGAAGAGCTTCTGGAGCTGCTCGGGGCCGCCGAGATCGTCCTGGACGCGCTCCACCAGCTGGCTGAGCAGCTCGTGGAGGCGGGGGTCCTCGACGAGCTTCTCCTGGATGCCGCCGAGCTGGGTCATCAGGTCCTTGACCGCCGCCTCCTGGGCCACCTGCATGAGCACCGGCTGGGAGGCCGCGGCGGCGACCATCTGGGACTGCTCGCGGAGCACCTCGAAGCCGCGGCAGGCGAGGCACTCGCCGCTGTGGTTGCAGCGGCAGAGCTGGGTCTTGAGACGGTCGAGCTCGCGGTGGAGGCCGCTGAGGTCGATCGCCGGCGGCTGCGCGTCCATCCCGCCAGTATCGCACCGCGCCGCCGCGCCGTCCCGGCGCCCGCCTACCCGAGGAAGGCGAAGTGGGCGAAGTGGGCGGTCAGGGCGCCGAGGAGCACCGACGAGGTGACGAGCACCACCCGGTCGACCCAGGTCCGGCGGCCGGCGAGGGCGAGCAGGACGAAGACGGGGAACACGGAGAGCAGGTAGCGGGCGCTGCTCTCC
>VBHE01000116.1:16043-16775 GCA_005889515.1 Chloroflexota bacterium | reverse complement strand
GCCGTCGAGGACCGTCCGGAAGCTGTCGTGGAGCGCCGTCCACGGGGGCACCGCATGGTTCCCCCAGACGTCCTTCTGGAGGGCGAGCACCCCGCCGTGGACGCCGAGGCGGGTGCGGATGTAGAGGTCCCAGCCGGCGATCGCGACCAGCGGCAGGACGACGAGCAGGTGGGCCGGCCGGAGCGGGGGCAGGTCCCGGGCCCGCCGCCTCCGGACGTCGGCGACCACCTCGACGAGCAGGGGTGCGACGAGCAGCGCCCCGGTCGACCGGCAGAGCGCGGCGAGGGCCGCCACCCCGGCCGCGATCCCGAGCCGTCCCCGGCGGGCGGCGAGCAGCGCTCCCACGGCGAGCAGGAGGAAGAGCGACTCGGTGAAGGCCGCGAGGAAGAAGAAGGCGACCGGGGCGAGGCCGACGTAGAGGATGGCGCGGTCGGCGGTGCCGCGGTCGAGGTCGGCGGCGACGAGGTGGTGGAGCACCACCAGGGCGGCGACGAGCGCGATCGTGGTGAGCACCAGGCCGGCGAGCGCGGGGTTGCCCCCGGCCAGCGGGCTGAGCACGTGGACGGCGCCGGGGAAGAGGGGGAAGAAGGCGGCGTCCGGGTCGCCGCGGCTGTAGCCGCTGCGGGCGATGTGCTCGTACCAGAGGGCGTCCCAGCGCTGCCAGGGGCTCACCCACGGCCAGAGCCGCGAGGCCCGCGGGGTGAGCAGCTCGAGGTGGTCGCCGCCGACCAC
>VBHE01000116.1:15395-15876 GCA_005889515.1 Chloroflexota bacterium | reverse complement strand
GGGAGAGCAGGCGGGCCACGGCCAGGTAGACCGCCGGGAGCACGATCACCATGTAGTAGAGGTAGCTGATCCGGTTGCCGAAGCCGCCCAGCGGCGCGCCGGCGACGACGAAGGGGAGGTAGGTCCCCAGGAACCAGGCGGCGGCGAGGATCGAGAGGTCGTCGCGATCGCGGCGGGCGGTATGGATCGAGAGGAAGAGGGCGGGCAGGGTGAGCAGGATGATCGCCGGGTTCATCAGGCCCTGGAAGGCGACCACCGGATGGGTCGCGACCACCTTGCCGTCGCTGAGCACGTTGGTGTTCACCGTGTAGTAGTTGATCGGCTCCTGGTTGAGCAGCCACTGCCAGGGGTAGGAGGCGATGCCCTCGGGGCCGTGGGGATTGGTGAGCTTGGCGGCGTAGTCGAACATCGCCCGGGTGTGCACCAGCGGGTTGTGGTACGCCGAGTAGAAGTGGTCGAGGCCGTAGAGGACGCCGAGGTA
>VBHE01000116.1:12282-15195 GCA_005889515.1 Chloroflexota bacterium | reverse complement strand
CGGCGGCGAGCATGAAGACGACGACGAAGACGTCGAGGGTGGCGATCCGCCCATGGACGAGGGAGAGGTTGTCGGCGGCCATCAGCCCGGCGGCGCCGAGGGCGAGCCAGGCACCGCCGCCGGCGGCGCGCACCAGCCAGAACATGGCGAGGATGGCGAGGCTCCCGAAGAGGAGCGGCAGGATCCGCCAGCCCAGCGCGCCGTCGCCGAAGAGGCGCATCCCCAGGGCGATGAGCAGCTTGCCGAGCGGCGGGTGCTCCTGGTTGGGGTCGAGCCCCGCCGGTGAGCCGGCGTAGTGGTCGTTGCCGGGGACGTGGAGCCCGAGGATGACCCGGGCGGCGTTGACGTAGTAGGCCTCGTCGAAGATGAGCGCCCGCGACGGCCGGTCCAGCCACCACGCGCGGGCTCCCAGAGAGGCGAGCGAGAGCAGCCCGAGGAGCGCGATCGGGGCCCGGGGCCGGGTGAGCAGGGCCAGGGCGCGGGCCCGCAGCGGCGGGGGGCTGGAGGCGGCGGGGACGGGGGTCGGCGCGGTCTCCTGCGTGGTGCGCTCCTTCGTCGCTGACGGCGGGCGAGCGGGATGGTAGCGGGGGCGCGTGGCGGTGAGTTCGGAGCGGGTGAAAGATTGCTGGGAACTCCGCGTTACACAAGCGCCGGGTCCGCGGACTCATCGCCCGTTCCATGGTTCGCAGCCAGGGGGTGATGCCGCGGCACCGGCGGAAGGGCGCAGCCGGGCGGGACTGCCATCAGCAACCGGGTGCGGGCCGAAGAGAGGCCCCACAGCGAGGTGACGTCCCAGTGGTCCGACCGACCGTCTCTCCCATCCAGGCGCGCGTGCTTGGCGCCGTACTCGGCGTGACCGGCTTCGCGTTCGCCTCCGTCTCCGGCTTCGCCGCCGCGCACGTCGCCGCGGACACCCACATCCCCGACGGGAAGATCTGGGTGACCAAGGACGGCAGCAAGGACGGCCCCCCCGCGGGCGACACCGTCCGCAAGTTCGACTGCGGTGACATCGACGTCCAGACCGGCAAGCTCAACGAGAGCAGCGGTCACTTCGACATCGTCTTCGACGACCACGACGGCAAGGACCGCACGATCGTCGACGGCGCCGAGTGGCACTTCGACAAGGACAAGCACGCCGATCAGCAGGTCATCTTCCAGATCGACGGCAAGGAGCTGATCGCCAAGATGGAGGACAAGGGCTTCCATCCGCAGGACGACGGCTGGCACATGGACCTGAACTTCAACAACGGCCGCGTCGTCGAGTTCATCCTCGAGGACAACTGCGAGTCCGAGCACGGCGGTGGCGGTGGCGAGTCCAACGCGCCCGTCCCCGTCCAGCAGCAGGCTCCCCCGCCCCCCGTGGTGAAGGGGACCACCACCCAGGCCCCGAAGGCCGCGGTCGTGCCCCAGACGGGTGCGGACGCCCCCTTCCTCACCGGCCTGCTTCTGATGTCCGCTGGCAGCGGCGCGCTCGGGTTCGCCCGGCGCCTCCGTCGCCGCGGTCGCTGATCCCACGACGTGACACAGGGGGGCCGTCCCGGCCGGATCGGGACGGCCCTCTCTGCGTTAACCGGGGACCCCGCGCCCCCGTCCTCCGGCTTCGTCAGGCCGCTCCGGGCGGCCGCCACAGAGCCGTGACGGTTGGGACTACCGCACCGCGGGTGGTTTCGGATATAGTCGTTTCCGGCGAAAGGATTCGTGCGCAGCTCCGGGTGGACGCCTGCGTCGCCCGCCGCCGTGCGCCGGTCCTGGACCGCCGCGTGCGTACGAAGACCTCGCCAGAGCTCTCTGCGCCCGTGCCTGTAGCCCGCATGGACGGCGCCCTCGAGGTTGACCTCCCCTGATCGCTCCCGACCTCGCCATCGACAGGCTGCATCTCCTGGTGCCCGATGGCAGCGACGCCATGGTGATCCTGTCCACCCTGGCGAACGGCCACAGCCACGAAGGTGACGACCCTCGCAGGGTGTTCGCCGACCGCCTCGGCGAGCTCGACCACGTCACCGTCTCCTTCACCGACGCCGAGCCGCCCCAGGTCCGCCTGGCCCTGCCCGACCTCACCCTCCAGTGCGCCGTACAGGCGGCACCGGACGGCGTCCGCGAGCATCTTGCGCTGCGCGTCGACGCGGTCAAACCCACCACCGGCCACCCGGAGGGGGCGAAGATCCTGACCATCACCACCCGGCACCCGGTGGTGAGCGCCGACAACGGCACGGTGAGCGACACCTTCCGGCTGCTCGACTGGCGGGAGTCCAGCCGGCGCGCCTCGGTCTCACCCCAGCTCTACGCCACCCTCAAGCTCGTCGACCGGCTGGAGTCCGCGGAGAAGCAGCGCGCCTCCACCCAGCGGACCCGCTTCATCGCCGCCCGGGAATCCTGGCGCTGCCGCAACTGCCGGGCGCTCTGGCGGCCCGACGACCACGAGCGCTGCCCCTCCTGCGGCCGGGTCTTCACCGAGGCCGACCGCCGCCAGCCAGAGGTCGGCAAGGTCGAGTTCACCGTCGCACCGGGCGACCCCCTCAACATCCAGGCCGACGCCGCCGTGCTCGTCGAGCCCGAGGACGAGCCCAACTTCGTCGGCCGGGTCAGCCGCATCGACCACCACCGGCGGATCGTCGAGGTGGTCTGCCGCACCTTCGAGCACGCCGGCACCGAGGGCTACATCACCCCCTCGTTCAACCGCGCCCTCTACCAGGCGAAGCGCAGCGTCCTCGCCGCGATCGCCACCAAGGACTACGGGGTCGGCCTCCTCGCCCAGCTGCTCGTGGCTCCGCAGACGATCGCGCCCCCGGTGTTGCACACGGTCGGTGGCGGCGACGGCTGGCTCACCGACGGGATGATCCCCAACCCGCCCCAGAACCGGGCGGTGGGGCTGCTCGGCGACTGCGACGCCGGCCAGTGCGTGTTCATCCAGGG
>VBHE01000116.1:11387-12224 GCA_005889515.1 Chloroflexota bacterium | reverse complement strand
GCACAGCAACCTGGCGGTGGACAACGCGCTCGAGCGGCTCGCCGGCACCCCGGGGATGCGCGCGGTACGCGTGGCCCGGGCCGAACGGGTGCATCCCACCGTGGACCAGTTCCGCTGCGACGACGAGGACGACCCGCGGCTGCTCACCGCCAACTGCTACTTCGCCACCTGCGCGACCGCGGCGACATCGGCCATCACCGACATGAACTTCGACATCGTCATCCTCGACGAGGCCAACAAGGCGCGCGCCGACGAGGCGCTGCCCGCGCTGCGGCTGGGCTCGGCGCTCGCGCTCGTCGGCGACCACAAGCAGCTGCCCCCGGTCGAGGACGACGCGCTCTACGGCATCGTCGAGACCGATCCCCAGCTCGAGGACCTGGTCAACCGCAGTCTCTTCGAGCAGTGCTGGGAGGGCGGGCTGGTCGACGAGGCGAAGTGCCTGCTCACCGTCCAGCACCGCATGCACCCGGACATCTCCGCCTACGTCTCCAAGGCGTCGTACGACTGCCAGCTCGAGGACGCGCCGGAGGTGCAGGAGTACAGCTTCGTCACCCGAAAGCCGTTCCCCGTCGCGCTGCACTTCGTCGACACCGAGGGCATGAAGGGCAGCGGCGAGCGCCGTGGTCCCGGCGGCGCTCTGCGCAACGAGGCCGAGGTGCGCGTCGCCGCGCAGGTGGTGCGGCTGCTCGACGAGCGCTGCCCCCGCGACCTGTCGATGGCGGTGATCGCCATGTACGCGGAGCAGGTGGAGCGGCTGCGCCAGGCGCTGGGACGGCGGAAGTTCAAGCGGCCGGTGAAGATCGACACCGTCGACTCCTTCGAGGGACGCGAGGAGGA
>VBHE01000116.1:0-11352 GCA_005889515.1 Chloroflexota bacterium | reverse complement strand
ACGTCGCGATCTCCCGAGCGCGGCGACTGGTCGCGTGCATCGGCGACAGCGCGACCCTGCGCGCCGGCGAGGAGTCGATGTACGGCGTCCTCGTCGAGGCCGCCCGGAGCACCGGCGGCTGGCTGAGCGCGGGCGAGCTCGTGACCCCGACCAAGCGCAGCCCCGCTCCGCGCCGCCGCCAGGCCGAGGGCGAGGGAGAGGGCGAGGCCGCCGGCCGTCCCGCGCGGCGGCGCCGCCGCCGGGGCGCGCGCCGTCCCGCCCCCGGGCAGGTCGCCGCGGCCGCAGGGTCGGAGGAGCAGGCCGCCGCCGCGCCCGCCGAGGGCGGCGAGGCCGCGCCCGGCGATCGCCGCCGTCGCCGTCGCCGCCGCCGCGGCCGGGGAAGCGGTGCCGCCCCCGGGGCCGAGGCACGTCCCGAGGGCGCCGCGGCGACGCCGGCGCAGGGAGCCGAGGGCGCCGAGGGCGGGGAGGCCGGCCGGGCCCGCCGCCGCCGTCGCCGCCGACGCAGCGGACGGGGTGGCGGCGAGACCGGGGCTCCCGGCGCCGCGGCACCGGCCCCCGCCGCCGAGACGCCGGCGGGGGGAGCCGAGGGGTAGCGGTGGCCGCGGGCCCGATCACCGTCTACGTCCGGGCCGGTGATCCCGACTCGGAGGCGGTGGTCGCCCACCTGCGCTCCCGCCGGTACCGCTTCACCACCCGCGACGTCCACAACGACCCCAGCGCTTCGGCGGTGCTCTTCGGCCGCCTCGGACGGGTGGCCGTGCCCGCCGTCCAGGTCGGCGAGCGCCTCCTCGTCGGCTACGACCCGGTCCAGCTCGCCCGCTTCCTCCCCCCGGTCGAGGGTGAGCAGCCGCCGGTGAGCTTCGGCGCGGCGGTGCGCTCGGTCACTCCCGAGCTCGCCCGCGAGCGTGGGCTGCCCGCGCCCTGGGGCGTCGAGGTGGGCCCGGTGCGGCCGGACACGCCCGCGGCCGCGGCCGGGATCCGCACCGGCGACGTCATCACCGGCGTCGGGGCCTACACCCTCGCGGGGGGCGCCGACCAGTTCCGCACCGCCGTTGCCGCCCGGCGCCCGGGAGACACGATGACCCTCACCATCCGCAGGGACGGCGACGACGTGGTGCTCCCGGTGACCTTCCCCCGGGCCGGCGACGGGGACGGGGCCCCGGCCGGCTGACTACCAGCCGGGAGGCGGCTCCTTGCGATTCAGGAGCCTCACGAAGTCCTCCGCCCGCGCCAGCGCCTCCCAGCGCCGGTTGAAGAAGTCCTGGCAGATCATCCGGCCGTCGGAGAGGCTCGTCACCGTGACCGCCCACTGGTTGAGAGCGCGCGCCACCTCGACCTCGTGGGTCTCGGCCTCGTTGCGCAGAACCACACCACTCGGGGCGGGGCGCCGTCCGCGATCGTTGCGTCGGGGAGCGACCATAGCCATTGCGGTACCTCCTCCCGGAGCCGGTTCCAGGTCGGCCACAGCACCCCTCTCGCTGCGGGCCGGCGACCGTGGGTTGGGAACGTCCAGGGCGTGCGGCAGGCCGGGGGGGCCGACCGCCAGCAGGTATCTTCCCGCATTCCGCTCCGAGAAAGAAGTGTCTTCTTCCCCCGTCAGGAGGTTCCTACACGCCCAGGTCGAGCTGTCCGGGGGGCGCCTCGAGGTCGGTGCCGGCGGCCGTCACCCAGGCGGGGAGGCGGCCGTCGCGCTCCCGCAGGGTCTCGAGGACCGGGGGCGGCGGGGCCGGCAGCGGCACCTCGAGGAGGGCGGCGAGGTCGAAGGCGTTGACCACGGCGTAGTTGGAGCGGTTGTTGTTCAGGATCACGTGGACCGGGACCCCGGACTCGGCCGCCGACCGGATCGCGGGCACCCACTCGCGGAGCTCCGAGGGGCGGTAGAGGTAGTCGAAGCGGTCGCGGCTGCTCGCCGCGTCGCGGATGTACCAGGTCCCCCGGTTGCGGCCGTGGAAGCGGGCGATCGCCAGCCGCGGCGAGGTGACCGCGAGCAGCGGCGGGGCGGTCGCGTCGCCGATCTGGGGCGCGTCGACCCCGACGTAGGTGGCGTCGAGCTCGGTGAGCAGCTCCTGGGTGGCGGGCCAGGCGTCGCCGTCGAACCAGGAGCGGTGGCGGAACTCGACGGCCACGATGCCGTCGGGGTGGCGCTCGCGCGCCTCGGCGATGACGTCCCGGGCCGCCGGCGTGTTCTTGAACCACGGCGGGAACTGGTAGTGGACCGCCACCAGCCGCCCCGCCTCGCGCAGCGGGGCGATCGCCGCCAGGAAGTCCCGGACCTCCTCGGGGGTGGGGGCCCGGGGGCGGCCGCCTTCGCGCTCGTGCCCGGTCAGCGAGCGGTACGCCTTGACGTTGAAGCGGAAGCCGGGAGGGGTGCGCTGCAGCCAGCCCTCGACGGTGCTGAGCCGGGGGATGCCGTAGAAGGTGGTGTCGACCTCGACGATGGGAAAGAAGCGGGCGTAGTAGGTGAGCTTCTCGCGCTGCCGTGCCCCCTTCTCGAGCGCGGCCGGATAGAAGCGCTCGTGGTCGGCCCAGTTCGAGGTGCCGACGAGGATCTCGGCCATGGCGGGGACGATCATGGCCCAGGACGTCCGAGCGGCGTGGCGGGCTACGCTGTCACGCGATGCGCCCCCTCGCCGAGCTCCGCGACCTGGCCGTGCGCGCCGTCGAGGCTGCGGGGGAGGTGGTGACCGGCTGGCGCGAGCGCGACAGCGCCCTCGAGACCCAGAGCAAGGGCAGGGGCGACTACGTGACCGCCGCCGATCGCGCCGCCGAGGCCGCGGTCCTCGAGGTGCTCGCCGCCGGGGCGCCGGAGATCGGCGTCCTCGCCGAGGAGTCCGCGGGGACCGCCGAGGACGGCGGCTCGGGCCCGCTCTGGGCGGTCGATCCCATCGACGGCACCACCAACTTCCTCCGCGGGTTCCCCGTCGTCGGGGTGAGCGTCGGGCTGCTCGTCGACGGCCTCCCCGCCGCCGGGGCGGTCGCCGCCCCGTTCACCGGCGACCTCTGGTGCGGAGCCCGGGGGCTGGGCGCCCACGACCGCCGCGGCCGCCGCCTGCAGGTCGCGGGGGACGGCAGCGGGGTGGTGGCCACGGGCTTTCCCTTCCGCCGCCTCGAGAATCGCGACCGCTACCTCCGCGTCTTCGAGGCCGCGTTCCCCGAGGTCGAGGACCTCCGCCGCGCCGGCGCCGCCAGCCTCGACCTCGCCTACTCCGCCCAGGGCGCCTTCGACGGCTACTTCGAGCTCGGCCTCTCGCTCTGGGACGTGGCCGCGGGCTCGCTGCTCGTCCTCGAGGCGGGGGGCGTGGTGACCGACTGGGCCGGCGATCCGCGTGGCGTGTACCGCAGCGGCGACGTCCTCGCCGGGTCGCCCGCCTGGCACGAACGCATGCTCGACATCGTCCGCCGCGCCGGCTCCGCGCGGGCGGTCATCTAGGAGAACGCACCGGCCATGGTCCTGTCCCGCCGCGCCGCCTGGTTCCTGGTCGGGCTCGCCGTCTGGAACCTCTACGTCTGGGTCACCTTCGTGCGCAACGTCTACCCGGACCACCACCTCGACGGCTTCTACGTCGTCCACGTCGTCGTCGGGGCGGTGAGCGTCGGCCTCGCCGCGGTCGCCGGCGCCCTCGGGGTGAAGGCGCTGCGGGCGTACCGGGCGACCCGCCGGTGATCCTGCGGCATCGCGGCGGTGTAACCCCGGACAGGCATGACGGTTTAGGGTGTGCAGCGTGACCGACGTGACCTCCGCGCCCGCAACCGCCCCCGCGCTGCTCGCGGGCAGACGCATGCTCGTGACCGGCGTGCTCACCCCCCGCAGCATCGCCTTCGCCATCGCGGACGCCGCCCAGCGCGCCGGGGCCGAGGTGCTGCTCACCTCCTTCGGCCGCGCCATGACGCTCACCGAGAAGAGCGCCCGCCGCCTCGACCCCGTCCCCGACGTGCTCGAGATGGACGTGACCAGGACCGACCAGGTCGCGAGCGTCGCCGCCGAGGTGCGCCGCCGCTGGGGCGGGCTCGACGGCGCCGTCCACGCCGTCGGCTACGCGCCGGAGGACTGCCTCGGCGGCGGCTTCATGACCGCGCCGTGGGAGTCGGTGGCGATCGCCATGCAGGTGAGCGCCTACTCGATGAAGACGCTCGCCGCCGAGCTCGCACCGCTCATGCCCGCACGCGAGGCGGGCGGCGGCGCCCTGGTGGCGCTCACCTTCGACGCCGCCGTCGCCTGGCCGCTCTACGACTGGATGGGGCCGGCCAAGGCCGCGCTCGAGGCGGTGGTGCGCTACCTGGCGCGCGATCTCGGCCCTCAGGGCATCCGTGTCAACGCCGTCGCCGCCGGTCCGCTGGAGACGATGGCGGCGAAGTCGATCCCGGGGTTCAAGGGACTCAAGGACCGCTGGGCCGAGCAGGCGCCCCTGGGCTGGGAGAGCGCCGACAGCGGACCGGTCGCCGACGCCGTCCTCTTCCTGCTCAGCGGTATGGCGCGTGCCGTGAGCGGCGAGGTGCTCCACGTCGACGGCGGCTACCACGCACTCGGGGCGCCGATGGGAGTAGGGACATGACGAGCGGCAGCGGCAACGGGTCGGCGCCGGTGCGCCGGGTTGTGGTCACCGGGCTGG
Organism: Chloroflexota bacterium; assembly: GCA_005889515.1. Classification (GTDB taxonomy): domain Bacteria; phylum Chloroflexota; class Dormibacteria; order Aeolococcales; family Aeolococcaceae; genus CF-96. The sequence continues at coordinate 6,742 of VBHE01000116.1, read as the reverse complement.
GCGCGATCACCCCCATCGGCAACGACTGGCGCGCCACCTGGGAGGCGTGTCGCGAGGGCCGCAGCGGCGTCGGTCCGCTGCGCACCTTCGACGCCGGCGAGCTCCAGCTCCCGGTGCGGATCGCGGGCGAGGTCAAGGGCTTCGACCCCGCCGAGGCGCTGGGAAAGAAGGAGGCGCGGCGCACCAGCCGCTACATCCAGCTCGGCATGGTCGCCGCCCGCGAGGCGGCCACCGACAGCGGCTTCGACATCGCCGCCGAGGCCGAGGACGTCGCCGTCATCGTCTCCTCCGGCGTCGGTGGCCTCGACATCATGGAGAACGAGACCCTGGCGCTCCACAACCGGGGATGGCGCCGGGTCTGGCCCTTCACCGTACCGACGATGATCGCCGACATGGCGGCGGGGATGGTCGCCATCGACCTCGGTGCCAAGGGGCCGAACTTCGCCATCGTGAGCGCCTGCTCGTCGGGCGCGCACGCCATCGGCGAGGCGGCGGAGATCATCAAGCGCGGCGACGCCGTGGCGGCGCTCGCGGGCGGGACCGAGGCGGGGATCACCCCGATCGCGGTCGCCTCCTTCGCCATCACCCAGGCGCTCTCGACCCGCAACGACGACCCCGAGCGCGCCTCGCGACCGTTCGACAAGGACCGGGACGGGTTCGTCCTCGCCGAGGGCGCGACCGTGCTCATGCTCGAGGATCGCGACCACGCGCTCGCGCGCAACGCCCGCATCTACGCCGAGGTGGTGGGCTACGGAGCCACCGCCGACGCCTCGCACATCACCGCGCCGGATCCCGACGGTTCCGGGGCGATCCGCTGCATCCAGCGCGCCCTGATCCGCGCCGGCCGGCGTCCCGAGGAGGTCGGTTACATCAACGCCCACGGGACCAGCACCCCGCTCAACGACGTCGCCGAGACCCGCGCCTTCAAGGCGGTGTTCGGCGAGAGCGCCCCGCGCATCCCGATCTCGTCGTCGAAGTCGATGACCGGCCACCTGCTCGGCGCCGCCGGCGCCTTCGAGGCGATGGTCTCGATTCTGGCCATGTACGACCATTACCTGCCGCCCACCATCAACCTCGAGAACCCCGATCCCGAGTGCGACCTCGACTACGTGCCCAACGTGGGGCGGAAGGCCGACCCGACGCTGGCGATCAGCACCTCGTTCGGGTTCGGCGGGCACAACGCCTGCCTCGCCTTCGCCCTCGACCCGGGCGCCTAGGGCGGTGGCTGCGGGGCGGGAGGAGCTCGAGGTCGGCGCGGGCCGGATCAGCGTCGAGCGCGCCGACGTCACCGCCCTCGAGGTCGACGCGGTGGTGAACGCCGCCAACAGCCAGCTCGCCGGGGGCGGGGGCGTCGACGGCGCCATCCACCGCGCCGCGGGGCGCCACGAGCTCCAGGAGGAGCTCCACCGCCGCTACCCCGGGGGATGTCCCACCGGCTCCGCCGTCATCACCTCGGGGCAGCGGATGCGCGCCGCCCACATCGTCCACGCGGTGGGTCCGCGATGGAGCGCGGCGCGTGCGGCCGAGTGCGACGGCCAGCTGCGTTCCGCCTACCGCAGCGCGCTCGCCCTCGCCGCAGCCGAGGGCTGCGCGACCGTCGCCACGCCGTCGATCAGCACCGGCATCTACGGTTTTCCCGTGGAGCGTGCTGCGCCGATCGCCCTGACGGCGGCGCGCGAGGCGCTCGAGGAGGCGGGGACTCCGCTGCGCGAGGTGCGCTTCGCGCTCTTCTCCGACTCCGACCTCGAGGTGTTCGCCGCCGCGCTCGCGACGACGGCGCCGCGGTGATCCGCCGCCTTCTCGCGCCGCTCGCGGTCGCGGCGGCGCTCGCGGCCGGGCACGGCGTCGCCGCCGCCGAGGCGGCCTCCGCCCCACCGCCGCCGGTCGGCGCCGCGCCGGTGGGCGCCGACGCGGCCGCGCTCGAGGCGGACCAGTTCCAGACCTGCGTCAGCTGCACCTCGGTGTCCGGGGGTCCCGAGGGCCCCGCCGCGCACGCGACCGCGCTCCGGCTCCTCGGCCACGACGTGGACGGCGGCAGCAGCCGCGGCGGCAGCTCCCAGCGCGACGCGCTCGTCGCCCTGCCGAGCAACCCGGTCCTCGACCTCGCGGTCGCGAGCTGGGAGACCGGGACGGAGCTCGGTCCCTCCCCGGCGGCGCAGTCGCGCAGCGCGCTGGTCGACGCCGGCGTGCTCCCCGCGGGCGAGGACTCCACGACCGGCGGGCTGCTCACCGTGGCGGTGCTCGAGACCTTCAGCGATGCAGGGTGGACCGGCGATCGCTGGCACACGTACGGCGCCGCCAATGGCGCGGACATCGGCGTCGACAACGGCGCGGTGGTGATCATCCTGCTCCACTCCCAGGCGACGAGCGACGGCCACGACAACGCCTACGTCGCGTCGGTCGACGGCGAGGCGGTCGGTGGCAACGCCGGGGAGAGCTCGGGGATGCCCCTGGAGGTGCCCGGGGTGCTGAGCGCGACCCTCTTCGCGGTGCGCGCCGGCGAGAACGCCGGGAGCTCGGCGGTGGGCACCGTCGACCGCCTCCTCGAGATGCACCCACCGGTGGCGGGGGTGCTCACCTCCGCGGCGCCGCCGGCGACCGGCGCCCCTGCGGCGGCGACGGCCGTCTCCCCGCCGGGAGCCACCGGCGTCCCCGCCACCGGCGCCGGTGCGGTGGTGGCCGGCGTGCTCCTCGCCCTCGCCGGAGCGGTGGTCGCGGTCGCCGCGGCTGGGATCCGACGGCGGACTGCAAGAAGATGCCGCCGCATCCGTTGCACGACTGTGGGCTCGGAGCGAACGCTTCGACCACACTGATCACGCCGCTTTCCCGGCAGTAGGGGCATACGACCCGGTGGAACGTCCGCCAGGTGTCGGGGTACCAGCTGGGGGTGCCAGCCCGCGACAGTCGGGGGCAGGACGGGGCGGGACCGACGCGGTCCCGCCCTTCCGTTCGTGTTCCGGCTAACTGCCGGTGGTGTACCGCCGCGTCCAGGTGCGCCCGCCGTCGGTGGTGGCGAGGATGACGGCGTGGCGGTCCTGGTAGCCGGTGTCGGCGACGAGCCAGCCGGTGGTCGAGCTCAGGAAGGCGGCGCCCCATGCCTGGTCGACGCCCGGCACCCGGCCCACGTGGGCGATCGAGACGGTGGCACCGGTGACCGTCGCCTCCTCGAGGCCGACCGGCTCGTCGGGGAACCCCGGCGTCCGGCCGGCGAAGGCGGCGGTGGTGGTGCCGATCACGCTCAGCGGACCCGGATACGAGCCGGGGGCGGGCCGGTCGACGGTGCCGCCGAACATGTCCTCGAAGAGCTCGACGAGCGGGCCGCCGCCGGTCGACGCATAGGCGGCGTAGGGCTGGTTGCCCGCCGCGCCCTCGAGGCTGAGGTCGAGCAGCCACACCGAGTCCGGCGCGGCGCACTGGAGGGAGACGACGCTCGACGGGCCGCCGGGCTGTTGGGGGAGGCCGGGCACCTCGCGCCAGCTCGCCCCGCCGTCGCCGCTGCGGTACAGGCGACCGGCGGCTCCGAGCCAGCCGTGGGCGGCGTCGCTGAAGCAGGCGCTCTGCACCCCGGCGGGCGCAGCCGGCGCCGCGTGCCAGCTCACCCCGCCGTCGTCGGTGGTGACCAGTCGCCCGCCCGCGGGCGGGAGCGGCACGCCGTCGCCGACGACGATCGTGTTCGGGAGGCCGCCCCTCGACCCGGCCGCGCCGGTCACGCCCCAGCCGTGGAGCGGCCCGGTGAAGTGCACCGACGCCAGCGGCGGATCGGTCTCCCCGAGCCTCCGCCAGCAGCCCCCGCCGTCGGTGGTCCCGAGCAGGCCGTCGAGGCCGACCGCCCAGCCGGTGTGCGCGTCGACGAAGTCGACGAGGGACAGCACCTCGGGCCCCGAGTACTGCAACGTCCAGGTCGCGCCGGCGTCGCCGGTGGCGAGGATGCGGCCCCGGCCGGCTACCCATCCCTGGCGGGAGGACACGAACTGGATGGTGGCGAGCGCCGGCGTCGACGGTCCCGCCCCCGTGCCGGGTGACGGAGCCGGCGTCGCCGCCGTTCCCAGGCAGCCGGCGGCGGTGGCGCCCGCAGTCGGCGCCGCGGTCGCGGTCGGCGCGGCGGTCGCCGTCGCCGGGGGCGAAGAGGTCGAGCTGCTGCCACAGGCGGCCAGAACCACACAGACCGCGAGCGCGTGCATGCGTCCCACACCGGAGAGGAGACCACACCGGACCGTGCGGTTGACGGTGGCGGGTGCGGCTACCCGGCCTCCGGGGTGCTCGCCGCCGCCCGGACCACCTGGAACGAGTCCACCTCTTCGGGGGTGCGCAGCACCACGAGCTGAGCGAAGCCCTCGGCGTCGAGGCCGGGAAGCGCGCGATCGAGCAGGCGCCGGTGCGCCCGGACGACGCCGGCCCCGACGGCGGCGTCGCCGCGGGCGCGGTCGCGTTCCACGCACAGCGCCTCGGGGAGGTCGAGCACCACCGCGACCGCGGGCCGGCGGTGCGTGCGCGCGAGCGCGAGCAGGGTGCGGCGCGACCCGCGATGCACGTTGGTCGCGTCGACGGCCGCGCTGAGCCCCCGCCGCAGCCGGGCGCCGACGACGCGGTGGACCAGGGCGAAGGCGTCGGCGTCGGCGTCGCGCGCCCGCGGGTCGTCGGCGACGAGGGCGCGGTATGCGTCCGACGACACGATCTCGGTGGGGCGGAGGAGGCGCGCGGCGAGGGTCGACTTCCCCGACCCGGCCGGTCCGATCAGCACCACCAGGCACGGATCCGGGAGCACGATGCACACCGGCGCGCGTCGGCCTCAGCGCCCGCGGAGCAGCAGGAGCGCGTAGGCGGCGATGCTCGCGGAGTCGCGGATCAGGCCCTGGGCGATCATCTCCTCGAGGTGCGGGCGGCTCACCCAGCGCTGGCGCATGTCCTGCTCCTCGGGCTCGCGCCGCACCGGCCCCGGGGTCAGGCCGGTGGCGAGGAAGACGTTCATCCCCTGGCTGCTGTGGCCCGGTCCCTGGTAGAGGTAGCCGAGGTGCTCGAGGCTCTCGGCGCGCAGCCCGGTCTCCTCGGCGAGCTCGACCCGGGCCAGCTCGGCCGGGTCCCCGTCCTGGCGGTCCGGCAGCGTCCCCTGGGGGAACTCCCACGACCGCGCCTCGACCGCGTAGCGGTACTGCTCGACGAGGTGGAAGCCGCCGCGCTCGGCGGGGATGATCAGCGCGAAGTCCGGCTTGTCGACGACCCCGTAGGCGCCGACCGAGCCGTCGGGGCGCTGGATCTCGTCCTCGCGGACGCTCATCCAGCGGTTCTCGTAGACGGTCCGCGTCGAGAGGCGGCGGATGGAATGCACGCCCCCAGTGTGATCAGCCGGCGGGGTCCTCGGCGAGGAGCTCGAGCAGCCGCTCCGGAGGCCGGGCGATGATCGCCCGCCCGCCGCGGACGAGGATGGGACGCTGGAGCAGGATGGGGTGGGCCACGATGGCGTCGAGCAGGGCGTCGCGCCCGGCGGTGGCCAGGCCCAGCTCCGCGTACTGCGGCTCCTTGGAGCGCATCATCTCGCGGGGATCCTGGATGCCGAGCATCCCCATGAGCCGCTCCAGCTCCTCACGGCCGGGGCGCTCGTCCAGGTACTCGACGATGCGCACCGGCACGCCCCGCTCGTCGAGCAGGTCGCGCGCCCCGCGGCAGTTGCTGCAGGCGGGGTTGAAGTAGAGGCAGGTGTCGTCGCTCATCCCGCCATGGTGGATCGCGGGACCGCGGCGGCGCCGGCGGTCAGCAGCGGCCCGATCGCCGCCGTGAGGTCGCCGATGCTGCCGATGACCGTGGAGCCGGAGCTCGCCGGCCGGGGCGGCGACGAGGCCGTCCACTTCGCGTCGGGACGGAAGAGGGCATAGGCGTCCCAGTCCCCGCCGCGGAAGCCGGGGTCGTGGCCCACGAGCCAGTCCCCGGCGATGTCGTCCCCGTCCCAGAGGTGGCTCACCCGCCTGTCGACCAGGCCCGCCGCGTCCCACTGGTCGCGGGAGTCGAAGAAGCGCTTGTCCGTCCAGATGGCGTAGACGTGGAGGGGGGCGGTGGGATATCGCTCCAGGACGTTGTGCTGCACCCAACTGGCGCCGTCTCGGCAGGTGCCTCAGGTCGGCGAGAGGACGAGGATGAGCCGGGTGGACCCGGCATCGGCGTCGAAGATCGTCCGCAGCTGGTCGACGCTGCGAAGGTCGGTGAGGGTGACGCCCGGCGGCGGGGTGGCGTGGGAGAGCCACTTCTTCTGAACGACCCAGCCGGCGGCGAGGACGAAGAGCACCAGGCCGACGACGCCGAACGCCAGCCTCCGCGGCGGCTTGGTGGTGGCGGCCATGGGCGGAAGCCTAGCGGGCCCCTCCCTGTGACGTCAGTGGCCGCTCTTCGGGATGAAGGCCTCACCGTGAGGATTGGAGGAGCCGGTGATGAGCGGGGTGTTGGTGGCGAAGCCGCTGGCAGGATTGACGGTCGTGGTGATCGTGCCCGTGTACGCGACGACGTTCGAGTCGTCGGGAGCGGACGAGACGCACCTGCTCGTGTCCCACTGCCTGGACGTGATCGCGTAGACCGCGCCGGTCCTGGTGGTGTCGGAGACGAGCAGCGTCCCCGACGGGCTGGTCGGGAAGATGGTGTCGTCCATCTGGTTCCCGATGGGGAGCGTGGTCACGCTCTGGCCGCCGGTGCCCGGGTTGTGGATGAACACGAGCTGGGCGTCCGCCTGGTCGTCGAGCTGCAGGACACCCGACGG
>VBHE01000115.1 GCA_005889515.1 Chloroflexota bacterium | reverse complement strand
TTCTGAAACCCGTACGACGACAGCGGGGGTGGGATCTCGCGCTCGGATCCCTCGCAGGAGGGCCAGCTCGTCGCCGACTCGAAGACCATCGACGAGCTGAGGTACGTCATCTTCTGCAGCCGGCCGTCCCGGTGCGCGGCGATGGCGGCGTCGCACGACGACGCGAGGATGCGCTCGTTGGTCGCGAGCAGGTCGTAGGCGTAGGCGTGGAAGTACGAGATGCCCCCGATCATCGCCGCGCCGGCGATGAAGTGATCGCAGTCCATGAGCAGCTCGTGCATCAGGTCGGTGTCGCGGGCGTCGCCGACGACCAGCCGGTAGTCGGGGTGGGTGTCGTACGACTTGGCGACGGGGCCGTACTTCGACTGGTTGTCGACCCCGACGACGGAGTGACCCCGTCCCAGCAGCTCCTCGACGACGTAGCCCCCGATGAAGCCGGACGCCCCCGAGACCAGGACCCTGCTCACCGCCGGCTTCCCGGGGCGCGGTCGATGCCGAGGGCGTGGAGGTACCAGTGGAGATAGCGCGGGATCCAGGCGCGGACCTTGAAGTTCGACTGGCCGGTGCCCCGGTCCAGCCAGATGGTCGGGAGCTCGGCGACCGGGAGCCGGCGGCGGCGCGCCTTCGCCACCATCTCGATGCCCATCTCGAAGCCGGCGCTCGACTCGATCCCCACCTCCTGCAGGAAGGAGCGCGAGTACGCCTTGAAGGAGTTGGTCGCGTCGTGGGTGCCGACCCGCCCGAGCCGGGCCAGCGAGACCCCGGCCGCGCGCGAGATCCTGCCCTTGAGCCAGGGGCCGCCGACCTGCTGGCCCCCGCGCACGTAGCGCGAGGCGGCGGCGACGATCACGCCGCGCTCGACGAGCCGGGTGAGCTGATCGATCTGCTGGGGATCGTCGCTGCCGTCGGCCATGGTCACGACCACCACCGGCGCCTGGGCGTGGTCCACGCCCCAGCGGATCGCCGGGGCGGGGCCGCGCCCGTAGCGGTTGACCATCGGCACCACCCGGGGCTCGCGCGCCGCGTACTCGGCGACGTGCGGCGCCGTGGTGTCCTCGGGGGTGTCGTAGACGACGAGCACCTCGCACGGAAGGGTCACCGCCTCGAGGATGCGGTCGAGGCAGACGGTGATCGCCTCCCCCTCGTTGTACGCGGGCACCACCACGGAGACGCGCGGGATCGCCGGCTGCGCCTCGATCCGCCCCGGCCTGGACGAGGCCACCCCGACCACGGTTCGCTCAGACAAGAGCTCCCCGTCCCAGCAGGTTGGCGATGTCGACGACCGGCACCGCGGGCTTCAGCTCCGCGTAGCGCCGGTGGGGGGCCCCGATGAGGATGAGGTCGGACTCCGCGAGGAGCATGTCCTGGTCGACGAGGTCGTCGTCGTCACGCACGTACGGGTCGGCGCAGAGCACCCGCCTGGCCTTGTAGCGCAGGATGCGCTTCAGCTTGTAGCTCAGGCTCGAGCGCACGTCGTCGGACTCGCCCTTGAAGGCCATGCCCAGGATGCCGACGGTCATGTCCTCGAGCCGGTGTTGCTTCTCCAGCCTCGAGATGATGTAGAGGGGCATCCCCTCGTTGATCATCACGCTGGCGTGGCCGAGGGTGAAGTTGTTGTTGGTGAACGCCGCCAGCGACATCGCGTCCTTGAAGAGGCAGGGTCCCGCGGTGAGCCCGGCGCTCGGCATGTCGGCGGCGCGGGGATAGTCGGTGACGATCGCGGTGCGGACCCGGTCGAAGTCGATGCCGAAGTCGTTGGCGATGATGTAGAGCTGGTTGGCCGCGGCGAACTTGATGTACCGCCAGACGTTGGTGAAGAGCTTCGCCAGCTCCGCCTCCTCGGGCGCGAGCTCGATGATGTGGTCGGTGAGGTGTCCGAAGAGCGTCGCCGAGCGGGCGAGCGCACGGGGACTGCGCGCCGACACGATCTGGGGCAGCTCGGTGAGCTCGGTCATCGCCTTGCCCTCGGCGATGCGCTCCGGACAGAAGGCGACGTCGACCTCGACCCCCAGCCGCGAGACCAGCTTCTCCACCAGCGAGGTCACCCCGGGATAGACGGTGCTGCGCAGCACCAGCAGCTGACCGTCGACCAGCCTCTCGCCGAAATCCTCGATGGCGAGCGGCACCGATTGGGGATGCGGGTTGAGATGCCGGTCGACAGGGGTGCCGATCACGGTGACGACGTGCTCGCCGCCGCTGATCACGTCCTGGTCGCTGGTGGCGCGGAGCAGGCCCCGGTGGAGCGCCCGGCGCAGCATCTCGATCGCACCCTGCTCGTGGAACGGCATGCAGCCGTCGTTGACCATGGGCACGACCGACTCGTTGACGTCGTACAGCGCGACGCGCAGTCCCCGATCCGCGAAGGAGATGCCGAGGGGGAGGCCGACGTGGCCACAGCCGCCCACGATGACGACGTCGGAGTCGAAGCTCACAGGCAGGAGGAGGCGCTCCCTGGAGGTGGGGTTCGGCGCGGGATGGTAGCAGGGCCCGGCGGCGCCGGTTCTCCACAGCGCATCATTCCCGCGCATGCGGGGCCCGCGCATCGCCCTCTGGGGAGCCTTCGACGTCGAGGACGGCGGCCGCCTCGCCACCCGCCGGGTGATCGAGGCGGAGCTGTGCCGGCGGCTCCCCGGCGCGGTGGTGACCGCCTTCGCGCCCCTCGGCTCCCGGCGGCCCCTCGCGCTCGACGGCGGACGCCCGGCGGAGCCGCTCAGCGCGACCGGCGGCCGCGCGACCGGGCGCCGATTCGACTGCATCCTGGTGTGCACCGAGGACGCGCTCGCCGCTCCCGAGCGCGCCGCGGAGCTGTGGGGCGACGCCGGGCTCGCCGCGCCGCTCCGCGACCCCCCGGACGCGGCCGCGGTCGGCTGCCCGGTGATCCGGCTCGACGTCGCCCACCCCGACGGGCCGGTGCCGCCGCCGGCGCTGCTCCTCCCCCGCCTCCTCGACGAGCGCCTGCTGGAGGCGCGAGCCGGTCTCCTGCGGCTGCTGGGGTCCGCATGGGACACCGGCCGAGTCCTCACCGTCGCCGGCGACCGCGCTCTGCTGTCCCGCGTCGACGCGCTCGCCACCGCCCTGATCGCCCGGGTCGACGGTGGCGAGGTGTCGGTGCAGCTGGTGGCGTCCGGGCGCCTCGACGGTGAGGACGAGTTCGCGGCGGCGCTGGAGCGGGCCCTCGACGGCCGCTGCCGCACGCCGCGGTGATCGCGACCTCGAGCGCGTATGCGGGCCCCCCGGGGAACGGGCTCTGGCTCGCCGCCGCCCTCGGCATCCCCGCGGCGGCGTTCGCGCACCCCGGCCCGCCCGGCGGGGCGCTCCTCGACGAGCTCGGCATCGCCCACCCGCCCGAGGAGGAGATCGGGGCGGCGCTGCGCGGCCTGTGCGCACCCTCGGCGCCGCGTCCCGACGCGGGCGGCGTCATCGCCCGGGTCGACGGCCATCTCGACCGCCTCGCGGCGGCGGCGCTCGCCGGCATGGCGAGGACGCCGGTGACCCGCCCGCCCCTCGACGCCGTCGGGGTTCTGCGCGAGGCGTGCGAGTCTCTCGGACGGCGGCTCTTCGCCGAGCGGCGCGCCCTCCAGTCCGAGCGCGACCGGGCGGTCCGCGATCTCGAGGAGGAGGTCCGCGCGCTGCGCGAGGAGGCCGACCGCCTCCGCGCCGAGCTGCGAGCGGCGAGGACGGCCAACGACCTCATCGTCGGCTCGCGGACCTGGCGGTACACGCAGCCGGTCCGCGACACCCTGGCGCGCGTCCGCGAGCGACGGCGGTGAGGCGGCTGGCGGTTCCCCGGGCCGAGGCGCCGGATGTCTCGGTGCTGATGGTGACCTTCAACGCGTGGGAGTGGACGGAGCGCGCCCTCGCCGCGCTCGTCGAGCACACCGACCCCTTCTACGAGCTGATCGTCACCGACAACGCCTCGGAGGACGGCACCCTCGCCGGCCTGGAGTCGGTGGACGGTGCCACCGTGCTCCGCAATCCCACCAACCTGGGTTTCGGCCCGGCCGTCAACCAGGCGGCGCTGCACGCGCGCGCACCCCACCTGCTGCTCCTGAACACCGACGCGCTCGTCCAGCCGGGGTGGCTTCCGCCGCTGCGCGACATCCTCGATCACGAGCCCGACGTCGCCGCCGTGGCTCCCCGCCTGCTCCACCTCGACGGGACCGTCCAGGAGGCCGGGAGCATCGTCTGGGGGGACGGCGAGGTCTGGCCATACGGCGCCGGTCAGCAGGCGGACCGCCCCGAGTTTCGCTTCCGCCGTGACGTCGACTACGCATCCGCCGCCTGCCTGCTGGTGCGCCGCTCCGCCTTCGTCGATGCCGGGGGATTCGATCCCGCCTTCGCCCCGGCCTACTACGAGGACGTCGACCTCTGTCTCCGGTGGTGGTCGCAGGGTCTGCGGGTGGTCTGTCAACCGGGGTCGAACGTCTCGCATGCCGGAGGCGCGTCCACCGACCGTCACCGCATCGCCTCACTGCTCGCCCGCAACCGCCCCCTCTTCGAGAGCCGATGGCGACGGCTGCTCGCCCGGCGCCCGGCCGCGCCCGCGCACTGGGAGCCTCGCGACGTGCTCCCGGGTCGCGACATCCGCTGCGCGGAGCGCATCCTCATCGTGGGTGACTTCGTCCCCGACTCCCGTCAACCATTCCTGCGCCGCCTCGTCCACGACCTGGGCCGGCTGTGGCCGCGAGCCCGCATCACCCATCTCGCCCTGGACGCCGACGGAGCCGAGGAGGCGGCGCCGCCGCTCCTCGACCTGGGCATCGAGCTCGCCTGGCCGGGTGAGGAGCTGGAACCGTGGCTCGGCGAGCGCCGGCATCACTACGGGGTCGTGGTCACCACCTCGTTCGCCGCGGCCATGCCGCCGGTCCGCGGCCTGTTCCTCTCCACACAGCCTCTCGCCCGCTCCGTTGTCGTCGTCGACGGCCGGTTCGACGGCGACGCCGAGGACGCCGGGTACCGCGACTCCATGGCAGCGGCCGACCTCATCGTGTGCGCGGACCGGCGGCAGCGGGGTCGCGTCGCCGGCATCGCCCCCTCGGCGGAGGTGACCGTGATCGACGGGGGGATGTCGGAGGACGAGCAGCGCGTCGCCCTGGTCACGGCTCTCGCCCCGCTGGGGATGACCCCGGACGTTCGGGGGTATGGCTGCGTCACCGGGTGAACGTCACGCTGCGAGCCCTCTCGGCGGCATCCGGGTGAGCTCCCCCGGCGCAGGCGAGTATCAGTCCACCGTGTGCGCCGACTTCTCGAGCGCTCCGCTCACGGGAGGCCCGGCGCGCTAGCTCCTACTCCGCGCAGCGGCTGTTCCACAGGGTGATCGTCGGGGTGCCGTGCTCGTACCCGAGACGCGAGATCGTCGCGGGGAGGAGCGACAGGCTCCGCGCGACCTCGGGCTCCAGCCCGCACCACCGGGCGGCGAGAACGCGGAGCATGTGGCCGTGGGCGACGACGGCGACGTCGCCCTCGAGCTCCCGCAGCCGGGCCACCACCCGATCGGCGCGGCGGCCCACCTCCTCGAGGGTCTCGCCGCCGATCACCCCGCCGTTCCAGATCGTCCAGCCGGGCCGGTCCGCGCGGATCTCCGCGGTGGTGCGGCCCTCGTACTCGCCGTAGTCCCATTCCATGAGGTCGTCGCAGAGCTCGACCGGCCCGCGCAGGCCGGCGAGCTCGGCGGTCTCCCGGGCGCGGAGGAGCGGGCTGACCAGCACCCGGGTGAACTCGACGCCGCCGACCGCGGCGCCCGCCGTGCGGGCGTCGCGCCGGCCGCCCTCGTCGAGGGGGACGTCGCTGCGCCCGGTGTGCCTGCCCGCGCGGCTCCACTCGGTCTGGCCGTGACGGAGCAGCACGACCCGGACGTGCCCGCTCACGGGCCCGGCGGCCGTCCGCTCACCCCGTGGAGCACGACGTCGGCGATCTTCGCCGCGCTCGGCGGCTCTCCCACCCCGCCGGCGCCGGGGGGCGCCACCGGCAGGAAGGCCATGCAGACCCCCAGGATGCTCGTCGCAGCCACCTCGTCGCTGACCTGCGGGCGCATCTCCCCCCGGGTGCCGGCGTCGGCGAAGAGGCCGGCGAGGGGGGCGATGACGTTCTCCTGGAAGCCGCGGTCGAGGCGCTCGCGGACCTCGGCGGGGAGGTGCTCGGCGATGTCGTTCTGGATGAGCACCGGGTGGTGGGGGGTTCCGGTGAGGAGGATCTGGGCGACCGCGGTGACCCGGTCCTCGAGGGAGCCGACCGACGCGGTCGCCTCGCGGAGCATCGCCCCCATCCGCTGCTGGGTGGAGAGCACGCACTCCTCGAAGAGCGCGTCCTTGTTGCGGAAGTGGTAGTAGAGGGCCGGCTTGGTGACCCCGGCGGCGGTCGCCACCAGGCGCATCGAGACCCGGGCGTAGCCGTGCTCGGCGAAGAGGGCGTCGGCGAGGCGGAGGATGCGATCGCGGGTGGCCTCGCCCGCGGCGGTGACGGCGAGGCTCATGCGGTCACCTCCACCCGCTCGGCGCCGGCGCGGACGGCGGCTGCGATCTCCCCCCAGGGCGCCTCGGGGTCGAGCCGCCCGTAGGGCACGACGCGCTGGACCCTCCCCGCGTAGCGCCGGACCATCGCCTCGGGGAGCTCGTCCCAGGTCGCGGCGATCGAGAAGGCGTCGAGGAGCTCGTCGTCGACGTTGCCGGCGAGCTCGTCCCAGCGGCCCGCCACCGAGAGCTCGTGGAGGCGGTCGGCGAGGGCGGCGCGGCCGTGGACCTCGAGCAGCGGCCGGTAGGTGCGGGTGCTCCCGTAGAAGCCGATCTGGCCGCGCAGCCGCTCCCGGGCGGCGTTCACGTCGGCGTGGCTGCGGCCGGTGGCGAGCATCGCCGGGGCCACGAGGACGATCTCCCCCGGATCGCGGCCGGCGGCGGCCGCCGCCTCGCGGAGCTTCGGCAGGGTGAAGCGGTCGAGGGTCTCGGCCGAGGTGAGGGGATGGAGGTGGAGGCCGTCGGCGACCTCGCCGGTCACCCTGATCATCCCCGGGTTGATCGCGGCGAGGTAGATCGGCGGCGGCGGCACCCCGTCGACGGGCCCCGGGTTGAAGAACGGGGTCATCAGGGTGAGGGTGTAGAACTCGCCCTGGTGGTCGAGGGGGACGCCATCCTGCCAGCAGCGCCAGATCGCCCGGATCGCGATCACCATCTCGCGCAGCCGAGCCGCCGGGCGGTCGAAGGGCACCGAGAAGCGGCGCTCGTTGTGGCCCTTGACCTGGCTGCCGAGGCCGAGCACCACCCTCCCGGGGGCGAGACGGTGGAGGTCCCAGGTCGTCATCGCGTGGACCATGGGGCTGCGCGGAAAGGCCACCGAGATGGCGGTCCCGAGCACCAGCCGCCGGGTCGCGACGGCGGCGAGCGCCAGCGGAAGGTACGGGTCGTGATCGGATTCCACCGTCCACAGCCCGTCGACACCCTCGGCCTCCGCGCGGGCCGCGGCGGCGGCCGCCGCGTCGAACCCCAGGGGCAGGTCGAAGCAGAGCCCCACGTGAACACCTCCCGCGCCCACCCCGCAGGCGCATCCCCCGCTCTACGACGCCCGGGTCGTGACCCGGGCGCCCGCCGGCCCACATTATCCGGTTCTGACCGATGGGACGGGAGGCCTATCATCGCCGCCGATGCGCCTTGCCACCTACCGCCATCCGGGATCGGACCTCGACCGGGTCGGGGTCGTCGTCGGGGACATGCTTCACGCGCTCGCCGGGCGGACCCGGTTGATCGACCTCCTCGGCGACGACGGCGAGCGGCTCGCGACCGCCGGGAGCGCGGCGATCCGGGATCCGCACGAGGTGGTCGAGATCGACGCGGTGCGGCTGCTCCCGCCGGTGCCGGTGCCGCCCACGCTCCGCGACTTCTACGCCTTCGAGCAGCACGTCCGCACCGCCCGCCAGCGGCGCGGCCTGGAGATGGACCCGGACTGGTACCGGCTGCCGGTCTTCTACTTCAGCAACCCTCGTGCCCTGGTCGGCGACGGCGAGCCGGTGGCGGTCCCCCCCGGCTGCGCCGAGCTCGACTTCGAGCTCGAGGTGGCCGCGATCGTGGGACGCGGCGGCGGCGACCTCGACCCCGACGAGGCAGAGGCGCGGATCGCCGGCTACTGCGTGATGAACGACTGGAGCGCGCGCGACCTGCAGCGGCGGGAGATGAAGTTGAGCATGGGGCCGGTGAAGGGGAAGGACTTCGCCACCAGCCTCGGCCCCATCCTGGTCACCCCCGACGAGATCGGCGACCGGCGCTCCGGCTGCGGCTACGACCTGGCGATGACCGCACGGGTCAACGGCACGGAGTACTCTCGCGCCCTCTGGTCCGACGTGTACTGGAGTTTCGGGGAGATGCTCGCCTACGCCTCGCGCGGCACCGAGCTCGCCGCCGGCGACGTGGTCGGCAGCGGCACCTGCGGCACCGGCTGCATCCTCGAGCTCTCCCTCGTCCACGGCGGCGACGCCTATCCCTGGCTGCGCCCCGGCGACACGGTCGAGCTCGAGGTGGAGGGGCTGGGCCGGTTGCGCAACCCCGTCATCGAGGGCCGCCCGCTGCGGCCGCTCCGCGAGGGCCTGGACCCGTGACCCCCGCCGACGGCTTCGTGAGCCGCCTCGACGCGGCGGTGAGCCGGCTCGACGCCCACACCGAGCATGTTCACGAGGGGCTCACCGACGCCGACCCGCGCACCGGCGATCGCTGGGATCAGGGGCAGGTCTGGGCCCACCTCGCCGAGTTCATCCCCTACTGGATCGTCGAGGTCGGGACCATCCTCGCCGCCGACGAGCCCCCGGGGTTCGGCCGCACCGCCGCCGACAGGCACCGCCTCGGCGAGATCGAGCGCCGCCGCCAGGAGGCCCCGGCGGCGCTGATGCGAACCGTGCGGCAGGAGTCCATGGCGCTCCGCGACCTCCTGCTGCGGCTCGAGCCCGACGCCTGGGAGCGGCGGGGGATCCATCCCACGCTCGGCCCGATGACGGTGACTCAGATCGTCGAGGACTTCCTCGTGGGGCACCTCGAGCAGCACGCCGCCCAACTCGACGGCCTACACTCGTCGTGATGCCCGACAGCCTCTCGGTCACCGACAACCGCACCGGCAGGACCTACGAGCTGCCGATCACCCACGGCGCCATCCGGGCGACCGACCTGCAGCAGGTCAAGGTGTCGGACGACGACACCCAGGGCCTGGTCTCCTACGACCCCGCCTTCCTCAACACGGCGTCGTGCATCAGCCGGATCACCTACATCGACGGTGACCGGGGCATCCTCCTCTACCGCGGCTACCCGATCGAGGAGCTCGCGGAGAAGAGCAACTTCCTGGAGACCGCCTACCTGCTCGTGCACGGCGAGCTGCCCACCGAGGAGCAGTACGGGGACTGGTCCCACGAGATCACGATGCACACCCTCGTCCACGAGAACATCAAGCGCTTCATGGACGGGTTCCACCACGACGCCCACCCGATGGGGATCCTGCTCTCCACCGTCGGGGCGCTGGCGAGCTTCTACCCCGAGGCGACCAACA
>VBHE01000114.1:9799-10176 GCA_005889515.1 Chloroflexota bacterium | reverse complement strand
CGACGGCGCGGCCGCCGGCGAGGGTGGATCACAACCTGAGGGTGGTGAACGGCCAGAGCCCGCCGATCGACGATTCCACGGGCGAGCTCCCGCCGCAGGCGCAGCTCTTCGCCTCGCTGGGAGCGTTCGCGCTGCCCGCCGGGACGGTCACGATCCGGGTGGTGATCGAGTGCGCCCCACCGCCCAGCGTGCTCCCACTCGACGGCCCCCTCGACGGGAACGTGTACTCCTTCACCGTCTCGGCGGGGGGGACGCCGCTCAGCCTCCGCCCCGGACACCAGGCGATGGTGGTCCTCCGTGGCCCGGCAGGGACGCCCCAGGCGGTGCTCGAGCGCTTCGAGTCCGGGCAATGGATGAGGCTTCAGACCCGGCAGGCC
>VBHE01000114.1:0-9786 GCA_005889515.1 Chloroflexota bacterium | reverse complement strand
ACCGCGATGCTCGGCGACCTCGCGAACGTCGCCCTCGTGGTCACCAGCACCACGGTGCCGGTGGCGACCGGCGACGACCACACCGGTCTCATCCTCGCCGCGCTCGGGGTCGCCGTCGCCATCTTCGCCGCCGGCGCGCTCGTCGTCATGCGCGGGCGCGCCGGGAGTGGGCGGGCGGGCGCAGACTCCTGACCGGCCCCACACGGAGGTTCACGCCGTGCCCCTGATCCAGGTCAACCTCGCCGCCGGGCGGACCGATGCGCAGAAGCGCGCGCTGCTCAGCGCCATCACCGACGCGGTCCACTCCTCGATCGGCGCTCCCCTCGAGTCCATCCGGGTGTGGCTGGCCGAGTTCGAAGCGACCGAGTACATGCAGGCGGGCGAGCTCCTCGCCGACCGCCGTCGCGCCGCCGGAGGATGAGATGAGCTCTGCGCCCAGACCGTTCAGCGGCGAGGCCGCCGCGCACGCCGCGCGCGCGGCCCGCCTCCCCCTGAGCCCGGAGCGCCTGGAGATCGTCGGTCCCACCGTCGAGCTCGTCTACGCGCTCATCGACCTGATGGACCCGGTGCGGCTCGGCGAGACGCCCCCGGCGACGGCCTTCGACCCCCGCTGGAGTCGCTGAGCGTGGAGCCCTACGCGCTCAGCCTCGGCGCCGCCGCCGCCGAGATCGCGGCGCGACGGCTGTCACCCGTGGAGCTCGTCGACTCCGTGCTCCGCCGCATCGACGCCACCGAGGGCGCGATCAACGCCTTCGCGTGCGTCACCGCCGACCTCGCCCGCGCCGCTGCGCGCCGCGCCGAGGAGGAGATCGCCGGCGGCCGCCACCGCGGCCCGCTCCACGGGATCCCCCTCGGTGTCAAGGACCTCTGCGACACCGCCGGTGTGCCGACGACGTCGAGCTCGAAGGTGCGCGAGGGCAACGTCCCCGACCGCGACTCCGTCGTGGTCGAGCACCTGCTCGCGGCGGGCATGGTGATGGTCGGGAAGACCCACACCCACGAGTTCGCCTACGGGGCGATCACCCCGACCACCCGCAACCCGTGGGACGTCCGCCGCATCCCCGGCGGCTCGAGCGGCGGCTCGGCGGCGGCGCTCGCCGCGGGCACGTGCATGGTCGGGGTCGGCACCGACACCGGCGGATCGATCCGCATCCCCGCCGCGCTCTGCGGCACCGTCGGGCTCAAGCCCACCTACGGCCGGTCGTCGAAGCGCGGCATCGCGCCGCTCTCCTGGTCGCTCGACCACGTCGGCCCGCTCGCCCGCAACGTGCGCGACTGCGCGCTGGTGCTGAACGCCATCGCCGGCGCCGACCCGCTCGACCCGTCGACGCTCCACGCGCCCGTCCCCGACCACACCGCGGGCCTCGACGGCGGCATCGCCGGCCTGCGAGTCGGCGTCCCCGTCAACCACTTCTTCGACCACGTCAGTGACGACGTCGCCGCCGCGGTGCGGGGCGCCGCCAGCGTGCTCGAGGGGCTCGGCGCCCGGCTGCAGGAGGTCACCATCCCGCATGCGGACGCGATGATGGCCGCCGGCTGGGCGATCATCCTCCCCGAGGCGAGCGCCTACCACCAGGAGGCGCTGCGGGAGAGGGGCGACCTCTACGCGCCGGACGTGCGCCTCTTCCTCGAGGCGGGCGAGCTCGTCCTCGCCACCGACTACCTCCGCGCGCTGCGCGTTCGCACCCTGATCCAGCAGGGCTGGGCGGAGATGTTCGCGGACATCGACGTGCTGATCGCCCCCACGGTGCCCCTCGCCGCGCCGGTGGTCGGCACCGCGATGATCCCCTGGCCGGGCGGGGTCACCGAGGACATCACCCAGGCGCTGGTGCGCCTCACCCTGCCCGCGAACCTCACCGGGCTGCCCTCGCTCTCGCTGGCCGTCGGCTTCGACGCCGGCGGCCTTCCCCTGGGGATGCAGGTCATCGGCCGTCCCCTCGACGAGGCGACGGTACTCCGCGTCGGACAGGCGTACGAGTGCGCCTCCGACACCGTGGGACGCCTCGCGCCGCTCTGAGGTCGCGGTCCGCGGTAGTTGACAGATATTGACAATTTCCCCAGACTCGCGTGCGTCGAGGGAGGGGACGATTCACCAGCCGAAGGGTGGGGGCATGAAGGGGAGAACGCATGCCCAGGAGACGGCGGGTTGTGGCCATCGTGATCGCGATCGCCACAGTGGCGATGGGGGTCCTCGTCCAGCGCACGATCGCGGGCGCGTCGACGACCGAGCTGGTGACCAACGGCGGCTTCGAACTGCCGTCGATCCCGTTCCACAGCTTCGCGATCTTCCATGCTCCGATCCCGGGCTGGACCGAGAACGGCCCCAGGACCTGCGGCATCGAGATACAGAACAACGTGGCCGGTACTCCCTTCGAGGGACGGCAGTTCACCGAGCTCGACTCGACGTGCTCGACGGGCATCCACCAGGACCTGGCCACGGTCAAGGGTGAGCGGTACCGGCTCTCCTTCGAGTTCTCCGCGCGGCCCGGCACCGGCCCTGCCGACAACATCCTCCAGACCTGGTGGAACGGCAGGCTGATCGACACCGAGCAGGCGGACGGCACCGGCCTCACCCACACCGTCTGGAGGAGCTTCAGCTTCACGGTCACGGCGACCGGGTCGACGACCCGCTTCGCCTTCAGCGACGCCGGCGTCAGCAACAGCTACGGCACCTATCTCGACGCGGTGTCGGTCGTCGCCAGGGACCGTGATCGCGACGAGGAAGGTGGAGACGACTAGTCCCGAGGAGGGGTCTCGGGCCTGCCGCCGGCGGAGCGGCAGGCCCGAGGGCTTCACTGCGCTTGACGCTGTCTTGACCAGGCTCTCGTGCGCGCGGGAACATCCTCGTCCTGAACCACCCTCCCGGCCGCTCCTGACGGATCGGGAGGGTGCGTGGAGGAGCTGGGATGGCGAGTGCGCGGGAGCTCATCGAGGGAACCCACACCACCGAGGGCGGAGGCCGGATGACGTCGTATCGCCTGTACTTCGACCGGGTCGACTTCATGACCCAGCTCGGCCTCATGCCGGAGCCGGCCGCCGCCGGCGCGTGACTCCGTCAGCGGTCGAGGGCGAGCGCCTGGAGCAGGCGCTCGCAGGCGCCGCGCTGGCCGTGGCGCTCGACGAGCGCGTCGAGCGCCGCGGCGTCGGCCGGGTAGGCGTCGCGGCGCCCCTCGGGGAGCCCCAGCTCGAGGTGCGAGGCGGGTCGCGCGACCCGCGTCGCCCGCTCGAGGTAGTCGCGATCCCGGTCGGCGAGGTGGCCGTCGCGGAGCAGCGCCGCAACGTCGCCGTGGCGGCGGATCAGCTGCGCCGCGCCCACCGCTCCGACCCCACGGAGCCCGGGCAGCCCGTCGGACGGGTCCCCCCGGAGGATCGCGAAGTCGCCGTAGCAGCGCCCCGGAATGCCGTACCGCCGCGTCACCTCCGCCTCGTCGACGACCGCGAGCCCGCCCCGCTCGGGGTACAGGACCCGCACCCGCGGATCCTCGACGAGGGCGAAGAGGTCGCGGTCACCGCTGACGATCTCGACGCTTCCGGACGCGAGCGCGGCCCAGGTCGCGATCACGTCCTCCGCCTCGTAGTCGGGTGCCCCGACGACGTCGATCCCGATGGCGCCGAGGAAGGCGTCGATCACCGGCAGCTGGGGGATGAGCGCCGGCGGCACCGGCTCCGCCGCCCGGTGGGCCTTGTACTCGGGGAGCAGGTCGACCCGCCACCGGGGCCGCCAGTCCTCGTCGCCCGCGACCGCGACCCGGTGCGGCCGGCGGTCGGCGATGAGCCGGCCCAGCCGGTCGAGAATGCCCATGACCGCGTTGACCGGCCGCCCGTCGGGCGCGCGCACGGTCGTCGGCACCCCGTGGAACGCGCGGAAGATCACGCTCGAGCCGTCGACGAGCATCCAGTCACAGGCCATGGCGGGGATGATGACGCCAACGGGTGTCCGGATCCCGCTCACATTCGGAGGACGGCATGCGATACATGGAGCTGAGCGGCGAATCCACCGAGTACCGCGAGCAGCGCGAGGCGCTGCGCATCGCCGAGCTCGAGCTGATGCGTCAGAGTGAGCGGGTCGCGGAGATGCGCCGCGGACTGCCCCGGGGTCCGGTGGTCGAGGACTACGTGTTCCTCGAGGGGCCGGAGGACCTCGACGCCGGCGACACGCCGGTGCGCAGCGTGCGACTCAGCGAGCTGTTCACCGCACCGGGGCGGTCGCTGGTCGTGTACCACCTGATGCTCGGCAAGCGGCAGACCAGCCCCTGCCCGATGTGCACGATGTGGATCGACGGATACAACGCGGTCGCCCGGCACGTCGGCCAGAACGCCGACCTCGTCATCGCCGCCGCCGCCGATCCCGCGACCCTGCGCGCCCACGCGCGCGACCGGGGCTGGCGCGACCTGCGCCTGCTCAGCTGCGGCGACGGCACCTTCAAGCGCGACCTCGGCAGCGAGGACGCCGACGGGAACCAGGACTCGACGATCTCGGTGTTCACCCGCGATCGCGACGGCGCGGTGCGGCACTTCTACACGGCGCACCCGCGGATGGCCGACGACGTCATGGAGCGGGGCCTCGACCTGCTCTCGCCGGTGTGGAACATCCTCGACCTCACCCCCCAGGGGCGGGGGGACTGGTACGCCCAGCTGAGCTACGCCTAGACTCCCGCTCGTGAAGGTGGATCTCGGCTTCGACCAGGAGCGGCTGACGAGCCTGATCGACAGGGTCCGGGCCGACCCGCAGGTGGGCAGGACGGTCTGCAGGGCGTCCACCGAGTGGCGGAGCGGCTTCCGCAGCGAGGCCACGATCCGCCGGAGGGATCGGGCGCACACCGTCACCATGGACGAGCCGGCATCGATGGGCGGCTCCGACGCCGGCCCGAACATGGTCGAGATGGTTCTCGGCGCCTACGGGTCCTGCCTCACCTCCGGCTTCGTCGCCCACGCGGCCCTGGCCGGGATCCGGCTCGAGGGTGTGGAGATCGAGGTCGAGGGTGACCTCGACCTCCAGGGCTTCTTCGGCCTGCGCGACCCCGACGAGGTGTGGCCCGGGTGCACCGAGGTCCGGGCGACGGTGCGGCTGACCGCGCCCGAGGCGAGCCCGGAGGAGCTCCAGGAGCTCACCGACCGGGTGACCCGCACCTCGCCGGTGGGGAGCATGATCACCCGTTCGGTCGCGCTGAGGACGGAGCTCCGATAGGGGTCTTCGTGCCGCCTCTCGACGTCAGCACCGTGGGCGCGTACCTGGCCTCCCGCTGCGTGGTGAGCGACGCCGGCCCGGTCGAGGTCGAGCCGCTGTCGGGGGGCTTCATCAACAGCGTCTTCCGGGTGACCGCAGACGGCCGTGAGTACGTCGTCAAGCAGGCGCTCGCAGAGTCGTCCCGCACCGTGCTGCGCGCCGGCATCCGGCGCTCGGAGATGGAGGCGCGAGCCATGGTCGCGATCCGCCGGTCGCTCGGTCCGGACTGCCCCATCCCCGAGATGCTCGTCCACGACACCGTCGCCCACGTGACCGTGATGAGCGCGGCGCCCCGCGCCGCCGTCCTGTACCAGGACGAGCTCATGGCGGGACGCTGCCATCCCGCCGCCGCCCGCAGGGTCGGCGCCTACGCCGCGCGGCTCCACGAGAGAACCGGCGGCGACCGATCCCTGGCCCGGCGCTTCGCCACCAACCCCGGCTTCGCGTTGCGCGATCAGACCATCCGGAGCGTCGCCGGCGCCTGCCCTGACCTCCGGGACGTCCTCGACACGATCCTCGATCGCGACCGCGCGCACGCGTCCGCGCTGGTGGACTACGACATCACCCCGAAGAACATCCTCGTCCACGGCGACGCGGTCACCAAGCTCGACTTCGAGTGCGCGAAGTGGGGCGATCCCGCCTTCGACGTCGGCCTCGCCCTCGCGCACTTCCTGCTCGTCGCCTTCAGCCGGCCGGAGGCGACGGCGGCGCTCGTCGACGAGGCGCGCGCCTGGTACGCCGGCTACACGACTCACCGGGCGGGGGCTCCCGACCGCGGGTTCGTGCTCCGGGCGAAGGACTACCTCGCCGCGATGATGCTCGCGCGGAGCAACGGCGACCTCGTCTTCGACTTCCTCGACCCCCATCGCGCGGTGGTCGCCGTGGTCGCCCGAACCCTTCTCGACGAGCCGCACGACCACATGGAGACGGTGCTCGAGCGGACCGCCGAGCTCATCGGGGCGGTCGCCGCGGTCGATCAGCGCTGATCGAGCGGGCCGAGGGCCTCACCCCACCGGGTGCGGAAGTAGACGTCCTGGATCTCCGGCTTGGCGGGCCGGCCCGGCGGGCCGCCCACGGGATGGCCGAGGGCGAGCACCCCTCCGGCAGGCCGAGGGCCCGGGCGAGCATCGCCGGCCGGCAGGCGGTGACCGTGGCTCCCAGCCCGGCGTCGATGGCGACGAGCATCGCGGCGGCGAGGCCCATCATCGCCTCGCCGGCGAGCGCGGTCCCAAGCGGAAGCTCGGTCTCGGGGCCCGCGCCGGCCAGCTCGAGGAGCGAGCCGGCGCGCTCCGGATCGAGAAGCCGGCGCTCGACGAGATCGGCGATGTTGCGACGGTAGTTCTCCGCCCACCACCCCGGCTGCACCGCCCAGACGATCACCACCGCTGCCTCGTCGACGTAGCTCTGGCCGAGCAGCGCCTCGAAGACCCGCGGCCAGCTGTCGGGGTCGCGGTCGCGGCGGCTCAGGACCACCGCCCGCCAGTCGTAGGTGTTGCCCGCGTGCGGCATCGTCAGCGGCGCTCGCAGCACGCGCTCGAGGACGTCGGCCGCGACGTCGCGGTCGGGGTCGAACCTGCGGGTGCTCCGCCGGCTCTCGAGGAGGTCGGTCAGCGTTGCCATGCCGCACTTCATAGCACCCGGCGCGTATCCCTCAGCGTTCCTTCAGCGGCGGCTCAGGGCGCTCTCAGCGGCCCCTCCTATCGTGGTCGACATTCCACCTTGGGACGAGGGAGTGAGAGGGCACGGAGATGGCGGCCAGGACGACGGCGAACTCGGGGCAGACGGCGGACCACGGCGACAGGCTGGACGCCCAGCTCGCCGAGCTCATCGAGGCGGTGTGGGCGTGCGAGCGTGCGGCCCGCAGGGAGGAGCGGCTCGACGCGCTCGTCGCCGCCGCCACCCGGTACTCGCGGCCATGAGCACCCTGCTCGTCATGCAGCTGATCCTGGCGCTGCTCTTCGTGTGGGCCCTGCTCAGCCCCGCGTCCGCCGGGCGGACGGATCGTCGCTGATTCGACCGCCCGGTCAGCCGGCCCCGGCCGGGACCGGCGCCGCCTCCCGCACGGCGGAGAGGGCGAGCTCGCGCAGCTCCCGGTTGAAGCGCTCCGGATCCTCGAGATAGGGCGCGTGCCCGGCGTCGGGATAGAGGGACAACCGCGCGTTCGGGAGCAGCGCGGCGTGCACCCGGGCGGTGGCGTCGACGAGGGCGATCGCGTCCCGCTCACCGTGGGTGACGAGGGCGGGCCTGCGCATCCCGCGGAGCACGTCGTCATTCCACAGCCGGCGGTGGGACAGCGCCTCCCGCACCTGCGGGGGCACGAGGACGTTGTATCCGAGCGTCCTTGTGAGCTCCTCCGCCGGCGGCTCGACGGCCGTCGAGAGCCGGATCAGGGAGACGAGCGCGCCGACGGCGGCCTCGACGTCGGTCGAGTGGAGCCCGGGAACCAGCCGGTGGAAGTCCTCGCTGAGCGTGCCCACGGCCTCCGGGACGTTGAGCCGGGTCAGCCCCGACACCATGTTGTAGCCGGCGACCGCGCTCTCGCCGTGGTGCCGGACGTAGTCGCAGATGACGACCCCGTACGCGCAGCAGAGGATCGGGTGGTCCAGCTCCAGGGTGTCGATCACCGCCCGGACGTCGTCGGCCCAGAGCCGCGAGTCGGCATACGCGTGCCGCGGCTTCTCCGAGAGGCCGTGGCCGCGGTTGTCGAGGGCGACCAGCCGCAGGTCGGCGGCGAGGTCCGAGTCCATCTGCCGCCGCCAGGCCAGCCGGCACTGGGAGTACCCGTGGATGAAGAGGACCGCGGGTCCCCCGCGATTGCCCGTCTCCTCGACGTGGAGCCTCACGCCGCCCCCGCCGATGACCGTGTGGGTTCTGCGCTCCGCCATCTCCGTCACCTCCGTGCCGGAAGGGTAATCCCTCCTACCTCGCCGTGACGCTGTCCGTGGCGGGTGCGGGGTCACGGCTCAGGCCGAACGGCGTTGCGCCAACCCCACCGCGGCCACGGCGCCGCCGCCGGCGGCGAGGAGGACGAGGAGCGCACCGCCGATGCGCGCCGCGGTCCCGCCGCCGAGCAGGCGGACGGCGAGGGCCAGTCCGAGGACGAGCATCGCCACGCTCAGGTACAGGGTCGCGGGGGTCACCCAGGTCCGCCGCAGCGACCCGGTCGCGGGGCGGGAGATCATCACCAGCATGAACAGGTCGGCGACCGGGACGAGCGCGTCCACGGCCGCGGGGAGCGGGGGCACGGGACGATCGGGGACGCGGGTGAAACGGTTCACGCAGCGCACTCTACCCGCCGGATCCCGCGGGGTGTCGTCAGCGTGGTGCTCCGTTACGGTCCGCCGCGATGAGCCGCCCGCGTCCCTCGCTCCCGGTGATCGACATCTCCCGGCCGCCGGAGGCGGTCGCCGCGGAGATCGAGGCGGCCTGCCGGGCGAGCGGCTTCTTCTACGTCGCCGGGCACGGGGTCCCGGCCGCTCGCCTGACCCGGCTCGAGGCCGCCGCGCGGGCGTTCTTCGCGCTGCCGCTCGAGACCAAGTATCTCCAAGGTGTTTCCCCAGCTGCGCGAGCGGATCGACTGAGAGCTCAGCGCTGGTGCTCGGGGACCAGCCAGAGGACCCCGAGCGGCGGCAGCGTCAGGGCCACGGAGCAGGGCTGGTCGCCCCAGGGGACGGGCTCGGCGTCGACGTCGCCATTGGTCATGCCGCTACCGCCGAAGTGCGCGGCGTCGGTGTTGAGCGCCTCCGTCCAGCGGCCGCCGGCGGGCACGCCGACGCGGTAGCCGTGACGCACGACCGGGGTCAGGTTGGCGACGCAGGCGAGCATGCGTGAGCCGTCGGTGGAGAGCCGCGCGAAGGAGAGCACGCTGTTGTCGGCGTCGTCGCAGTCGAGCCAGCGGAAGCCGCTCCAGTCGAAGTCGCGCTCCCAGAGCGCGCGCTCGCCGAGGTAGGTGTGGTTGAGGACGCGGACGAGGTCCTGCACACCGCGGTGCTCGCCACTCGCGGCGCTGGGCGATCTCGCCGCCCATGAAGAGCAGCTGGCGACCGGGGTGCGCCCACATCCAGGCGAGGAGCGCACGCAGGTTCGCGAACTGCTGCCAGCGGTCACCGGGCATCTTCGAGAGCAGCGAGCGCTTGCCGTGCGACACCTCGTCGTGGCTGAGCGGGAGGATGAAGTTCTCGTGAAAGGCGTACAGCAGCGCGAAGGTCAGCTGGTGATGGTGCCAGCGCCGGTGCACCGGCTCCTTGGTGAAGTAGACCAGGGTGTCGTTCATCCACCCCATGTTCCACTTGAAGCCGAAGCCGAGCCCGCCGAGGTGGGTGGGCCGTGACACCGCCGGCCACGAGGTCGACTCCTCGGCGATCATCATGACCCCGGGGTGGACGCGGTGCACGACCGCGTTCGTCTCCCGGATGAAGTCGATGGCCTCGAGGTTCTCCCGCCCACCGAACGGGTTGGGCAGCCACTCCCCGTGGTTGCGGGAATAGTCGAGGTAGAGCATCGACGCGACCGCGTCGACGCGCAGGCCGTCGATGTGGTACTCGTCGATCCAGAAGAGC
>VBHE01000113.1:6832-9263 GCA_005889515.1 Chloroflexota bacterium | reverse complement strand
C
The DNA here is from genome assembly GCA_005889515.1 of Chloroflexota bacterium. GTDB lineage: Bacteria > Chloroflexota > Dormibacteria > Aeolococcales > Aeolococcaceae > CF-96. The sequence goes on along the minus strand of VBHE01000113.1, from coordinate 9,262 downwards.
CCGGGCTTGGCCTTGATGTCCTCGAAGATCTTCTCGTCGACGTTGTACATCACCTCGCCTTCGGCGGGCCTGGCGACGTTCACAGTCTTGGCGGGCATGGGCTCTACCTCCCTATAGAAATGCAGTTGCTGTCAGGTTTGGCCGTACGCGGGCTCTAGATGCCGGGGGTGTGGGAGCGCGACGGCGGCGTCCGCCAGCCGCGCCGGTGACTGCCGGGCATTGCCTCCATCGCCGACTGGCGCAGCCTCGGTGGCAGGCGGTGGTAGACGGGGACGAAGAGGTGCCGCCAGAGGGCGGGGACCAGCCCGCGCTCGCCGGCCGGGCCGGGACGGCCGAGGTAGCGCCGCGCCATCTCCGCCTGGGCGTCCTCCAGCAGGTACCGCTCCGAGTTGGCGCGCAGCCAGCGGGCGAACCGGCTCCTGGACCGGGTCATCTGCGCAGCGAGGCGAGGGCGTTCTGGGCGGCGACGGAGATGGGCTCGTTGAGGGCGCCGATCGGCGGCGAATAGACGTTCTCCATGGTGGCGAGGTCCTCGAGGGTGACCCCGGTGCGCACCGCCACCCCGAGGAAGTCGGCGCGCTCCTTGATCCCCTCGCCCCCGACCATCTGGGCGCCGATGAGCTTGTGCCCGGCGGGCTCGGCGAGGACCTTCACCCGGACCTTCTTCACGCCGGGATAGTAGCGGGCGCGGGAGATGCCGTCGGCGACCCCCATGACGAAGGGGATGCCGAGCGCCTTGGCGAGGGTCTCGCCGAAGGAGGTGCCGCCGATCATCCACTTGCCCGCGACCATCCCCCAGGGGACGTACACCGCCTGGTACCTGCGCTCGCCGCCGGCGGCGTTGGTCCCGGCGACCTTGCCCTGGGAGTATGCGTGGCTCCCGGTGAGGCAGGCGATCGGCACCCGGCTGACCCCATGGGGGAGCTCGCAGCAGTCGCCCGCGGCGAACACCCCGGCGACCGAGGTGGCCATCCGCTCGTCGACCACCAGGGCGCCGGTCGAGCCCGTCTCGATCCCCGCCTCGGCGGCGAGCCGGGTGTTGGGCTGCTTGTGGGTGCAGACGGCGACGAGGTCGCACTCGATCTCGCCCCCGGTGGTGCGCACCGCGCGCACCGTTCCGTCTCCGCTGAAACCCTCGATGCGGGTGTTGAAGTGGGTGGTCACCCCCATCTCGCCCCAGGAGTCCTCGACCGGCTGCATGATGTCCGGGTCGGCGAGCTCGGCGAGCGGCCAGGGATGGGGATCGACGAGGTGGGTGGTGATCCCGCGGTGGGCGAGCGCGGTGGTCATCTCCAGCCCGAGCGGCGAGGCCTCGACCACCACCGCGCTCCTGACGCTGTCGAGGACCTTGTCCCACTCCATGGCGCGGCGGATGTTCTTCACGTAGTAGAGGCCGCCGAGGTCGCCGCCGGGGACCCCGGGATCCGCGTAGTCGAAGCCGGTCGCGAGGACGAGCCGGTCGTAGGGGACGGCACCCAGGCCCTCCACGGTCACCTGACGCCGCCCGGTGTCGACGGCGGTGACCCGGGTCTCGTACCGGATGTCGATCCCCGCCTCGACGTAGGCCTCCTTCCCGGCGAGGAAGAGCTGCTCGAAGGTGGGGATCTCCTTGCCGTGGACGTAGGGGATGCCGCAGGGGCTGTAGGCGACGTCCTCGTACTCGGTGAAGACCGTGACGGTCGCTGTGGGGTCTGCCTGGCGGGCCGCCCCGGCCGCCCCGATCCCCGCCGCGCCACCGCCGACCACGACGATTCTCGTCGGCACGAAACGCCCACCTGTATGATCGATCGATTTACGATAATGAACGGCGCGTCTCTTATATAACTCGGTCAGGCGGTGCGTCAAGGTGCGCTGCGCACCCCCGTCCCGGCTCAACGCAGGAGGCAGACGAGGCAGATGAAGGAGCGGTCGAACCGCGCCCGCCCGGCAGCGCTGGGCCCGAAGATCCGCGAGCTGCGCCAGCAGAAGGGCCTCTCGCTGCAGCAGCTCGCCGAGCGGTCGGATGTCTCCGCCGCCGCGATCCACAAGCTGGAGCGCAGCGGGATGGTGCCGACCATCGCCACCCTGATGAAGCTCGCGACCGCGCTCAACCGCCCTGTCTCGTACTTCGTCGACGAGGCGTCCGTGGTGGAGCGCCCGGTCGTCTTCACCCCCGCCGGCCATCGCCGTCCGGTGTACACCTCGAAGGCGGGGCTGGAGCTGCGCAGCATCACCGGCGCCTACGGGCGCTTCTTCATGGCCGGCGCCGCGGCCACGGTCAGCCCCCATGCCGACAGCGGGCGCAAGGCGATGGAGCACCCCGGCGAGGAGCTCGTCTTCGTGGTGCGCGGCACCCTCGACTTCGACGTCGACGGCGTGACCCACCGGCTCGGCGCCGGCGACGCGCTGCACTTCCGCACCGACCGTCCCCACCGCTGGTGCAATCCCACC
>VBHE01000113.1:0-6799 GCA_005889515.1 Chloroflexota bacterium | reverse complement strand
TCCGTCCGAGGTCGGGGTCGTCAACGTCGGTCTGGGGCTGCTCGCCGACGCCGTGCGCAGCCAGGGCCGTCCCGTGGTCCAGGTCGACTGGCGCATCCCCGGAGGCGGCGACGCCGAGACCGTGGCCATGCTCCGCCGCCTCTTCGGCCCTCGCGCCGCAGCGGTCGACGCGGCCAATGCCGAGGTGGTGCGCCGTCTCGATGAGGGGGTGCCGATGCTCACCTCGGTCGAACCCGCCGCGTCCGTGCTGCCCGACCTCGGCGGGCGCACCGTGCTCCACTGCGGGCCGCCGATCGCCTGGGAGGAGATGTGCGACCCGCTGCGCCGCTCGGTGCGGGCGGCGGTCGTGGTCGAGGGGTGGGCGGAGTGCCCGGCGGCGGCGGGCGCGCTGCTCGACCGCGGAGACGTTCTGCTCCAGCCCGCCAATCACCAGCGCGTCGTCGTCCCGATGGCGACGGCGATCGGGCCGTCGTCGCCGCTCCAGGTGGTCGACAACCCGTCGGGCGGCACCCGCGCCTTCTCGCCCATCAACCAGGGCCCGGGGGAGGCGCCGTGGTTCGGCATGGACAGCCCGGCGGCGATCGAGCGGCTGCGCATGCTGCGCGACGTGGTCGGGCCGGTGCTCGCCGCGGTGGTGCGCTCCGCTGGGCCGATCGACCTCACGTCGCTCGCCGGCCAGGGGGTGCAGATGGGCGACGACGTCCACGTGCGCGTCCAGGCGACCACCAACCTGCTCGTCCGCCAGCTGCTGCCCCACCTCGCCGCCGTCGAGGGCCCCGAGCGGGTGGAGACCGCGCGCTTCCTCTCTCAGAACCACCTCCTCTTCCTCAACCTCGCCATGGCCGCGGCGCGCTCGCTCACCGAGTGGGCGTCGCAGGTCGAGGGCTCGAGCGTGGTCACCTCGATGGCGCGCAACGGCACCACCTTCGGCATCCGCCTGGCGGGACGCGACCGCTGGTTCGTCGACGCGGCGCCGCCGATCGGCCACGCCCTCTACCACGCCGGCTACGGTCCCGAGGTCGGCGCTCCCGACATCGGCGACAGCGCGGTGCTCGAGCTCGTCGGGCTGGGTGGCGCGGCGGCGGCGGGCTCGCCGTCGGTCGCGGCGTTCCTCGGCGGGACCATGGCCGATGCGCTCGCCGCCACCGAGGCGATGGACCGCATCTGAGCCGACCGCAGCACCCGGATCCGGCTGCCCTTCGCCGGGAGTCGCGGCACCCCGCTGGGCGTCGACGTCCTCCGGGTCGTCGAGCACGGCATCACCCCCCACATCACCACCGGCATCCTGCACGCCAGCGCCGGGACCGGCCAGGTCGGAGCCGGCGTCGCCGAGGCGCCGCTGGGCCCCTTCCGCGCGGCGCTCGCGGCGCTCGACCAGGACTGAAGCTCAGGCCCGGGGATCAGCCCCCGTGGTCGTGGTGGTGGTCGTGCCGGTGGTCGTGGCCGGCAGGGCGCTCGCGGAGGTGCACGGCGCGGTCGAGGGTCACCGCCCGGTCGACGATCCCGCGATCCTCGAGGAGCGATTCGAGAGCCTCGAGCCAGCACCGGTAGTACGAGTACTCCTCATCCGCGGGGTGGGCTCGCTCCCACCGGGCGATGCTGCCGGCGAGCTCGGTCGAGAACTCCTTCCAGGTGAAGGTGCCGGCCTCGTGGAGGGCGAGGGCGAGCCCGAAGGCGCGCCCCTCCCACGGCTCGGCGAAGACCAGCTCGCCGTTGCTCCGTGGCGGCGCCGACGCGCCCTGCAGAGCCGGCGGAGCCGCCGGGGCGGTCATCGGCGCGGAGCGGCGACGCTGGCGATCCCGACCATCGCGTCGCGGGTCACGAGGGCGGCGAGCTCCTCCTCGGTGAGCCCCTCGGTGCCGGCCGGCCGCTGCGGGAGCACGAGGTAGCGCACCTCGGCGGTGCTGTCCCACACCCTGACCTCGACGCCGGCGCCGAGGGTCAGGCCGAACTCGGCGAGCACCGTCCGCGGCTCGCGGACGACGCGGGCGCGGTAGGCCGGGTCCTTGTACCAGCCGGGCGGCAGGCCGAGGAGCGGCCATGGGTAGCAGGAGCAGAGGGTGCAGACGACGACGTGGTGCACCCGGTCGGTGTTCTCGAGGGCGACGATGCACTCCCCCTGCGCGCCCTTGTAGCCGAGCTCGGCGGAGGCGGCCGTGGCGTCGGCGAGCAGGCGGGCGCGGAACTCCGGGTCCACCCAGGCGCGGGCGACGACCCGGGCGCCGTTCATCGGCCCGACGTTCTCCTCGAAGTTCTTGATGAGCCCGGCGAGGACCTTGGGGTCGACGAGCCCGCGCTCGGTGAGGATGTCCTCGAGGGCCTCGGTGCGCATCGCCGGCGTGAACGACTCCTCGGTTCGCGTCTGAATCGCCATCAGACCGCCTCCAGGTAGCTTTCGTAGAGGTCGACACAGGTGGTGAACCGCTCCGCCTCCGGTCCCCACAGCTCGGTGGAGTCGAAGCGCACCGAGTACACGTGCTGGGGGTTCTCGGCGATGAAGTGCGCGTTGGTGTCGGGGAGCACCATCGCCGGCTGGACACGGTCGACGACGCCCTCGCGCCGTCGCACGTAGCGGGGCAGCCGGGTGTGGCCGGAGGTCTGCAGGTCGACGGTCCGGACCCGCTGGCCGGCGGCGAAGCGCGGCGGGTCGTCGACCTGGCGCAGCGACCCCGGCCCGGTCGCCTTGTAGTCGGGCTTGTTCGGCTCCGGGGCGGGTGGCTCGGCCACCCGCTCACCCAGGCGTCTGCGCACCCGGGCGTCGATCGCTCCCGGCGCGAGCACTCCGGTCTCGGTCAGCAGGGTCTCCGCCATCCGCAGCCACCGGTTGTAGTAGGGGAGGGCCAGGTACTCGTCGGGCGGCGTGCGGTCGATGGCGAAGCGGAAGGCGTCGAGGTTGGCGCCGGTGAGGCGTGACTGGCAGAGCGCCCCGATGGCGAAGATCCTCGCCTCCCAGGGCTCGTGGAACACCGGCTCGTTCGGCTCGGGGAGCTGGACCGCACCCATGTTCTGCATGCCGCCCAGGTCGTGAACCCCGTCCATCCGCTCTCCTCCCTCGAGTTGCCACAATCACCATCGTGGAGGTCACCGCATACTGGAGTGGAGGCTACCGCTGTCGCGTCCCCATCCGCCAGTTCGAGCTCAACGCCGACGAGCCCGAGACCGTGGCGGGCGGGACCGACACCGGGCCGACGCCCACCGAGCTGCTCCTCGCCTCGCTTGCGACCTGCTTCACCATGGCACTGGCGCACATCGCGCGCAAGCGGCGCGTCGACCTCCCCGGGGACCTCTCGGTGACCGCGGCCGGCGAGTACGCGGGGCCCGGCTTCGGTGCGCTCCGGGTCGAGGTGCGCTGCAGCCACCCCCCTGGCGATCTCGCGCAGCTGCTCGAGTGGGCCGCGGGCATCTGCTACGTGTCGAACACCCTGCGCAACGCCCCGAAGGTCGAGTACGTCATCCGCGAGGCCTGACCCCGTCGGCGGCGAGGGCCGTGCCGAGGACCGGGTGGGTGCAGGCGCTGATGTAGGCCCCCCGCCGGGCCAGATTCCGCTGGGCCCGCAGGTGACTGCAGGACCGGCCCCCGCCGACGATGCGCTCGGCGCCCACCCGGACCATCTCGGGGTCGTAGCCGAGGCACGCCGCCATCTCCGCGGAGTCGAGGCCGCGCACCCCGAACGGACACCGTGGACCGGCGGCTGCTATCGCCACGGCGGGGATTGTGCCGCGTCGGCCGCAAGAAGTCAGCAGCAGTCCGGTGCGACTGCGCGCTTTTTCCTCGAACTGACGAAACCGTTGGACTCACAGGGATTCCATGGTCAGCCTGGGATCTCCGCGACCTCGCCGGCGATGCGGAGCAGCTCCTCGACCGCGTCGTGGTGCACGGCGCGCAGGCGGACCGCACGCGCATCGAGGGCACGCGCCGCGTCCGCGCAGCCGGCGGCCATCCGCTCCACCACCTCGGGCGCGGCGCCACCGGGTGCGCTGCGGGTCTGCACGATGGCGCGCGGGTCGAGCACCCCGCGCAGGTCGGCGCCGGTGAGCCCGAGGGGGCGGCCGATCTGCTCCTGCGCGGCGCGGTCGAGCATCGCCCCGGTGATGTCGACGCCGCGGAGCCCCCCACGCCCCGCCCGGTTCACGGCACGGCCGACGACGAGGTATGCGGTGCGGTAGTCGACGCCGCAGGTCTGCATCACGTGCTCGGCGAGGTCGGTCGCCTGGGAGAATCCCGACAGCAGCGCCTGCTCCATGCGCTCCGGGTGCACCCCCAGCGTCGCCACCACCTCGGCCATCAGCCGCACCACTCGCCGTGCCAGCTCGAGCGCGCGGGGCACCTCGCCCTGCGCGTAGATGAGGTTGTCGCTGCGCGCCGAGGGCGTCTTCACCACCGCGAGGTAGCCGCTGACCCTGCCGATGAGCACGCCGGCGGCGCCACGGACGATGGCGAGCGCGTAGGGGTTGCGCTTCTGGGGCATGAGCACGCTCGCCCGGGTGTACGGACCGGCGAGCTCGACGAAGTCGAACTCCTGGCTGTCCCAGATCTCGAGGTCCTCGGCGAGCTTGGCCAGGTTGGTGACGAGGCTGGCGGCGGTGGCGAGCAGGTCGACCAGCCCGTCGATCTGCCACATGGCGTCGCGGGTGTGCTCGATCACGCCGTCGAAGCCGAGCAGCGCGGCGATGTGCTCGCGGTCGCTCACCAGCCGGCTGCCGTTGACGCAGCCGGCGCCGCCGGGGCTGAGGTTGACCCAGTCGAGGCAGGCGAGCAGCCGGTCGGCGTCGCGCAGCGCGGGATACGCGAAGGTGAGCAGGTAGTGGCCGAAGGTCGACGGCTGCGCCTGCTGGAGATAGGTCTGATCGGGCATCAGCGTCCGCGAGTGCTCCCCGGCGACGCGCGCGGCCGCGGCGGCGAACCCCGCGGCCTGCTCGACGAGGTCGACGATCATGCTGCGGAGCAGGAGTCGCAGCGCCACCCGCGCCGCCTCCCGTCGCGGTCTCCCCGCGTGGAGCCAGCCGGCGTCGTCGCCGATGCGCTCGACGAAGAGGCGCTCGCGGCTGTTGTAGGGGTCGCCGTGGGCGGCCTCGTAGGGGAAGTCCTCCGCGGCCACGCCGTGGGTCTCGAGGAGGAGGGCGAGCAGCCGGCGCGCCGCCTCCTCGGGGACGATCCCGCGCGCCCGCAGGTCGAGGACGTGGGCGATGTCCGCGAGCGTCAGCCCCTCGTGGAGCAGGGGCGCGTCGGCGATCTCGAGGGCGAACCCCGCCTCGATGAGCGCCGCCGCAGGCGCCTCGTCGGAGGGGCCGTGGTTTCCCCGGGTCACAGGTCGCTCCCCGCGGCGCGGTGGGCGAGCGCGACCGCGGTGCCGCCGGTGTGCCAGATGAGGACGGGGCCGCCGACGTCGCCGGCGGCGAGCAGGCGGAGGAGGAGCCCGAACGCCTTGGCGGTGAAGGCGGGATCGAGGATGAGCCCCTCGTGGGTTGCGGCCAGGGCCGTGGCGCGCTCGCCCTCGGCGGAGGGGATTCCGTAGCCGGGGCCGCGGGCGTCGTGGACCTCCACCGACGACGCCGCGGGCGCGGGCGCGCCGAGGAGCGCGGCGCCCTCGCCGGCGAGGGCGAGCACCCGCTCCGCGGTCTCGTCGACCGGGCGGCTCACCGCCGCTCCCGCCAGCCGCATCCGGCGGTCCTCCGCCGCGAGCCCCGCCACCAGTCCTGCCTGGCTGACCCCGGAGCCGGTGGCGACGAGCATGAGCGAGGGCTCCACCCCCACGGCGTCGAGCTGCTCGAACGCCTCCGTGGCCGCGGCCGCGTAGCCGAGCGTGGCGACCCCACGGGCACCGCCGCGGGGGACCACGTAGGGACGGTGCCCCGCCCCGCGCAGCTCGGCGGCGGCGTCCTCCAGCCCCGCGTCGACGGACTCGCGGCGGGGGTCGCCGGTGAAGCGCACCTCGGCGCCGAAGCGGCGGGCGAGCACCAGGTTGGGGTGGGGGAGGGGCGGCTCGTCGCCGTAGAGGACGAGCGTGCAGCCCATCCGCGCCACCGCCGCGGCAGCCGCCGCCCCCTGGCAGTAGCTCGAGGCGGGGCCGCCGCCGGTGACCAGCGCGTCGCAGCCCTCGGCGAGCGCGTCGCCGACGAGGAACTCGAGCGCGCGGGTCTTGTTGCCGGCGAGGGCGAAGCCGCAGAGGTCGTCGCGCTTGCAGTAGAGCGGGGGCGCGCCGAGGGCGCGCTCGAGGCGCTAGAGGCGCGCCAGCGGGGTGGGCAGCAGCGCGAGGCCGAGCCGTGGCGCGACGGTGCTCAGCCCCACGGGTCGGCCTCGGTGGCATCCCGCCGTCGCCGCGGCCGGCGCCGCGCCGTCGAGCGCGCCCGAGCCGCGGAGCGCCTCCTCGAGCGTCTCGCCGCGCTCGCGTCCCGCGCGCAGCGCGTCCTGGAGCAGCTCCTGGGCGCGATGCTTCCCCAGACGCGGCGAGAGCTCGGCGAGCACCGCCTCGGACGCGGCGTATCCGCCACCGGCGGCGAGGTTGCGCGCCATCCGTCCGGCGTCGACCTCGAGCCCCTCGAGCAGCCGCCGCGCCTGGGCGAGCGCCGCGCCGGTGAGCAGGCACGCCTCGGGGAGGGCGATCCACTCCGCCTTCCAGGCGCGGCCGTCGCGCTCGTGCTCGCCGACCATGCCCTCGAGGAGCGTCGTCGCCTGCGCCCGCACCAGCCGGGCGAGGGTGTCGAGATGCTCGGAGCCCTCCGGGTTGCGCTTGTGGGGCATGGTGATGCTCCCCACCGCCCCCGGCGTCGAGGGCTCGCGCAGCTCACCGATCTCCGG
>VBHE01000394.1:1956-4580 GCA_005889515.1 Chloroflexota bacterium | reverse complement strand
AGCGAGCTGAGCAGCGCGGAGGCGCCGTACTCGGCCACCAGCACCCCGGCGAGGCCGGCCGCCACCGCCACCTGGAGCGCCCAGACCCCGGTGCGAAGCAGCGCCAGCCGGCGGCCGGCGACGGAGCGGGCGTCGGGGTCGGCGGGGAGGACGGCGAAGCCGAGCACGAGCAGGCCGCAGAGGAGCACGGTGAGCACCGCGAGCAGGGCGCGGCCCACGAGCTCGGGCGGGCTGACGTCGCTCGTGCTCGCGTAGCCGGCGGCGGCGGCCGCAGCGGCCGGCGCCGCGGGGTTGTCGGTCGCCCGCTGCACGTTGAAGGAGAAGTCGCCGACGACCCGGTGGCCGTCCTCACCGACCACCGTCCAGCGCAGCACCCAGGTGCCGGGGCGCAGCGCCGGCGGGCTGACCGTGAGGCGCGTCCCCGAGGCGCCGACCGGCGCCGAGCGCTCGGTGCCGTCCGGGGCGACGAGCACCGCCGAGCAGTAGGGGGCGTCGAGGCTCTCGGTGTAGAAGATCGTGATCTGCTCGGGGGTGGCGGGGAGCGTGCTGCCCGCCGCCGGCTCGGCGCTCACCAGGTAGGGGTGGGCGGCGACGCCGGTGGGGAGCAGCGCCCCGAGCACCGCGGCGAGCGCGGCATGGGCGGGGCTGTTCATCGCGCGGGCCACATGGTGCATCACCGGGACGCCGGACGAAGAAAGGGGGCCGGACGATGCCGGCCCCCCGTTCCTCAGCTGGAGTGCCTTGCGGTCACTCGGCGTAGGGATAGCCTCCGGAGTCGGCTCCGTTGTTGAGCTCGGAGCCCCAGTACGTCACGGCCCCGGCCCCAGCCTTGGGAGTAGTCGCGCCGCTGTTCGGCGGGCTGTTCTCGACGAAGAGCATGGAGTGGGGCTTGTAGTAGCCGGTGGTCGCCCCGCCCGGCCACGAGTGCCGGTTGAACTGGACGCAGGGCGTGCCCTCCTTCTCATCGATGAAGGCGTTGTCATACGACAGGTCGCCGGTCACGGGGTTCACGGTGATCAGGCAGAGCTTGTGGTTGCCGTCGACGCCGGTGCGCGACACGAAGTAGTTCGCGAAGGCGGCGCGGGTGAGCGCGTGGGTGTCCGTGAACATCGCGCCCGTCTGCGGGTCCTTGATGTTGACGGTCGTCAGGGTGAAGTTGTCGAAGCTGCCCCAGTGCGGGCCGCCGGTCGGTCGGGCAGTCGACGCCACCCGCGCTCGGGTCCATGACCGCGCGGATGTTGTTGACGTTGCAGTTGTAGCCGTCACCCGCCTCGAGCAGCCGGGTCACGTCGACGGCGTAGACCATCTTGGGCGTGCCGCTGTCGGCGAAGTCGTCCTGGTTGGTGTACCGCCCGGTGATCGCATGGAAGACGAACCGGTTGTCGGGCGAGACGTTGATCCAGGTGCCGCCGTCACAGCCGCCGGCCTCGGTGATCTGCGAGTTCGGCCCTCCGTTGGGCACCTGGCCGCTGAAGGCCGACTGGTCCTTGGGCGAGAAGACCGCGGCGGTGGAGTCGAAGACCTCGTGCCACGGGTTCGACGCGGTGGCGGTGATGTCCGGGGTGTAGAAGATGGCGCCGCCGCACATCGACTCGGAGAAGAAGCCCTTGGGCACCTTGCCGTTGGGGAGCGGATAGTCCCAGGTCTTGCCGACCTCCATCATCCCCAGGTTCTCCTGATGCGACGGGTTCGCGTCGTCGCGCGGACCCTTCGGCATCACGTCGACCTTGGTGATCTTGGGATGGTTGGTGTCGCTGATGTCCCAGACGCGCACCGTCCTCCGGAAGACGTTGTAGTTCTCCGGCTTGGTCGGGTCCTCGACCAGCCTGGCCGGCTCCGCGTAGTCGGAGGTCACCAGGATGTGGAGGTCGTTGCGGGCCTGGATGCCGTGGGGGTTGGCGCAGCTGCCCAGGTCGGGACAGGTGGGCAGGCCGTTGACGTCGGTCGGGGGCAGGCCCTCCGCCGCGGTCGCCGGGAACTCACCCATGATCTGGCCCTTGGGCCCGATGTGCACCACCTCACCGGGGGTCATGCCGTAGACCTGCAGCGGGCCGCCCATGAGGGTGCCGTACGCGGTCCCGTCGGGGAGGACGTCGAATGCGTCCCAGATGGAGCCGCCCGGGGTCGCGAAGGGCTCCTGGGTGCTGATCAGGCTCACCTTGGGGAGCGCGCTCGCATCCCAGGTGAAGAGCCGCGAGGTGAACAGGCCACCCGCCCAGAGCGGCTGCCCCGGGAACCAGACGTACTGCATGTGGTGCGGCTCGTTCTCGACCGCGTCCGCACCGGAGAGGAGGGCGACGTTGACCACGTTCCCGTAGGTGCTGCAGCCGCGCTCGACGTCGATGGTGGCGATCATGTCGTTGCCGGGCAGCGTCTCCTGGGGGAGCACGTCCCGGATCGCCTGGGGATTGATCGCGCCGCCGTTGGCGAAGATGAGCGCGTCCTTGCCCTCAAGGTCGCCCGCGTTCATCTTGCCGGCCCACACCACCATGTACTCGTGGCCTGCTCCGGCCGGCGGGCAGCTCGCCTCTGCTGGTCCGTTCTTCACCGTCGTGGCAGCCGGCAGCCCCGCCGCCACGGCGGGACGCGCCACCGCCTTGGGCTGGGTCTGGACCGTGTAGTTG
>VBHE01000394.1:0-1834 GCA_005889515.1 Chloroflexota bacterium | reverse complement strand
GCACCCCCGCCTGCCAGAAGTGCTCGTCTTATCCTCATTCGCCTTCCGTCCAATCTGCGTATGGCCGTCCCCCGGTCCGCGTCGTACCCCCGTCGAGGCCCCCGGGCAACGGTTCTTCAGAAAGCCCCCAACATTCGAGTGCGCTCAGGGTTCGCCCAGCTGATCACCTCCTCGCAAAAGATGACAAAATGGATCGACATTATCAGAATAGAGGGGCGGAGGGCGCCGGCCGCGCCTCGACGCGCAGCGACCTCTCTTCACCCGCTCTCCTCCTCTACCCACCGGACCTGCGGTCCTGCCCCGTTAGACAGCGGCTGCGCGGAGGGTGTATCAGCGACGGGGGGTCGCGCACGTCCCCAAGCCTCGGATTCGCGAAATTTCACCCGACGGGGTGACGGCGGGTGAGGCCCGGAGTCACCCCGCGCGACCTCGCGGACGGCCTCAGGAGGAGCGGCGGGCCCCCGCCCACTGCACCGCGGTGTCCTCGCTGTCGAAGAAGCGGAACTCCGGGAAGCGTCCGAGGGTGAGCACCGCCGCGGCGAACGCCCGCATGAAGCGGCTGCCGCGAAGCAGAGCGATCCGGCGCAGCGGCAGGACCCGAAGCCGCTTCATGGCGTACATCCCGGCCTTCGGGGTCGCCTTGGAGAGCGAGCTCATGTCCATCACCAGGGCGTCGGCGCCGTCGCGGAGCGCGATCTCCTCGATGTTCTCGCAGAAGGGCTTGGCGATCGGATAGCGCATCAGGCCGACGCTCACCGAGCCGCGGACCACCCCGGGAGCCGCCAGCCGCACGTCGAGGCGGGGATCGTCGCGATCAACGAACTCCGAGCCTCCGAACCGCCGGGCCAGGGCGCCCCCGGCGACGCTCGCCATCGCGCCGCCGAGGAGGAGCGTGGCGACGAGGCGGATGCGGTGCGGGCGGGGCATGGCGACGATTGTAGTCGGGCCCGCGGTTTGCGCTGATAGCATCCCCGACCGTGAGCGTCGTGGTGGGCGAGCCCGCTCCCGACTTCCGCTGCGTGCTGCCGGGCGGCGGCACCCTCGGCCGCGAGGACCTCGCCGGCGGGCCCGCGGTGCTTCTCTTCTACCTCGAGGCGGCGACCCCGGACTGCCGGCAGCAGCTGGTCACCTTCGCCGCCGAGGCGGAGACCCTCGGAGCTCTGGGGGCGCGGGTGGTGGCGATCAGCGCCGATCCCCCGGAGCGGCTCGCGGAGTGGGCGGCGCGGCTCGGAGAGCCCTTCCCGCTGCTCTCCGATGCCTCCGGTGAGGCGGCGCGCGCCTACGGCGTCTGGGACGCCGAGCAGCGCCGCGCCCGCCGCGCCGCCTTCGTGCTCGACGCCGCCGGGACGGTGCGGCTCGCCAACCCCCGCTACTCGGTCGGCCGGACGGACGACGTCCTCGAGGTCTTCGAGGTCCTCGAGCAGCTCGCCTCCGCCTAGCCGCGCACCAGCAGGTAGGTGACCACCCCGATCCCGAGCGCCGCGGTGAGGGCTGCGAGCAGCATCTCCGGCCAGTACTCGGCGCGAAACCGGCCGTCCGCGATCTGGTCCCGCGCCCGCAGGAAGCGCACCAGGCTGAGCGCCGTGGAGGCGGCGCCGGTGCCCACCAGGGAGAGGCCGATCAGGGTGGCGGCGTCGAGCCGTGTGCGGGTGGAGGAGTCCTCGCGGAGGAAGACGCCGAAGCGCGCCGCGGCGAAGCCGAGGGCGATGAGGGTGACCCCGGTGCGGACCCAGGCGAGCAGGGTGCGCTCGTTGGCAAGGTGCTCCCGCGCCGCGCTCGTCCGCGGCCGCCCGGCCGCCGGCCCGTGCCCTCCCGTCGCCGCCACCCGCGTCCT
>VBHE01000203.1:31153-33945 GCA_005889515.1 Chloroflexota bacterium | reverse complement strand
CGACACGATCCCCGTGGCACCCGCGCCTCCGACGGCCAGGGTGGCGACGGCGATCCCGGCACCGGCCTTGGTGGAGACGAGCGCCAGGAGCTTGATCGGGTTGAACATGCGAGGAACCTCAGTGGGGGGGACGTCGCGGGTGAACGTCCGCAGTTAGAACCCCCGAGAGGCCGGGATCGACCAATCCGATCGGCAACGATCGTGTGATCCGGTGCGATGGTTGCAGCGGTGAGGTGACGCTCCCCGGGTCAGGCGCGGCGGGGAGCCGGGTCGAGGACGGGCGTCCTCAGACCCGGCACCCTCGGCAGAGGTGGCCGCGGGGGAGGAAGTACTCGCGGGGGAGCACCCGCTCACACCACGCGCACCGGTCGTAGTGGAGCTCGCAGTACGCGCCGGGGTCGAGGATGGTCCGGCAGACGCGGCAGCGGGGGTAGCGGTCGAGGTCGTGCATCATCGGCGATGAGAACTGTTCCCGGCAGAAACGGCGTTCAAACGCTACGGTGGGGGGCGCGCGTATCGAGAAGGAGAGAACCATGGGGAACGCACGTCTCGACGCCATCTTCAGCGACGTCCTCGAGAGCCTCCGGCGGGTGATCCGAGAGCATCGGGTCACCGAGGGTGAGTGGCGCCTCGGCGTGGCCTGGCTCACCGAGGCGGGCACCCAGCCGAACGAGATCCCCCTCCTCCTCGATGTGCACCTCGGCGCCGCCGTCGACGACGTGAACAACGCGGTCGAGACCGGGACCGAGAACACCCTCGAGGGCCCGTTCTACGTCCCCGGCGCCCCGCTGCTCATCGCCCCGTACGTGCTGCCGATGCGCCCCGACGAGCCCGGGGAGAGGCTGCTGTTCTCGGGCACGGTCCGCGCGTCGGACGGCGCCCCCCTCGCCGGGGCGATGCTCGACCTGTGGCAGGTCAGCGCCGACGGCGGGTACTCGCACTTCCATCCCGGGTATCCCGACTACAACCTCCGGGGCCGCCTCGCCACGGACGATGAGGGCCGCTTCGAGGTGCTGACCGTCGTCCCGGTGCCCTACGAGGTCCCCAAGGACGGAGCCACCGGCAGGCTGCTCGCGGCCCTCGGGCGCACCGCCTTCCGGCCCGCGCACCTCCACGTGAAGCTGACCCACGAGGGCCACCGGCCGCTCACCACCCAGGTCTACTTCGAGGACGATCCCTGGCTCGGCCGCGACGCCGTCCTCGGGACGGACAGGCCGTCGCTCGTCACCCGGCTGGTGCGCGACGACGGCGGCCCGGCCCGCTGCTCGTACGACTTCGTCCTCGAGCCGCAGCCGGCGGCGGTCCCCGCCTGACCACCGACGCCCTGGTCGTGGGATCGGGACCGAACGGGCTGGCGGCCGCGGTGGCGATCGCCCGGGAGGGGTTCTCGGTGACCGTCCTCGAAGCGGCCGGCTGCATCGGCGGAGGCACACGGACCGCCGAGCTCACCCTTCCCGGCGTCCTGCACGACGTCTGTTCCGCGGTGCACCCGTTGGGCGCCGCGTCACCCTTCCTGCGTTCGCTGCCCCTGGAGGACCATGGGCTCCGGTGGCGCTGGGCGGACGTCGACCTCGCCCACCCGCTCGACGACGGGCGGGTGGGGGTGATGCGGCGCTCGCTCGACGAGACCGCGCAGGGCCTCGGCCCCGACGGCGACGCCTGGCGGCGGCTGTTCGGGCCCGCGGCGCGCGGGTTCGACGCCCTCGCCGGCGAGCTGCTGCGTCCCGTCCAGCACATCCCCCGGCACCCGGTCACCATGGCCCGCTTCGGGTGGAGGGCGGTTCAGCCGGCGACGCTGGTCGCGCGACGCCTGCGTACCGACCCGGCGCGGGCGCTGTTCGGCGGGGTCGCCGCCCACGTGATGTCCCCGCTCGACCGGCCGACGTCCGCCGCGGCGGGCTGCACCCTCGTCGCCGCCGGCCACCACGCCGGGTGGCCGGTCGCGGCGGGAGGGTCGCGGTCGATCACCGACGCTCTCGCCTCGCTGCTCCACCGCCACGGCGGGCGCATCGAGACCGGGGTGCGGGTCACCTCCCTTCGCCAGCTGCCCCCGTCCCGGGTCACCCTCCTCGACGTGGCGCCGCAGGCGCTGGTGGGGATCGCCGGCGACCGGCTCCCCGGCAGGGTCCGCGCCCAGCTGTCGCGGTGGCGGTACGGGCCGGCGGCATACAAGGTCGACCTCGCCGTCGAGGGCGGCGTGCCCTGGAGCGCGGAGGCGTGCCGCCGCGCGGGGACGGTCCACCTCGGGGGGACGTTCGAGGAGATCGTCCACACCGAGAGGGAGGTGCATCGCGGGCGCATGCCCGAGCGGCCCTTCGTCCTCGTCGCCCAGCAGTACCTCGCCGACCCGCGGCGGTCGGCCGGGAACGTGCACCCGGTCTGGGCGTACGCGCACGTGCCCCACGGCTACCCCGGAGACGCGACCGAGGCGATCCTCGCGCAGTTCGAACGGTTCGCCCCCGGTGTACGCGAGCGCATCGTCGCCCGGCACGTGCGCACGCCGCGGGAGTTCGAGACGTACAACGCCAACTACGTGGGCGGCGACATCTCGACCGGGGCGAACGATCCGTGGCAGCTGCTCGTCCGTCCGCGTCTCGGGTTCGACCCGTACGCCACCGGCATCCCGGGCGTGTTCCTCTGCTCGGCGGCGACGCCGCCGGGGGGCGGGGTGCACGGCATGTGCGGGGCCAACGCGGCGCGTTCCGCGCTGCGGGTCCTGCGCCCTGGCTCACGCCTCGGGTTCTGATCGCTCAGGCGGCGCAGCAGCTCAGGGTGCCGACGTCGCGGGTGAA
>VBHE01000203.1:21853-31029 GCA_005889515.1 Chloroflexota bacterium | reverse complement strand
CCTCGGCGACGACGCTCGCACCGAGGATCCTCCCGGTCCCGACCTCGGCGACGAGCTTCACGAAGCCGCGGGTGTCGCGGTTGACGATCGCCCGGGGCACGGCGCTCATCGGCAGGACCCGGGAGTCGCAGGCGATGCCCTGCTCCTCCGCCTGCGCGGCCGTCAGCCCGGCCGCGGCGGCGGTGGGCGAGGTGAAGATGACCCGCGGCAGGGCGCGGAGGTCCAGGGTCTCGGCGCGGCCGAGGAGCGCGTTGGACGCCGCGAGCGCCCCCTCCCGGGCGGCGAGGTAGACGAGCTGGGGGTGCCCGGTGACGTCCCCGGCGGCCCACACCCGCGGGTTGGTGGTGCGCAGTGCGCCGTCCACCCAGAGCGCACCCCGCGCGTCCACGGCGATGCCCGCACGCGTCGGCTCGAGGTCCTCGCTGTTCGGCCGCCGCCCGGCGGCGACGAGCACCTGGTCGGTGCCGATGGTGCGCTCCCATCCGTCGTGCTCGACGGTCAGCGCCCGCCGCCCGCCCTCGCGGGACACCCGGGTGATCGCCACCCCGGTCATGACCGTCGCACCCGCGTCCTCGAGGGCCCCCCGAAGCGCGTCGGAGGTCTCCGGCTCCTCCGCAGGCGCGATCCGCGGCTCGCTCTCGAGGAACGTCACCCGGCTGCCGAGGTGGAGAAGGAGCTGCCCCATCTCGAGGCCGGAGGGGCCGGTGCCGATGACCACCAGCTCGGCGGGGAGCTCGGTGAGCTCCAGGGCGGTGGTGGTCGTCAGGGGGGCGGCCTCGGCGAGGCCCTCGATCGGCGGGAGCAACGGCGAGGCGCCGGTGGCGACGACCAACGCGCCCGCGGACAGGCGCCGACCGCCGATGGCGATCGTCGACGCATCCTCGAAGCGGGCGCGGCCGTGCAGCACGCCGAAACCGTGGCCGTCGGCGACCTCCAGGTACCTCTCCCGGCGCAGCCGCTCGACCAGGTCCGCCCGGGCGGCGCTGAGCGCCGGGAGGTCCACGCCATCGGCGCGCGTCGCGATCCCGGGGAAGGGATGGTGGCCGGCGCGGAAGAGCAGGTCGGCGGGCGCGAGCATCGCCTTGGAGGGGATGCAGCCGGTGTTGACGCAGGTCCCGCCGACGGTGGCGGACTCGACGAGCGCGACGCCGGCGCCGAGCTCGGTCGCTCGGATCGCCGCGGCGAAGCCGGCCGCCCCCGAGCCCAGGACGACGAGGTCGTATCCCTCCCGCTCTGCGACCATCTCTATCTCCCCCGGATCCAACACATACGGCTGGCCGGATGCATTGTAGTATACGGACAGCCGGATATGAGGGAGGCAGGATGCCGAGCCGAACCGCCGCCACCGCGGCCGACCCCACCGTCCTCGCCCGCCTCTTCCGCGTGCTCGGCGACCCGACCCGGCTGCGCATCATCCAGCTGCTCGAGGACGGCGACCGAACCGTGGGCGAGATCGTCGACGCCGTCGGCGGCCTCCAGCCGCGGGTGAGCACCCGAGCGACGCGGACGCGAGGTCGCCTACCGGCTGAGCATCCCCCGCCTCGGTGAGCTCCTCGCCCGCAGTGCCGAGGTGGCGGCGCCGCGCGCCGAGCACCTCGCCTCCTGCGACCGCATCGGGCCGGTGTGGATGTGACCCAGAGCGGCGGACGCAGCGGCGTCTGGATCGGGGGTGCCGCGCTGATCGCGCTCCTGTGCTGCGCGGCTCCGGCGCTGGCCGCCGCCGTCGCCGGGCTCGGCGTCGCGGCGTGGGCCGGCACCCACGCCGGCTGGCTCGCCGGACTTGTGGTGGTGGCCGTGGTGCTCGCCGCGATCGCCCTGCGACGGCGCCATCTGCGGGGATGCGGGCGGTGACCGGTGGGGTGCGGGTCCCGGGGCCGCCCGTCGGCGAGCTCGCCGCGGCGCTGATCGCGGCATCGCCGGAGCTCGACCCGACCGGGCAGAGGCTCGCGGTCACCGTCTACCGCTCCCTCGCCGAGGGCGAGCCGGTCGACGAGGACCTCCTGGTCGAGCGCTCCGGCATCGCCGCTGCGGAGGTCGCGCGGGCGCTGGACGCCTGGCCGGGGGTGTTTCGGGACGAGGCGGGCAGGATCGTCGGCTTCTGGGGGCTCTGCATCCCCCGGACCGCCCACCGCTTCCGCGTCGGCGGTCGCGAGCTCCACACCTGGTGCGCCTGGGACACGCTCTTCCTCGCACCCCTGCTCGACCGGGTCGCCGAGGTGGGCTCGCACTGCCCCGACACCGGCCGCGACATCTCCCTGACCGTGGCGCCGACGGGAATCAGGACGGTCGAGCCCGCGCAGGCGGTGCTCTCCTTCCTGCGGCCGGAGCGCGAGTGGGCGGACGACATCATCACCACGTTCTGCCACCACGTCCTCTTCCTCGCCTCGCCCGACGCCGGGGCGCGATGGCTCGCCGATCGGCCCGACGGCTTCCTCCTCAGCCTCGACGAGGGCTTCGAGCTGGGGCGGCGTTTCATCCACGCGCGCGTCGGCGCCGCGCTCTAGACGAGCTCCTCGGCGAGCAGGTCCATGAGCAGGCCGTCGTGCCAGCCGCGCCCGTCGGCGTCGCGCTCGTAGCGGCGCATCCGGCCGACCGGCCTGAACCCGACCGCCGCGTAGCAGCGGATCGCGGCCTCGTTGTCCGCCGCCGGGTCGATCACCAGGCGGTGATGGCCGCGTTTGCGCACCAGGTGGCGGGCGAGGGTGCGCACCGCGTCGCGGCCGGCGCCCCGGCCGTGCACCGCGGGGTCGAGGAAGATGTCGATCGACGCGTGCCGGTACGCGGGCTCGTTCTCCTCGCCGTACTGGATGAGCCCGCGGACGGCGCCCTCGACGACGACGGTGTAGCGGGTGCTGTCCGGGTCGTCGAACGGCCAGTCGGGCGCCGTGTCCTCGTCGCCCCAGCGGTGGTGCACCTCCGGGGTGTGGAGGATCCGGCGCAGCTCGGGGACGTGCTCGGCTGCGACCGGCACGAGGAGCACGCGGTCGCCGCGGAGCTCAGCGTCGATGCCGCGATGATACGGAGGGGACGGGGCGTCACCATGGATGGCGTTTTCGGGTTCCTCGGCGGGAAGGAGGGGATGCGACATGTCCGACGGATTCGACCGGCTCGCCAAGGCGATGGCCGCGGACGGGCTCACCCGGCGGCAGGCGCTGAAGCCGGACTCGGACTGCTGCGCCGGGCTCAAGTGCAGGAGCAGCTACGGGAGCCCCAATCTCGTGAGCTCGTGCGGATAGTCTCCTCGGCCAGGGTGCGCGGGTAAGCTCCGCCACACCCCACCGACGGGCCACCCCTGAGCGGAGACGACACCGTGCCGTCGGGCCTCCTCGTCGCCATGCGTCTGGTCCTCGCCGCGGTCTTCGCCGTCGCCGGGCTGGCGAAGCTGCGCGACCGCGACGGGACGCGGACCGCGCTCGCCGCCTTCGGTGCGCCCGCGGCGGCGGTGCCGGCGCTCTCCATCCTCCTTCCCCTGGCGGAGCTCGCGGTCGCGGGATGCCTCCTGGTCGATCCCGCCGTCCGTCCGGGGGCGGCGGGCGCCCTGCTCCTCCTCGCCGTGTTCTCGCTGGCGATCGCCGTCTCCCTCGCCGGGGGGCGGACCCCCGACTGCCACTGCTTCGGCCAGGTCCACTCGGCGCCGATCGGGGCGGGGACCCTGGTGCGCAACGCGCTGCTCGGCGGCCTGAGTGTGCTGGCCCTCATCGGCGGGGCGGGGACAGGGGTGGTCAGCGCGGTCACCTGGGTCGGCGATCTCTCCACCCGCGACCGCCTCGAGCTCGCCGTCGCCGTCGCCGTCGCCCTGGCGCTCGCCGCCCAGGGATGGCTGGTCCTCCAGCTCCTCCGCCAGCAGGGCCGCCTCCTGCTGCGGATCGAGGCGCTCGAGGGATCGCCGGGGCTGGGCGAGGGGCTCGAGGTGGGCACCCCCGCGCCCGCCTTCACCCTCCCGGCGGTGTCGGGCCGCACGGTCAGCCTCGACGACCTGGTCGGCGCCGGGCGGCCGGTGCTCGCCCTGTTCGTGTCGCCGGCCTGCCGGCCCTGCGCCGCCCTCCTGCCCGACCTCGCCCACTGGCAGCGCGAGCACGCGTCGCGGGTGACCGTCGCCATCGTGGCCCGGGGCGACGAGGCGGAGAACCGCGCTCATGCGAGGGGGCACGACCTCGAGCCGGTGCTGCTCGACCCGGAGAACACCGTGGCGCTCGCCTATCGCGCGCTCCCGACACCGAGCGCGGTGCTCATCGGCGCCGACGGCCGGGTGCGCTCCTCAGTGGCGGCGGGGGCCGATGCCATCCGCGGGCTGCTGGTGCGGGTGCTCGACACCCGCGCCGAGCTCCGGCAGCCGATCGAGGTCTGACCGCGTGGGCGCATCCGCCGGCGGGCGCCTGTCCCTCGAGCTCCACCGCGTCGCCGAGACCCTCGTCGGCCTCGCGCTGGTGTCGCTCTCCCTCCACGTGACCGGGTCGCCCGCGACCCTCTGCGCCGGGATCGCGGTGATGGTGCCCGCGGTCGTCACCCGCGGACGCCTCGCCGTCGTCCATTGGTGCTCGCCCGCAGGCCACCGGGTGCTCGACGTCCTGCTCATCGCGGCGCTCGCCCTCCTCCCCCTGGTCCCCCGCATGGAGGGCGCGGCCCTCGCCGCGGTCACCGAGCCCGCCGCTGCGGTGCTCCTCCTCCTGCTGGTGCGCACCGACTACCGCGCCCGGGGGCGCGCCGCACCCCGACCGCGGACGTCGCCGTCTCCGCCGCCGCCGTCCGGGCCCCCGCTGGTGGACCGCACCGCGCGCCGGCTCGGAAGGCTGGCGGGCATCGTGGAGCGCGCTGCCCGCGCCGCGGTCGATCGCGACCGCGACTGACCGAAGGCCACGAACGCCTCGCCGGTTGACAGGGAAATTCATACTTCGTTAAGGTTGTTCCGAGGAAGAGGTGAGGAGGGCGCGCTCCGGCGCGACCCCAGGGAGGAATCCGGATGTCCCGTCAGCGACGTATCCGCATGGCGTGGGTCGGAGCGATCGCCGTACCGCTGCTCGTGCTCGCAACCTATGGCGTCGCCACCGCGGCCGGCCACGGCAACGCGGCGAAGCCCGCGCCGGGTGGGGGCAGCGCGAGCCCGGGCAACCCGAACGGGTCCAGCAGCTGCGGGCCGATCCCCGTGCTCAACCCGCAGAGCTTCCCGGCGAGCCCGAGCGTCACCAGCACCTTCAACCCGCTCGTCCCGGGGACGCAGACCTTCCTCGACGGCGTGGTCATCGACAAGAGCGGGGTCAAGCACCCGCACCGCATCACCGACACCATCACCGACCTGACCAAGGTGATCGACGGCGTCCACACCATCCTGATCTACGAGCAGGACACCCAGGACAGCCAGCTCCAGGAGTCCGAGCTCTGGTTCGGCGCGCAGGACAGCTCCGGGCAGGTCTGGCTGTTCGGCGAGTACCCGGAGGAGTACAGCGGCGGACAGGTGACCGGCGCGCCGGCCACCTGGCTCTCGGCGGTCGCCGGCGCGCACGCGGGGATCGTCATGCTCGCCAACCCGCAGACCGGCACGCCGACGTATCGCCAGGGCATCGCGCCGGCGGTGGGCTTCGAGGACTGCGCCACCGTGTTCCAGACCGGGCAGCACGCCTGCGTGTCGTCCGGCTGCTACGACAACGTGCTCGTCACCGACGAGTTCGCCCCCAACGATCCCAAGGGCGGCCACCAGCGCAAGTTCTATGCCCCGGGCATCGGGACCATCCAGGTCGGCGCCGCCGGTGGTGTCGACACCGAGACCCTGCAGNNGTGCGCCGCCGCGTTCTCGCAGATCCGCCAGCAGGCGTCGACGCAGGACCAGCGCGCGTACACCGTCGCCAAGAACGTGTGGGCGGGGTCGCCGCCCGCGGCGCAGACTCTGACCGCGCAGCTCAGCTGCTGATCCGGCCACTACTCCTGGGAACCCGGACCGGCGCCGCGCGGCGCCGGTCCGGCTCCTGGCTCGTCACCCGCACGTAACCGAGGGGGCGCTACCCTGCGCCGCGTGACCCCCACCGAGCACCACGACGCGGCGGCGGAGCAGAGCCGCTGGGACTTCTCCGATCTGCGTGCGCTGTTCCTCAGCTGCACGCTCAAGCGCTCCCCCGAGGTGTCGAACACCGAGGGGCTGGCGCGCCTCTCCACCGAGATCATGCGCGGGAACGGCGTCACCGTCGACCTGGTCCGCCTCGTCGACCACGAGGTGCCGGTCGGGGTGTGGCCCGACATGACCGAGCACGGATACGCGGTCGACGAGTGGCCCGCGATCTTCGAGAAGGTGCAGGCGTCCGACATCCTCGTCCTCTGCACCCCGATCTGGCTGGGGGAGAAGTCCTCGATCTGCACCAAGGCGATCGAGCGTCTCTACGGAAACTCCAGCCGGCTCAACCCCGCGGGGCAGTACGCGTACTACGGACGCGTCGGCGGCTGCCTGGTGACCGGCAACGAGGACGGGGTCAAGCACTGCGCGATGAACATCCTCTACTCGCTGCAGCACCTCGGCTTCGTCATCCCTCCACAGGCGGACGCCGGCTGGATCGGCGAGGCGGGGCCGGGCCCGTCGTACCTCGACCCCGGCAGCGGCGGTCCCGAGAACGACTTCACCAACCGCAACACCACCTTCATGACCTGGAACCTGCTCCACGTCGCGCGGCTGCTCAAGGACGCGGGTGGCATCCCCGCGCACGGCAACCAGCGTGCCCGTTGGGACGCCGGCTGCCGCTACGACTTCCCCAACCCCGAGCACCGCTGACGCTAGCGGCGCTCGGTGCGCTCCCGCCCGCGGCCCGGGTGCCAGGACTCGATGACGAGATGGTCGGCGGGGCTGCCGACCCGGGTGAGCACGACCTCGGATATGTCGACCTGGAAGTGCGGCGCGTCGCCGCTCGCGTCCGGTTCGCCCGTGGTCACGGCGCGGCCGGCGATCTTCGCGTCCCCGACCCACGCGGAGGGATCGCCCTCGGGCGGGTCCACCGTCGGGCTGTGCAGCGCCATGCGCGGGTCACGCAGGAGATCGAGGGCCTTGCGCGAGCCGCGCATCATCCCGAGCACGACCTCGCCGCCGGCGAAGCGCACCTCGGTGCCGCTGATCCGCGGCGAGCCGTCGCGGCGCAGCGTCGCCAGGGTCATGTGCTTCTGCGCCTCGAAGAGCGCGCGCACCCGCCCCGCGAACTCCGGCTCGGCGGCGGCGACGTCGTCCCAGCTGGTCACGGCCGAAGCAGCACGCGCAGCACCATCACGCCCTTCTCCGGGTTGGGATCCTCGCCGGTGATGAGGTCGGTGTACACGTACGACTCCATGGTGCGGACGATCATGTAGGCGAGCTCGTGCACCGGCAGCGCGGTGGAGAGCCGCCCGGCGTCGATCTCCTCGCGGAGCAGGGACTCGTAATAGCCGATCAACCGCCGCTGCAGCCCGGTGTCGCCTCGGGTGAGGATCCGCAGGGCGAGCTCCGGCTCGTCGTGGACGAAGGCGGCGAAGCGCGGCTGCCCGAGGACCGCGCGCATGAACGCCAGGCTCACCACGAGGATGCGCTCGGCGCCCGATCCCTCCGCCTGCTCGCGGGCGCGGTCGAGCGTGGGCCGGGCCAGGGACCACATCACCTCGACGAGGAGCCGCTCGCGGTTGCCCACCCAGCGGTAGAGGGTGACCCGGTTGACCCCCAGGCCGGCGGCGAGCGCGCCCATCTCGATCCGCTCCCCGGCGAGGAAGCGGCGCCGCGCCTCACGGAAGGCCTCGAGGGCGCCGGGCGGGGGAGGGGCGGCGAGCTGCCGCTCGAGGGCGGTGGGCGCCTGGCTCATGGAGGAGATGGTAGCCGAGCTTGACGCAACATATGGCTACATTGTAGCCTGATCGATACAATCTTCCGAGATGTCGCGCAACGTGATCGGGGAGGGCTCGACGTGGCGGGGAGGCGGTGGGCCGCGGCGGTGCTCGCCGTGGCCGGGCTGGTCGCAGGTCCCTGTCTCGGCGGACCCGGCGGCGCCGGCGCTCCGGTGTACGCGGCCCTGGCCTTCGCCCCGCTCGACCGCCCGGGGCCTGCGCTGGGTGTGCCCGAGGCGGTGCTCGCCCAGAGCGTGCAGTGCACCGCGAACGCCACCGCCGCGGAGCGCGAGGTGGTGCTCTTCGTGCCCGGCACCACGGTGACGCCGAAGGAGGACTTCGGCTGGAACTGGTTCCGCCATGAGTGACGCCCAGGTGTCCGCGGAGTACGTCGTCCACGCGATCCGGTATGTCCACCGCATCAGCGGCCGGAGGATCGACGTGCTCGGCCACAGCCAGGGCGGCACCGAGCCACGCTTCGCGCTGCGCTTCTGGCCCGATCTGCGGCCGATGGTCGACGACTACATCGCCTTCGCCGCGACCAACCACGGCAGCATGCCGGTGGACGCGATGTGCGTCCCGGCCTGTGCCGAGGCGCTCTGGCAGCAGCGATATCACTCCCACTACGTCGACGCGATGAACTCCTACCAGGAGACCTTCGCCGGCATCTCCTACACGGACATCTACACGCGCACCGACCAGTTCGTGCAGCCCAACCTCGACGACAGCGGAACCACCTCGCTGCACGGCGGCGCGGGCAGGATCACCAACATCGCCCTGCAGGACATCTGCCCGCAGGACCTCGAGGGCGAGCACCTCGCCGTCGGCACCTACGACCCGGTGGCGTATGCCATCGCGATGGACGCGCTCACCCACGACGGCCCCGCAGATCCCGCCCGGGTCTCGCCGGACGTCTGCACCCAGGCCTTCATGCCCGGCGTCGACCCGACCAGGTTCCCGGGCGCGTACGCGGACGCACTCGACACCATCGCCAGCGAGCTCCTGAACTACCCCAGGGTCGCGGCCGAGCCACCGCTGCGGAGCTACACGCTCGCGGGATAGCCGCTCGGCGACCGCGCCGTCACCGGACGGTGCGAAAGCTTGACAAGTATTCACCGAGGAGGGGCCGGGCGGTGCTCAGAATTGTGGCATCCCGCCGTGGGCGTGGACGAGAGGGGTCGCGAAGAAGCATGAGGCCGGCCGGGTGACCGAGGTCGCCGAGTTTCTCAGCCACGTGGTCGGCGTGGCCTTCAGCGCCCTCGGCGTCGCCGCGACCGTGGGCTGGATGCGCCACCGCGGGCGCACCCGCGCCTGGCTCGCCACCGCGCTCGGCCTGCTCGGGCTGGTCAGCC
>VBHE01000203.1:415-21807 GCA_005889515.1 Chloroflexota bacterium | reverse complement strand
TCGGCTTCACCGGGTCCGGCCTGGCCCTGGTCGAGCTCCGCCACGCCCTGGTCCCGCTCCGGTGCGCAGCCCACTGCCGCGTCGTCGCCGGCGTCGTCGTGGTCACCGCGGCGGCGCTCGTGGTGCACCTGCCCCAGGGCTCCGGGGCTCACTATTCGCCGCTGCAGATCGGCGTCGTGCTCGCCCTCATCCTCCTCTGGGCCGGTTGCGTGAGCGAGCCGGCGATCACCTTCTGGCGCGCTGGGCGGAACCGTCCGCGGGTGCAGCGCGCCCGGCTGCGCGCCCTCTCCGGCGGTTACCTGGGACTGGTGGCGGGGCTGCTCGTCGCCATGGCGGCCGGTTCGGTTGGCGCCGCCTCGGGGCGGACGATCTCGGCGGCGCTGGTGATCCCCATCGACCTCGTCTTCCTCGCCATGGTCCCGGTGCTCTACGCGGGCTTCGCCCCGCCGCGGTGGCTGCGCCGCCTCTGGCGCGCGCACGAGGAGGACGCGTACCGCCGTGGCGTCCAGGCCCTGCTCGTCTTCTCGGCCGACGAGGCGACGCTCTCGGCGCGGGCGCTCGAGTGGGCGACCCGCCTGGTCGGCGCCGATGCCGGGGTGCTGCGCACGCCCTCCGGCCGGCTCGTCACCACCCCGGGGATGAGCGACGCGGACGCGGAGGAGCTGGTGGCGACGGCGACGCCGCCCTTCACCTCCGGCGCCGCCAAGACCGCACACGGCGAGCGGCTGGTCGCGTCGCTGCCCGGAGAGGGCGGCGAGGGCGTTCTCGTCCTCGTCGCCGGCCCCTTCAGTCCCTTCCTCGGCGGCGACGAGGCGAGGCGGCTCGGCCTCTACGCGACCTCGCTGACCGCGGCGCTCGAGCGGGTGCGCACGGTCGAGGCGCTGGCGCACCAGACCGCGAGGATGGAGATGCTCCTCGAGGCGGTCAGCGACCTCGGCCAGGGGCTGCTCGTCACCGAGGCGGGACGGATGGTCTACGCCAACGACGCCTACATCGAGATGACGGGGTACACCCGCGAGGAGTTGCAGGGCCGCAACCTCGTCGAGCTCGCCCCCGAGGAGCTGCGCGAGGAGCTCGCCGCCCGGCTGCGCAGCCGGCTCGCGGGTGGCGACGCACCGATGCACTACGAGTCGGCCATGGTCACCAAGGACGGCCGGCGCATCGACACCGAGGTGGCGCTGCGCATGCTCCCCGACGAGGGGCCACGGCGGATGTTCGCCATCGTCCGGGACATCACCGAGCGCAAGCGCGCCCAGATCCGCCTCGCCGCGGCGGCGCGGCTCGACCCGCTCACCGGTGTCGCCAACCGCCGGGTGTGGGAGGAGGAGCTGCAGCGCGTGCTCACCCGCGCCCGCCGCGACCGCAAGCCGCTCTCGGTCGCGATCCTCGACCTCGACAACTTCAAGGGATTCAACGACGACTGGGGACATCCCCGCGGCGACCGGCTGCTCCGCGACGTCGCCACGGCGTGGAGCCATGCGCTCCGCGACGTCGACTTCCTCGCCCGGTACGGCGGCGACGAGTTCGCGGTGGTCATGCCCGGCTGCGCCGGCGTCGACGCGCGCGCGGTGCTGCAGCGGCTGCGCGAGGCGACCCCCGAGCGCCAGCAGACGTCGGGTGGGGTCGCCGAGTGGGACGGGAAGGAGTCCGCCGACGAGCTGGTCGGCCGTGCCGACGCCGCCCTCTTCGAGGCCAAGCGCGCCCACCGCGGGTCGATCGCGATCGCCGCGGCAGGCGCGGGAGGCGACCGTTTCACCGGCTGGTCCAGCCATATCGGCCGCCTGCTCGACGAGCAGCGGCTGCGCGCCGCGTATCAACCCATCTGCCGCCTCGCCGACGGCAGCGTGTTCGCCTACGAGGCGCTGGCACGTCCCGACGCCAGCGAGGCGAACGCCAGCGTCGAGGAGCTCTTCGCCGCCGCCCACCGCCTCGGCCTCACCCGCGATCTCGACTGGCTCAGCCGCAAGGTCGCGGTCCGGGACGCCCGCCACCTCCCCGACGGGCCGCTGCTCTTCGTCAACGTCAGCGCCTCGGCGCTGCTCGACCCGGTCCACGACGTCGACCAGATGCTGCTCCTCCTCGCCACCACCGGGCGCAGACCCGGAGGCGTCGTGCTCGAGATCAGCGAGCGCGAGGCGATCAGCGACCTGCGCCGGCTCCGCGAGGTGCTCGCCTGCTACCGCCGCGAGGGCTTCCGCTTCGCCCTCGACGACGTCGGCGAGGGCCACTCGACACTCGAGGTGCTGGTCGCCGCCGAGGCCGAGTACATCAAGCTCGCCGCCAGCCTCACCCGGCGCATCGACGGCGAGCGCCCCGACGCCGCGATCCGCGCCATCACGACCTTCGCCGCGTCCACGGGGGCGTCGCTCGTCGCCGAGGGGGTGGAGAACCCGGCGGCGCCCGCCGCGCTCCGTCGCGCCGGGATCGGCCTCGGCCAGGGCTTCGCGCTCGGGCTGCCCGCGTTTCCCTGCGCGCTCACCCGCCAGCCCGCGGCCTGAGGCGCGCGCCGGGGGCCGCTCCTCGCGGCTCCCGGCGTTCGCCGGCGCTCCTAGAGCTTGACCTCGCTGATCTGGATGACGGGGGCGACGTCGGTGTAGTTGGGGATGTCGGCCATGATCGTCCCCGCCTTCGGTCCGAAGGCGCCCTGGAAGGCCTCGACGGAGTCGAAGAGCAGGTGGCCGACCGCGGAGTACGGCGCCGGCTGACCCGGCGCTCCGCCGGCGAGCCCGGCGTCGACAGCCATCCCCTTCAGCGCCCCGCCGCACTCGGCCTGGACCATCGGCATGTGGCTGTTCACGTAGTAGTCGAGGTCGAACTTGCTGCCCTCGGTGTTGGGGTAGAAGACGCTGACCTTGATCATTCGGGACCTCCTCGCGCGTGCACCCGGTGAGCCGGTGCGAGAGGGTACCTGAGCGCGCCGGCCCTGCAGCCGCGCCCACGGGATCAGCCGAACCGCAGCCTCGGACCGGCCGACATCCGTCGCCACGCCCCGTAGCAGGCGAGGAAGGCCATCGCCGCGGTCGGGTAGCCGGCGAGGAACGCCTGGACCCGCGTCGGGGGGAGGGTCGAGCCGCGATCGATCCCGCGGAGCATCCGCTCTCCCTGCAGGGTCGTCAGCCGCCGCCAGTCGCGCAGCCCGAGGAGGGCGAGCACTCCGAGGGCGGCGAAGGCGAGCATCGCCGGGGTCACCACCATGACCCGGAGCTGGCCGGCGTCGAGCCGCTGCTCGGAGACGAGCATGGCGGAGGTGACCGCGACCGCGGAGGCGAGGCTCGCCAGCCCGACCCGCTGGCGGCGGCCGCGGCGCATGAGCTCGCCGTAGGCGCGGTGGTAGGCCTCGCAGACGCGCCCCGCCGCGGGCGCGCCGGTGACCACGTCGCGCGGGGTGAGCACCCCCTCGTCGGCCGGCACCACCGCCCGGATCCGCTGCGGTCGTGGGCGCGCCTCGGTGCGCGGCTCGCGGGTCAGCAGCGCCCGCCGCAGCGGGTCGAGCTCGCGAGTCCACTTCACTCCGAGGGCGTCCCGCAGGGCGGTGGGCCGGATCGGCTCGCAGACGGCGGTCGGCTTGGGGTCACGCATGGGTTGCCCCGCCATCCTGCGCCGCGGGCGCCGAACGATCGATGGCGATGCGGTCACATCCCCCGTGCCGTCGCCCGAGTCCCGAGTTCCGCAGGGCTCCCGGATTGAGTGACAGCGAACCGCGAGTGTCTGCACGACCGTGTTCTTAACCCCTGCTTAACCAAAAGAGATCAGCGCCCACAATCGGCCGACGGGCACGATACCTGCGAGAGATTTCATCAGTTGTGCCGGGTCTGTTCCCGGCGCACCCACAGAGAGAGGAGGAAGAAAGCAGTCATGAGATCTCATCGTGTCCTGACAGTCCTCGCCGCGGGACTGGCCGCCGCCGGGTGGAGCGCCATGGGGTGGGCCACCGGTCCCACGGCGTTCGCCGGCTGCGTCGGCGGCACCGTCACCGCCAGCGGGTCGACGGCGCTGCTTCCGCTCGCCCAGAAGGCGGCGACGGACTACCACGCGCAGTGCGGCTCGGCGACCGTCAACGTCTCCGGCGGGGGGTCGTCGGCGGGCCTGTCGAACGTCAACAGCGGCACCTCGGACATCGGCGACTCCGACGTCCCGGCGAGCGCCGCGCCGGGAGTCAACGCCGCCAACCTCCAGGACCACCAGGTCGCGATCGTCATCTTCACGGTGGTGGCGAACAACGGCGCCGGTGTCGGCAACCTCACCACCGCGCAGGTTCAGAGCATCTTCTCCGGGAAGGTGAACAACTGGAGCCAGGTCGGCGGCAAGAACCAGGCGATCACCCTGATCGAGCGCAAGCCGGGATCGGGCACCCGCTTCGTCTTCGACAAGACGGTGATGGGCTCCGTTCCGGAGTCGACCACCCCCGCGGCCCAGGAGGACTCGACCCAGCTGGTCATGCAGGCGGTGTCGAGCCAGCCGGGTGCGGTCTCCTATGTGGGCACCGCCTCGATGGCCGGCGCGAGCAACGTCACCGCCGTCAAGCTGAACGGGGTCTCGGCGGACGGTCCCAGCGTGAATGCCGGCACCTATCCATTCTTCAGCCATGAGCACATGTACACACGGAAGAGCCCCGCTCCTCCGGCTTTGGCCAATGACTACATCAACTTCATCATCGCCCCCGGATATCAGTCGTCCGCGGTGCCCGCGGCCGGATTCCTGCCGCTGAGCACCACCACGCGTCAGTCGGCCGCCGACCACTAGCCGCCCACTACACCCCCCACCCCCCACCCTCTCAAGCGGAACCTGTGGCGGGGCCCCCACGTGGCGATCGGGCGTGGGGAGCCCCGGCCGCAGTCGTCAGTCCGGTCCGCGTGGGCCGGGCGAGGCCGTGGGGGGGCAGGTATTCCGGAGTGATGGCCTCGCCCGGCGAGAGGTGCAGTCGGGAGATGCGGGAGGGGGGTCCGCCGAGGTGACGGTGCAGCGGGCCCCCCGGCCCGGCACGGTGCTCGCCGTGCTGCCCTATGACGTCCGGGGGGGCCGAAAACCTACGCGCCGGCCCGCTTCAGGAGCAGATCGAGCGTCGCCGCGTCGAGCTCGCCGACGTGCACCCCCCGGACCGTGCCGCCGGCGTCGATCGCAACCGTCACCGGGAGCCCGCCGACCGCGTACTCCGCCCCCGCTCTGCGGTCGGCGTCGAGCAGCACCAGCGCGGCCGCGCCCGGCATCCCGGCGACGAATCCGCGCACCGTGGCGGCGTCCTCGCCCTGGTCGAGGGCGAGCACCGAGACCCCGGGGTGGGCGGTGGCGGCGTGCGCGAGCAGCGGCAGCTCGCGCCGGCAGGGCCCGCACCAGGTCGCCCAGAAGTTGAGGATCACCGGGCGTCCGGTCTGGTCGGCGAGCGACGCCCGCCGCCCGTCGAGCGCGGCCAGGGTGAACCCCGGGGCGGGCGCGCCCGCGCGGACCGCCGTCTCCGGGCGGCGGTCCTGCTCACCGGGCTCGCCGACGAGGACGTCGACGCGGTCGAGCAGGTCGGCGAGCGCCCAGGAGTCGCGGTGCGCCGCGGCCGTCGCCTCGGGCGAGAGCATGCTCGCGAGCGGGGCGGCGAGGGCGTGGCCGAGGTGGGGGTCGCCGGGGAGCACGAAGCGCGGCACCCCCTGGCCGTCGAGCACCGCGGCGAGGGAGTCGTGGCTCACGTCGTAGGCCTCGGGCCGGCCCGTCTGCCAGTCGAGGGGCGCGGCGCCCGCGTAGGGGACCTCGCGGTACGAGGCATGGAGCGCCGCCCAGAAGACGCGCAGCGGCTTCGGGTCGGCGGTGAGCAGCTCCCACGACGCCCCGGTGCGGCGCGCGTACGCCGCCAGCGTCGCCGGGGTGTCGCGGCCCGGGTCCATGGTGACCTCGGCGATCCGCACCCGACCCGCCCATCCACGCGCCTCCAGGGTCCGGCGCAGGTCGGCGAGCACCGCGGTGTAGAGCGGGCAGCTCTCGTGGCAGTGGGTCTCGAAGGCGGCGACGACGACCGGGCGGCCGTCGACGAGGGTGACCGGGCGCTCGGCCTGGTCGGTGAAGGCGGTCGCGGGCACCGGGGTGACCCTGCCCCCGCTGACCAGGAGGCCGAGGTTCACGCCCTCGTTCCCCGACCAGGCGCGCACCCCGTCGCGGTCCAGGGCGACGAGCACCGGGGTCAGCCGGTCGCCGGTGACGGTGACCGAGAGCGGGGCGGAGAGGGTGCGGCCGTCGAGCCGGACGCTCACCAGCCGGTAGAGGCCGACCGGGACGTCGAACTCCCCGAGGTCGGTGGGCTGGGGGGCGGCGGCGAGCGACCTCGACGCCGCATCCAGCCGCGCCGCCCCGGCGGGGCCGCTGAGCTCGACCCCCGCGAGGCTCGTGGCGCCGCCGTCGGCCCGGGTGGCGATGAGCTCGACCCGCCCGGTCGGGGCGCGATGGAGGGCGCCCACGGCGAGGCCGGTGCCGGCGGCGAGCACCGCCACCAGCGCGGCGCCGAGCAGGACGCGCCACGGCATTCCGAGGCGCCGCAGCGCAGGGAGGTTCCTTGTCATGGGAGGTGTGGCGGACAAGCGTACTCGTCCGCGCCGTCCCTCCCGCGCGCCGCTGATACGCTCGCCTCACCATGGCGTCCACCTCCACCAGGGACGGCACCTCGACCGTGCCCTCGCTGCGCAGCCCCGGGCTCTGGGTCGCGCTCCTCGCCGGCGCGGTCGTCGCCGTCTACGCGGTCGCCACCGGCGGGAACGACTCCTCGAACTCGAGCGTCCCCAAGCCCGCGGGAACGGTGAGCTTCTCCGAGACGAGCCGCAACCACGTCCAGGGCACCGTCCACTACGACCACACCCCGCCCGCGGGGGGCGACCACAACCCGATCTGGCTCAACTGCGGCGTCTACACCCAGCCGGTGGTCGACGAGAACGCCGTCCACTCCCTCGAGCACGGGGCGGTGTGGATCACCTACCTGCCCTCCCTCTCCAACGACCAGGTCGCGACCCTCCGGCGCACCGTCCAGTCCCACTACGGCGGCGGCGACCGCTACGTGATCCTCAGCCCCTATCCCGGCCAGCCCGCACTGGTGATGGCCACCGCCTGGGGCAACCAGCTCTCCGTGCAGAGCGCCTCCGACCCCCGGATCGCCGCCTTCATCGAGCACTTCCGCGAGGGGCCGCAGGACCTCGAGCACGGCGCCCCCTGCAGCGGCGGGGTGGGCAAGCCGTCGGGATAGGCAGGGGGGAGGACCGCCGACAAGCAGGCTCTGCCTGCGGGCGGTCCGGGGGGAGTCCCCCCTTCAGATGCGGAGGTCGCGGCGGGCGAGTCTCAGCCAGAGGAGGGTGTAGAGGATCTCGGCGGCGAGGCAGACGACCTCGCTGCCCGAGGTGAGGGTACGGAGGTGCACGCTCGGCAGGCCCCTGGTGCCGGCGATCAGGAGGAGCACGACCGACGGGGCGGCCACGAGCGCGCCGAGGGTCCATGCGCCGCGGATGCGCAGCGCGATCCCGGCGACCGCCACCAGCGTCCCGACGGCGTTGAGAAAGAACAGGGCGACGAGGTAGTGGGGGGCGCGATGGAGCAGCGCGTCACCGAGGTCGAAGTGGATGGCGCCGCCGATGGTGAGCAGGAAGACCCCGGTCACGGTGACGGCGAGCGAGGCCACCTCGGTGCGCATCCCCACCCTCGTCCTCGGGACCGCCCTGGTGACCGCGGACATACCGATCCCTCCCTGCCTGGACGCAAGGACACCATTGTCCCCGACGGTTCCCGGTGGGAGGCTCAGCCGATCTGGAAGCCCCCGGAGAGCGAGGCGGCGCCGATCCCCACCTGGGCGCAGTTCAGCGCCTCCGGCGAGTAGAAGAACATCAGCCCGTTGACGGTCTCCCCGGCGAACTCGCCCTCGCTCACCGTGCCGTTGCCCACCAGCGCGGCGAGCACGTCGGTGAAGTGGAGCTTGAGCGTGCTCGACTTGCCGTTGTTCCAGGCCACCTGGAGCACCGCGCTGTGGTCGCCGCGGAAGCAGCCGATCGACCCCGAGCCGAGCGCGGTGACCTTCCCCGAGTTGAGCGTGGAGTCGCTCGACAGGCAGCTCAGCGTGCCGGTGAACTGGTAGGTGACGGCGCGCTCCTGGTAATTGACCGGGGGCGCCACCGTCCCGGCGCCGTTGAAGCCGCAGAGTGCCTGCCCGGAGTCCGCGGCGGCGGCTGTCAGCGGCGCCGCCCCGAGCCCCGCGCCGGCGAGCACGATCCCCGCGACCGCCGCAGCCAGTCGTCGCAGCATGACCCAATCCCTCCTCGGTGTCTCCCCTGTCATGTAGAGACGGTCGGCACCGGCCGGACGTTTCCGGGGCGTGGCGTCAGCTGGTCAGCGCGGGAACCGGGGGGAGCTCGGCGAGGGCGGAGTCGATGCGCTCCTGGGGCAGGGCGACATCCTCGAGGCGGCCGGCGAAGTAGGCGTCGTAGGCCGACATGTCGAAGTGGCCGTGGCCCGAGAGGTTCACGAGGATGGTCCGCGCCTCACCCGCCTCCTTCGCCGCCTGCGCCTCCTCGGCGACGGCGCGCAGCGCGTGGGCGGGCTCGGGACCGGGGAGGAAGCCCTCGGTGCGGGCGAATCGCACCGCCTCGGCGAAGCACTCGTTCTGCATGTAGGCGCGCGGCTCGACGATCCCGAGGCGCACCAGGGTGCAGAGCGAGGGCGCGTCGCCGTGGTAGCGCAGCCCGCCGGCGTGGATGGGGTCGGGGACGAAGTTGTGGCCGAGGGTGTGCATCGGCACCACCGGCCCCATCCCCGCGGTGTCGCCGAAGTCGTAGGCGTAGACCCCGCGGGTCAGGGTGGGGCAGGCCGCGGGCTCGGCGGCGACGAAGCGCGTCCTCGGGTGGCGTCCGCTCAGCCGCTCGGCGACGAAGGGATAGGCGAGCCCCGCGTAATTCGAGCCGCCGCCGACGCAGCCGATGACGACGTCGGGATAGGCCTCGGCGATCTCCATCTGCTTGACCGCCTCGAGCCCGATCACCGTCTGGTGGAGCAGAACGTGGTTGACGACCGAGCCGAGCGAGTAGTGGGTGTCCTCGCGGGTCGCCGCCTCCTCGACCGCCTCGGAGATGGCGATGCCGAGGCTTCCCGGCGACGTCGGGTCCCGCTGGAGCACCGAGCGGCCGAAGTTCGTGCGATCCGTCGGCGACGCCGCGACCTGCGCGCCCCACGTCTCCATCAGCGCCCGGCGGTAGGGCTTCTGGTCGTAGGAGATGCGCACCATGTAGACGAAGACCTCGACGTCGAAGAGCGCGCCGGCGAAGGCGAGCGCCGACCCCCACTGCCCGGCGCCGGTCTCGGTGGCGAGGCGGCGGATGCCCTCGGCGGCGTTGTAGTACGCCTGCGGCACCGCGGTGTTCGGCTTGTGCGAGCCCGCGGGGGAGACGCCCTCGTACTTGAAGAAGATCCGCGCCGGGGTGTCGAGTGCCTTCTCCAGGCGGTCGGCGCGGTAGAGCGGCGTCGGCCGCCACATCCGGTAGATGTCGCGGACGGGGTCGGGGATGTCGATCCAGCGGTCCGCCGACACCTCCTGCATGATGATCGCCATCGGGAACAGGGGGGCGAGGTCGGCCGGGCCCATCGGCTCGAGGGTGGCGGGGTGGAGGAACGGGCCGAGCGGCTCGGGGAGGTCCGGGAGGATGTTGTACCAGCGGTCGGGAAGCTGGTCCTCGCTGAGAAGGATCTTCTTCATGGCGCTCTCCTCGTTCCTCGCCGAACGACGTGGACCGAGAGGATACCCCTGCTAGGACCGCCCGCTCACGGTGACGATCTCCATCTCGCGGAAGCCGCCGGGGGTGGAGATCCGCACCCTGTCGCCGGCGCGGTGGCCGATCAGCGCCTTGCCCACCGGTGAGCCCGCGGAGATCCGGCCGGAGCCGGCGTCGGTCTCGGTGGGCCCGACGAGCACAAGGACGCTCTCGCCGAACTCGTCGATCACGGTGACGGTGCACCCGAGCTCGATGACGTCGGCGTCGGTGGGGACGGCGATGAGCACCGCGCGGCGAAGCGTCTCCTCGATCTCGGCGATCCGGCCCTCGATCCGGCTCTGGTCCTCACGCGCCTGGTGGTAGCCCGCGTTCTCGCGCAGGTCGCCCTGCTCGCGGGTGTGGGCGATGCGGGTGACGACCTCGGGGCGCCGGACGCTGACGAGCTCCGCCAGCTCCTCCTCGAGGGCCTGTCGCCCTGCGGCGGTGATGGGGATGTCGGGGGGGACGGACAAGGCGGTTCTCCGGATCGGCGGGTTGCGGCCTCGGTCTGGCCCGGCTCTCTACCTTAGCGTTCCGCCACCCCCGGGCTGACCAGCCCCAGCTCGTAGGCGAGGACGACGGCCTGGACCCGGTCGCGCAGCCCGAGCTTGTCGAGGAGGTGGGAGACGTGGGTCTTCACCGTGGTCTCGCCGACGACGAGATGGGCGGCGATCTCGCCGTTGCTGAGCCCTCGCGCCACCAGCCGGAGCACCTCGAGCTCCCGCTCGGTGAGCTCGTCCAGCAGCGCGGGGGCGCGCGCGCCCGCGGCGGGGAGCCGCTGCACGACCCGGTCGAGCAGGGTGCGGGTCACCGCCGGGGAGAGCAGCGCCTCGCCGGCGGCGACCACCCGCACCGCGCGCACCAGCTCCTCGGGCGGAGCGTCCTTGAGGAGGAAGCCGCTCGCCCCGGCGCGGAGCGCCTCGACGACGTACTCGTCGAGGTTGAAGGTGGTCAGGATGAGCACGCGGTGGCCGGCGAGCCGCCGGGTCGCCTCGACCCCGTCCATCCGCGGCATCCGGATGTCCATCAGGATGACGTCGGGGCGGTGGCGCCGCGCCAGCTCCACCGCCTCGACCCCGTCGGCGGCCTCGGCGACCACCCGCAGGTCGGGCTGGGCCTCGAGGATCATCCGGAAGCCGGCGCGCATCAGCGCCTGGTCGTCGGCGATGAGCAGCCGCAGCGTCGGGGCGTCGCTCACCCCTGCAGGGTAGCGGGGCCGCCGAGGGGGAGCACGGCGCGCACCGCGAAGCCGCCCCCGGGGACGGCGCCGGCGACGAGCTCGCCGCCGAAGAGGGCGACCCGCTCGCGCATGCCGATCAGCCCGTGGCCCCCGGAGGGCGGCGCCGCGCTCCCCCGGCCGCTGTCGGACACCCGCACCTCGAGGGCGTCGGGCCGGTAGCGGAGCAGCACCCGCGCCTCGGTGGGGCCGGCGTGGCGCAGGGTGTTGGTGAGCGCCTCCTGGACGATCCGGTAGGCCGAGAGGTCGACCCCCGGGGGCAGCGGTCGCGCGGTGCCCTCGACGCGGAGCTCGACCGGCAGCCCGGCACCGCGCGCCTGCTCGATGAGCGGGCCGAGGTCCGCGATCCCCGGCTGCGGCGCTCGCCCGGCGCCGTCGGCGGTGTCCTCGAGGCGGAGCACTCCGAGCATGTGGCGCATCTCCGCGAGCGCCTCGCGCCCGGTGCGCGCCATCGACTCGAGCACCGGCCGGGAGGGATGCGCGGCGTCGACGGTCTCGCGTACCGCGCCCGCCTGCACCACCATGAGGCTGACGTGGTGGGCGACGACGTCGTGGAGCTCGCGGGCGATGCGCACCCGCTCCTCGGCGACCGCCTGGCGGGCGAGCAGCCGGCGCTCGTGGCTCAGCCGCTCCGCGGTCTCGCGCAGCTGCTCGACGTAGTCGCGGCGGGTTCGCACCCAGAGCCCGACCGCGCAGGCGGCGGCCGGGGTGGCGATCCGGGACACCGCGCCCGGGATGGTGACGGCGACGTGTGCCAGCTCCATCTCGGTGAAGAGGGCGAGCGACGCCACCGCCGCGGCGAGCAGCGCGGTGCGGTGGCTGCACCGCGTGGCGACGGTGTAGACCGCCACCATCATCGGCAGTCCCGCGGCCGCCGGGTCGTGGAACGCGCCCTCGGCGAGCACCGCGGCGATCTCGACGCCGAGCACCGGCACCGGCCAGCGGCGCCGCCACGCCAGCGGGAGGGTGGTGAGCAGCGTCTCGGCGACGAGCCGCTGCCAGTGCAGCGTCCCGCCGTGCTCGACCCGGTTCTCGGGGAACAGGCCGCCGCCGATGAGGACGGTGAGGAGGATCGCGAGGCCGGCGTCCACGATGCGTTCGGGCGGCCGAAACCGGCTGGGGACCAGTGTCGGCCGCCCGGGGATGTCGCTCACGGCGTCGAGGGTAGGCTCCTAGGCGTCGATGGTGCGGGTGCGGAAGGCCCCGGCGGCGAGGGCGACGATCGCCCAGCAGACGACGACCGCGATCGCGGCGGCCACCGACATGGGGAGGAGATCCGGCCCGCCGGGCTTGAGGCTGTCGATCGCGGTCGAGTTGAGCGCCTTGCGGACGTCGCCGAGGAAGCTGAAGTGCTGGAGGAGGCGGGCGCCGATCAGCTCCCAGGCGAGCAGGACGCCGATGGTGGTCGCCCGGGTGCCGAGCACCGAGGCGAGGCCGATGGCGAGGATCAGCTCGAGGACGGTGCCGGCGAGCACCCAGCCGCCGTACTGCGCGATCAGCGTCGCGCTGGGGACGGGGTCGCTGCCGGCGAGGACGATCGAGGCCACGGTGGCGAGGACGAAGGCGCCGAGGATCAGCGGCAGCTGGAGCAGCAGCGCGCCGGGGACGCGGACGAGGAACAGTGTGATCCGGGATCGGCCGCTGCTCGCCATGTCGCGGAACACCCCGGCGCCGAGGTCGCCGGCGCCGGCGCTGGCGCCGATCATGATCGAGGCCACCCCGCCGAGGCCGATGAGCGCCTCCATCGAGCCGGTGAAGTTCTTCACTCCTCCGGCCGGACCGTAGTGGCCGGGGTCGTTGAGGTGGAGGATCACCAGGGTGGTGAAGGCGGCGACCATCGTCCCGCTGGTGAGCACGAGCGACCACCAGAAGATGCCGCGCCGCCGGCGCAGCTTGAGGAACTCGGCGGAGATCATGCTCCGGGCCATGTTCGCGGTCATCAGGCGGCTCCCAGGCGCGAGGTGAGCTCGAGGAATCGCTCCTCGAGGGAGAGACGGGAGGCCTCGAGGCGGTGCACGGCGATGCCGCGCTCCACCAGGGCCCGGTTGACGCCGGCGGCCGAGGCGCCGCTCGTGAGCGACACCCGCAGGGTGCCGTCGCTGCTCTGGGCGACCGCCGTCACCGTGGGCAGGCTGCCGAGCAGCGCGGTGGCGAGGGCGAGGTCGTCGCAGCCGATGAGCAGCGCGTTGTCCTGGGGGCCGATCGTCTCCGCCAGAGTGCCCTGGGTGACGATCCGGCCGAGATCGATGATGGCGACGCCGTCGCAGGTGCGCTCCACCTCGTCGAGGAGGTGGGAGGAGAGCAGCACCGTCCGGCCCTCGTCGACGAAGCTGCGGATGAGCCCGCGCATCTCGAGGATGCCGGCGGGGTCGAGGCCGTTCATCGGCTCGTCGAGGATGAGCAGCTCGGGGTCGACGAGCAGGCAGCGGGCGATGCCGAGCCGCTGGCGCATTCCCATCGAGTAGCCGCCGACCCGATCGCGTGCCCGGTCGGCGAGCCCGACCCGGGCGAGCGCCGCGTCGATCCGGCCCTCGGCCTCGGCGCCGCGCGGGGCGGCGGCGACGACGAGGTTCTCGCGGCCGGTCAGGTGCGGGTGGAACCGGGGCTCCTCGACGATGGCCCCCACCCGCGCCAGCGCCGCGGCGCGCTCGGCGGGAAGGGGATGGCCGAGCAGGCGCATCTCGCCGGCGCTGGCGGGAACCAGGCCGAGGAGCACCCGGATGAGCGTGGTCTTGCCGGCGCCGTTGGGCCCCAGGAACCCGAAGGCGCAGCCACGGGGGACGCGGAGGTCGACGTCCTGGAGGACGGTGCGAGCCCCGAAGCGCTTGGTGACGCCCCGGATGTCGACGACCAGGTCGTCCGACCGGGAGGGGGTGGAGGTGTTCATGCCCGTCACTCTGGGCCCGGCCCCGGCCGCGGTCGTCCCTCCGTGGAGTGATCTTCGAGCCGCCCCCTCCTCCGCGAGGATGAGGTCCCTACTCGCGGACGGCGACGAGCATCGCGTAGCCGGCGACGCCGTCGCGCACCGCGGCGGCGGCCTGGGCGCAGAGGTCGAGCGCGCGGTCGAGGTCGACCGAGGCGAGCGCGGGCACCGTGCTGCGGATCATCCGCAGGGCGCGCAGCCGGGCCTCGATCTCCTCGACCATCCGCGCCAGGGCGGCGTCGTGGCGCTCGGTGTGCACGGTGCGCAGGCCCGCGCCGGCGAGGAGGGCGGAGTACTCCTCGAGCGGGCGCGCGCCGGCGAGGCAGGCGACCCAGCCGGCGAGCCCGGCGAGCTCACCGCTCAGCCCCCCGGCGGTGACGGTGACGTCGGTGATCCCCAGCCGGCCCCCGGGGCGCAGCACCCGGGCGAGCTCGGTCGCCGCGGTGGGCTTGTCGGGGAAGGTGCAGAAGGCGCACTCGCAGACCGCCGCGTCGAAGACGCCGTCGCCGAAGGGCAGGCGCTCGGCGTCGCCGAGGTGGAAGCGCACCCGCGAGCCGAGGCCGGCCTCGAGCGCGGCGGCGTTGGCATGGTCGACGCTGCTCGGCGAGAGGTCGACGCCGTCCACCTCGACGGGGTGGTCGGCGGCGATGAGCAGCGCGCTCGCCCCCGGGCCGGCGGCGACGTCGAGGACGCGGTTCCCGTCGCGCAGCCCGAGGTGTCCGAGCAGCGCCCGGGTGAGCGCGAGGCCGCCGGGGTGGTAGCTCTCGCCGAGCACCATGGCGACGACGTCGCCGGACCAGGCGACGGCGCAGCAGCTCTTGGCGAGCTCCGCGGCCGGGTCGGCGGCGGTCACCGCAGCCGCCTCGCGGACCGTGACCCGTGGCGGGTGGTCTCGAGCATCGCCTGCAGCGGGGTCGCATTCGGCACCACGGTGGCGACGCCGACGCCGGTCATCCGCTCGCGCACCTGCTCGCGGTAGCCCACCGAGTTGTAGGCGCAGAACGGGATCAGCCGCCCGTCGGGGGTGATCTCCTCGACGCAGCACTTCATCAGCTGCTTCACGTTGAGCGTGTAGGGATCCTGGAAGTCCTGGATGATGATCATGAAGGCCTTCTGGGCGAGGTCGCGCAGCGCCGCGGGGATGTCGATGCCGCAGGTGGCGCACTCCAGCTGCTCGGCGATCTGCGGCGTGCCCGGCACCGCGGACGCGCTGTAGAGCCGCTCGAGCGCGGTGCGCACCCGCATGTCCGGCATCACCCGGTTGGTGACGTAGTCGAGGTGGTCCTCGGGGTTCACGAGGCGGGAGATGGGCAGCACCTCGCCGCCGTCGACGAGGCAGTAGCTGATCGAGCGGCAGGTGGGAAAGCAGCAGGGCACCGGGAAGAAGTCGTCGCTGCGGAACCACTCCGGGACCTGCTCGGCGATGAGGTGGATGACGTCGGAGTTCGTGAGCCGGGTCAGCGGATCGAACTCGAGGTGGCGTCCCGAGTGGGTCACGGGCTGGAACGCGATGGCGCGCACCGCCGGATGCCCGACGCCGAAGCGGACGATGTCGCCGACCTCGTCCTCGTTCATCCCCCGCTCGAGCGCCGCGGCGAGGGTGACCGCCACCCCGGCGGCGGCGCAGTTGTCGAGGGCGCGCCGCTTGTGCTCGCGCAGGTCGCGGCCACGGATCTTGCGGTGGGTGCGCTCGCGCAGGCCGTCGAACTGCAGGTACACGCTGACCCGCAGCTCGGCGAGCCGCCGGACGAACGCGGGGTCGGTGGCGAGGCGGATGCCGTTGGTGTTGAGGGTCACCGTCCGGATCGGCTTGGTCCTGCAGAGCTCGACGATCTCGATGATCTGCGGATGGACGGTCGGCTCGCCGCCGCTGAGCATGACCACCTCGGCCTCGCCCTCGCTGGCGACGAAGACGTCGAGCATGCGGTCGACCTGCTCGAGGCTCAGCGAGTAGCCGTCGGGCTGGTGGCCGGAGTCGGCGAAGCAGATCGGGCAGTCGAGGTTGCAGTGGGTGTTGACCTCGATGATCCCGAGGCAGGCGTGCTGCTTGTGCTCCGGGCAGAGGCCGCAGTCGAGCGGGCAGCCGTCGACGACCTCGGTCTGGAGCTGGAGCGGGATGGTGCCCGGCCTGTTGAAGCGCACCGAGTCGAAGTACATCCTGGCGTCGCCGTAGACGAGCGCCTCGAACTCGCCGTGCTCGCGGCAGCGCTTGCGCAGGTACACCCGGTCGTCGCGGACGTTCACCTGCGCGTCGATCACCGCCTTGCACACCGGGCAGATGCTCCTGGTGAGCTCGACGAAGACCTCGTCGCGGTCGACCTTGATCACCGCCCCAGCCTAGCTCGCGGTGACGGCGCGATGGCGGTCTGTCACGGTTCGGTGGTCACCGCAAGGAACCGCGTCCTCCGGACGTTCCGGTCGTGTCGGGGTCCCCCCTCTGCCCCGGCGGACCCAGGTGGGGTCGCGCCCACCGAGGAACTCCCATGACCTCCATGTCCCCCGGCCGGCTGGCCATCGTGGTCGTCACCGCCGCCGCGTGCGGCGCCGGCAGCGCCCTGCTGCTCACCTCGAGCTCCGGCGGCGTGGTCGCCAACTCCAGCTCTCCTCCGTCGGTCGCGGGCGGCAGCGACGCCGGCGGTATCGGCGGCAACGGCTCCTCGGGCGGCTCGCAGCCCGCGGGCGGCACCGTGCTCGCCGGCTCCGCGGACAACGGATCCTCCCGGTCGACGGTGGTGGCGTCCGCGGCGGCACAGCCCGCGGCGGGGACGAGCGTCACCGTGAGCGGCCAGGAAGTGAACGCGGGCGACGGCTCGAGCCTGCTCGGCCCGGCGGACCCCAACCCCGCCGCCGGACTGCCCCCCGCCGGCCTGCCCTCCGTGACCCTGCTCACCACCGTGCAGTCGGGGCTGACCTCGGTCGCGGGCGGCGCCCTCTCCACCGTCACCTCGACCGCCGCACCGGTGGTCGGCGCCGTGACCGGCCTGCTCCACGGGACCGGCGCCGCGGTCCAGGCCGGCGGCGCGACCGCCTCGGCGAGCCCGAACACCGTCGTGGTGACCACCCCGTCCCCGGCACCGGCGCCGGCGCCGGTGCTGCCCGCGCTGCCGCCGGTGTCCTCGCTCACCGGGGCGATCGACAGCACGGCGACCTCCACCGGCGGCGTGCTGGCGAGCCCCAGCCCGGCCCCGACCACCCTGGGCTGCCTGCCGCTGCTCGGCTGCCTGGGGCGGTAGTCGACCCGGGGACGGGGCGGGCGCGGAGGGGGCGCCCGTCCCATCCCCGGAGTCCGATTCGGTAGTCCTTGCTCGTTGGTTAAGACTTGCTTAACCACTCTCTCCACGTCGTTTCCACAGACTTCGCCCACTTTTCCACGTCGGCGGGCCCCGGGGTGGGGGGCCGGGCGGGCCGATGCGAACTCTCGACCTGGAGGGACGTGGACCATGAGCCGGCGGCACGTGTCGGCGGACGAGCCGGGGTGGACCTGGGAGTACGGGTGGAACCCGTCGCGCGGGACCTTCTACGC
Organism: Chloroflexota bacterium; assembly: GCA_005889515.1. Classification (GTDB taxonomy): domain Bacteria; phylum Chloroflexota; class Dormibacteria; order Aeolococcales; family Aeolococcaceae; genus CF-96. The sequence goes on along the minus strand of VBHE01000203.1, from coordinate 4,366 downwards.
GCGGCTGCTCGCCGGGGAGGGGGCGGCGAGGCACGAGCTCGCCCATTTCGGCAGCCGGGTCGGCGAGATCCGCACCAGCGACGCGCTCATGTACCTGATGGGCGTCCGCCTCCCCACCGACAGGATCACGGTTCTCGAGCACGATCAGCTCACCGACTCCGAGGAGGTCGAGGCGGTCGCGTCCGGCCCGCGCTGTGGCCTTCGCAGACCACGGAGCACGCACGCGAGGCGGCTGGGGGAACGCCCGTTTCCTCGCCGGACCTTAATCGGGGGTTAGCCTGACGCGCGTGCATCGCGCGCACACTGAACACCCGCGGATCCGCCGAGTCGCGACCCGCGAGGATCGTGCAGCTCCGTCCCTCCGCCACCGTCGAGGTCCGCGCGGCCGGCGGTGTCGTCTGGCGGCCCATCCACGGCGGCGAGCGCGTCTACGCGATCGTCCACCGCCCCGCGTACGACGACTGGACCCTCCCCAAGGGCAAGCTCATGGCCGGCGAGAGCGAGCTCGAGGGCGCGCTCCGCGAGGTGGAGGAGGAGACCGGCATGAGCTGCCGCGTCGACCGCCCCCTCGGCACCACCAGCTACATCGACCGCAAGGGCCGGCCCAAGGTCGTCGTGTACTGGCTGATGCAGGCGACCGGCGGGGTCTTCGAGCCCGGCGAGGAGATCGACGAGGTCCGCTGGCTGCCGCTCGGCGAGGTCGTCGAGCTATGATGGGACACCGGGTTCACATCCAGCGGCGCCGCTTCCGGCGGCGGGCGCGCTTCCACGCACGCGGCCAGCGCGACCGCGCCTGTGCCGCGACCTCGCCCTCGATGGCCCACAGCTGCCCGGCGGCGAACGCCTCGGTCGCGGGCCCGCCGGGGCCGTGCTCGCGCAGCCACGCCGCCGCCACCACCGCGTCGTGGAGCTCGCCGAGCACGTCCTGGAGACCGGTCACCGCACGGGCGAACTTCGCCGCCGCCTTGCCGATCACCGGAGCGCCGGCCTCGGCGGCGTAGCGCACGCGCTTGGCGCGGATGCGCAGCGCGTGGAGCTCCCCGTCGGGACTGTGGACGTCGAGCCTGCGGCCGTCGCGCCAGAGCTTGCCCCAGGGGAGGGCGACGAGCGCGGGCAGCACCTTGCGCGCCGGCCCGTCGGCCTCGGTGGTGAGTGCGGGGTGGTGCGCCGCATCGACGAGCCGGTCGAGGAGGGCGACGTAGCGCGGCTCGCGGAGCGAGGTGAGCAGGCCGCCGTGGGCGCCGGCGACGGCGGTGACGAGCCGGTCGGCGGCGTGGCGTCCCTCCTCGACGTCCGCCGCGGGGAGCCGGGCCGCGGTCGCCTGGAGGCGCTCGGCGAGGACCTCGGCGTCGCGCACCGTCCCCAGCTCGGCGGCGAGCCAGCGCAGCTCCTCGCTCAGCGACGACGCCCACTGCTCCTCCACGAGCGGGGCGAAGGTGCGCAGGTCCGAGCGCAGCCGCCGGGTGGCGACCCGCGCCTGGTGGACGTCCTCGGGCTCGCCCCCGAGCCGCACCCCGGGGTCGTGGCGCAGCAGCCGGGCCACCGACGCGGCGATCGCGCGTCGCACCACCGCCCCTGCGGAGACGGCGCCGTTCAGCGACTCCGGCACCACCTCGGGTGGGGCGAGGGCGGTGTCGCCGAGGGCGCGGACCAGCTTCGGGGTGGGATCGGCGGCGCCGGCGCCGCCGGAGCGGAGCCGCTCGACGATCGCTGCGAGCAGCTCGTCGCTGCCGGCCTCGGCCATCTCCACCTCGAGCTCGCGGAAGCGGCTCGTCACCTTCCGGCCGCGGTGCACGGAGACGTCGTCGTCGTCGATCTCGGCGAGGAGCCGGCCGTCGGCGCTGAGCACCGACACCGCGCGCCGCACCGTGCGCATCCGCACCACCGGGGCCACGTCGGCGGTGCGCACGTAGGCGCGCACGAGGTCGAGCGCCGCCTCCGGAGGCGTGGTCGGGGGCCCGGGGAAGTTGTGCTCGTCGCGCACCAGCAGCGCCGAGTCCTCGACCTTGGGCAGCTTCACCGTCCACCCCTCGCCGGCGCGGTGACGCAGGGTGCAGCCCCAGCGGATCAGCCGCATGTCCGCGGTGTCCCAGTAGACGGTGGTGAGCCGGCGCTCGTCGGTGGCGGTGACGACGACGTCCCGGGCGACCGAGCCGAGGTCGAGGAGCTGGAAGTCCGGCGGCGCCGCCATCTTGAGCTCGCGCTCGCGGTGCACCGACGGAGGGCTCACGCCTCGGCACCGAGCGCGCGGGCGGCGTCCGCGTCGCGCAGCTCCGCGCCGGCGCGGGCCATCTCGGCGAGGCGCTGCTGGGCGTTGACCCCGCTGCGCCGCGTCACCGGGTGCCACCCTCCCTCGGAGTCGAGCGTCCAGGCGCGGACGTCGTCGGCGAGGAGCACGTCGACGATCGCGCTCAGCCGCTCCTGGAGGCCGGGGTCGGTGACCGGCACCAGCGCCTCGACCCGGCCGTCGAGATTGCGGCTCATCATGTCGGCGGAGCCGATGAACCAGTCGGCGGCGCCGTTCTCGCCGAAGCGCCAGATCCGCGAGTGCTCGAGCCAGCGGCCGACGATGGAGCGCACCCGGATGTTCTCCGACATCCCCTTCACCCCGGGGCGCACCCCGCAGGCGCTGCGCACCACGAGGTCGATCTCGGCCCCGGCCGTGGAGGCCGCGTAGAGGGCCTCGACCACCTCGGGGTCGACGAGGTGGTTGAGCTTCATGAAGATCCGGCCGCGGCGGCGGGTCTCGCGATGGATGAGCTCGACCAGCCGGGGGCGCAGCGTGGTCGGAGCCACGAGCAGCTTGCGGAAACGGCGCTGGCGGCTGTACCCGGTGAGGTAGTTGAAGAGGTCGGTGAGGTCGGCGCCGAGCTCGGGGTCGCAGCTGAGCAGCCCGAGGTCCTCGTAGAGGCGGGCGGTCTGCTGGTTGTAGTTCCCGGTGCCGACGTGGCAGTAGCGGCGGAAGCCCGTACACGACGTGCACCCCCGACTGCTCGAGCACCCGGGCCCAGGCGATGTTCGTCGCCTCGTCGAAGCGTGCGGTGAGCTCGACGAGCGCCACCACCTGCTTGCCCGCCTCGGCGGCGGCGACGAGGGCCTGCACGATCGGGCTGTCCGGCCCGGAGGTGCGGTAGAGGGTCTGCTTGATCGCGAGCACGTCGGGGTCGCGCGCCGCCTGCTCGATGAAGGCCTCGACCGAGGTCGAGAAGGAGTCGTAGGGGAAGTGGACGAGGACGTCGCCGCCGGCGATGACCTTGAAGAGGTCGGGCGGGCCCTCGTGGGCGGCGCCGAGCCGGACCTGGGTGGCCGGCTTGAAGGGCGGGTCGTGGAGGTCGGGGCGGTCGAGGCGGTGCAGCGCCCACAGGCCGCCGAGGTCGAGCGGGCCGTCGACGCGGTAGACCGCCTCCTCGCCGATCTCGAGCTCGCGCATCAGCAGGTTGAGCACCTCGCCGTCCATCGTCGTGTCGATCTCCAGGCGCACCACCCGCGGTGACCGCCGGCGCATCCGCAGGATCGCCTCGACGGCGGTGAGGAGGTCCTCGGCCTCCTCCTCCTCGAGGGCGAAGTCGGCGTTGCGGGTGACCCGGAAGGGGTGGTGCCCGAGGATCCGCATCCCCGGGAAGAGCTGCTCGAGGTGGGCGGCGATGAGCTGCTCGAGGGGGACGAAGCGCTCGCCGTCGGGCATGATCACGAAGCGGGGGAGCAGCTGCGGGACCTTGACCCGGGCGATCCGCGTCGCCGCGGCGTCGGGGTCGCCGACCACCACCGCGAGGTTGAGCGAGAGGTTGCTGATGTAGGGGAAGGGGTGCGCGGGGTCGACGGCGAGCGGGGTGAGCACCGGGAAGACCTGCTCCTCGAACACCCGGTCGAGGTGGGCCCGGTCGTCGTCGTCGAGCGAGCTGTAGTCGGAGAATCGCAGGCCGGCGGCCTCGAGCTGGGCGGCGACCTCGT
>VBHE01000203.1:0-300 GCA_005889515.1 Chloroflexota bacterium | reverse complement strand
TCGAGGTTGCTGCTGAAGATGGCCAGAAACTTGGCGCGTTCGAGCAGCGGAAGGGCGGTCTCCTCGGCGAGCGCCAGCACCCGGGCGTTGAAGTCGAGCCAGCTGAGGTGGCGGTTCAGATACCGCCCGCCCTTGGGCGCGACGACCGTGAAGGACCGCGCCGGCTCGGCGCCCTCGGACTCGTCCTCGTCCGGGCGCCTGGAGGCTCCGTGCACCACGCTCAGGGAATCGGTGCCGTCGGTCCCCTCGCTCACCTGGTCCGGACGATCCTCACCCGGGCCGTCCGCGGCGCGGCGCGGG
>VBHE01000112.1 GCA_005889515.1 Chloroflexota bacterium | reverse complement strand
CCACCAGGTCGGCGCAGGGCCGCACCGGGGGCGGCCCGAGGCCGTCGCGCCCCACCGAGGCGGCGTCGCCGAGGCAGAGGGCGTCGGGGCCGTGGAGGTGGAACGAGAGGTGGCCGGGGGCGTGGCCCCAGGTCCCCAGCACGGTGATGCCCCCGGCGAGGTCGATGCGCTCGCCGGGCTCGACGAGGCGGTCGACCAGGACCGGCGGCGGCGGCTGGCCCCGGCCGAGGAGCCGGTCGAGCGCCCCCCGGCGCGGCGGCGGGGGGTGGGCGAGCACCCGGGCGGCGGCCTCGCTCGCCGCCACCGGGGCGCCGGTGAGCTCGCGGAGGGCCGCGGCGTTGCCGGAGTGGCCGGCGTGGTCGTGGGTGAGGAGGATGAGCCGGACCTCGTAGGGACGGCGCCCTGCCGCCTCGATCAGCTGGCCGGCGCCGAGGGCGCCGTCGGCCGCCCCGGTGTCGACCAGGATGCAGCTCCCGGCGTCGACGAGCAGGTAGACGCGCCCGCCCCGGGTCTGCTCCCCGACATGGAAGCCCGGCACCACCTGCATGGCTGGGTCCCCCGTGCACCCTTCGATCCCCGCCGCAACCCCCTATTCGGTGGGTACCTCCAGAGAATCTACTGCCCGTATGATCGACGCATGCGGGCAGTCGCCGGAATGCAGCCCAACGGCGGCCCTCGACCCGACCCCACCGGTGGCCGTCGCGCACTGGTGCTGTGCGGTGGAGGGATCACCGGGCTCGCCTACGAGATCGGGGCGCTCCGCGCCCTCGACGACCTCCTCGTCGATCTCACGGTCAACGACTTCGACATCTACGTGGGGACCAGCGCCGGCTCGATCGTCGGCGCCCTGCTCGCCAACGGGGTGAGCCCGGCGGCGATGGCGATGGGCCTGGCCGGGACCAACCGCGACCTGCGGCCCCCCACCCAGCTCGCCCTCTACCGCCCCAACGTCGCCGAGTTCGCGACCCGGCTGCTCCGCCTCCCCCGGCTCCTCCAGGAGACCGTCTGGGAGCTGGCCCGCCACCCCGGCAAGCTCGGCGGGCTCGACTTCCTGGGGATGCTCAGCCCGCTGCTCCCCACCGGGCTCTTCGACCACGGCGCCCTCGCCGGGTACCTCCACAACATCTTCAGCCTCCCCGGCCTCACCGACGACTTCCGTGAGCTCGACCCGGAGCTGCACATCGTCGCCTGCGCCGTCGACTCCGACGAGCGGGTGGTCTTCAACCGCGACTCCAACGCCCACGTACCGATCAGCAGGGCGGCGGCGGCGAGCTCGGCGCTGCCGGTGCTCTTCCGCCCGATCCGGATCGACGGCGTCGACTACATCGACGGCGGCATCAAGGGCAACGCGTCCATCGACGTCGCCGTCGAGCGCGGGGCGACCCTGATCGTCGTCGTCAACCCGATCGTCCCTCTGGACGCCCGCTCGATGAACGTGCCCGACCGGATGCGTGAGCAGGTCGGCACCCGGCTCAGCGACCTCGGGCTGCGTGGCATCTACAACCAGGTGCTCCGCGGCATGCTCCACGACGGCCTGCGCGACCACATCCGCGCGGTGCGCGCGCGCCATCCCGAGGTCGACATCCTGCTCATCGAGCCTCGTCCCGACGACGAGAAGATGTTCTTCCACGAGATCATGTCGTACTCGGCGCGGCTGATGGTCCTGCAGCACGGCTACGAGTCCGTGTCCACCGGCCTCTATGACACCTGGGGCTACCTGCGCCGCATCCTCCCCCGCCACGGAGTGCACATCACCCGCCGGGTGCTCGACCGCAAGCCCACGGAGGTCCCGGTCGAGGTCAGCAGCGGCGTGCTCCAGCGGCTGCTGCGCCAGACCGTGTTCGACCGCCGTCCCCGCCGACTCGAGGACGACGACGACGAGATGACCGCGGCCGGCTGAGCCGCCGGGTCGGGCTCAGCAGCGGGGCATCACCGCCTCGTGGTTCTCCAGCCAGGAGGCGACCATGGCGGTGGTGGTCGGTGCGCTGCGGTGCAGGGTGAGCACGTGGCCGGTGCCGGGCACGATGTACAGGGTCTTGTCGGTCGCCGAGGCGAAGAGGGACATCTCCGCGTCGGCGCCGGCGGGCGGGAAGATGGCGTCGTCGGCGGCGAGGATCACGAGCAGCGGCGCGGTGATGCCTCCGATCACCGAGCGCGAGGGCTGCAGGCCGATCGAGTAGATCTCGCCCGAGGGGGTGAGGTTGGCGAGCCGGTTGTCCCGCGCGATCACGTCGGGGTCGGCGCCTGCGGCGGTGTACATGTCCGCGGCGCGGGTGCGGGGATCGGTCTCGAAGTACTCGTAGTCGGACTGCGCCGCGCGGGTGTTGTCGCCGGGGATCCACTCCCGGGCGAGCCAGTCCTGCGATACCCCGGTGGGGGTGTGCTCGTAGCCGGTGACGATGAGCGCGTCGGCGTCGCGGAAGCCGCCCGCCGCGAGCTCGACGATCTCGCTCCCCGCGGAGTGACCGATGAGGCCGACGTGGGCGAAGGCGGGGACGGTGCCGGCGGGCGAGAAGTACGAGCCGCGGCGCAGCTGCTGCACGATCTCGTCGGTCATCGCCGCGTACGCCTGCACCGTGAGCGTGTAGCCGTTGGGATGGTCGGACGCGCCGTACCCGAGCTCGTCGATGGCGAGCAGCGCGTGGCCTCGCTCGGCGAGCCCCTCCGCCATCGAGTAGGTGGCGGGGTTGAGCGGGAAGTCCCACGCATAGCGGCTGTAGGAGAGACCGTGCTCGGCGAGGAGCACCGAGCTGGTGCAGCCCTCGGGGCGCACCAGGGTGCCGCGGACCGTGTGCTGCTGACCGGGGTCGAGCGGGTTGGTCACGGTGAAGGCGACCTCGGACCGCACCACCGTCGCCGGCGCGGCGGCCGACGACGTCGTCGGAGCGGTCCCGATCGCCACGCCTGCGAGCAGCACGACCATCGCTGCGACCACTCCCGGTCGGCGCATGGCTCCCTCCCTTCGTCCCGGTGCGCCGGCGACCGTGGTGCGGTCGCACCCAGTCGGCACGCCTGGGGCCTCTGCCGGGTATCGACCGCTCCGCCGCCCCCGGTGTTGCAGGATCAGTCGCCGCCGACCGCGTTGCGCAGGATCTCGCCGATGTTGACGGTGCGCTGGCCGCCCTGCGCCGAGGGCTTCACCCGGTGGGCGAGGACCGTCGGCGCGACCAGCTCGATCTCCTTGAGGCCGACCCGCGGCCGGCCCTCGTACGCGGTGAGCGCCTGGGCGGCCTTGCGGGTCACGAGGTCGGCGCGGTGGCCGTCGACGTCGAGCTCGATGCCGAGCGCGGCGATGGCGACGAGCACCTGGCGGTCGACCTCCACCCCGGGGAGGTTGGCGATGGCGGCGGCGATCCGCTCGGCCTCGGCCTGCTCGGGCTCCTCGTAGGTCTCGACGAAGGCGTCGGGATCCTCCTCGAACAGCTCGCGTCGATGGACGATCTCGACGCGCTCCTCGACCGAGCGCAGGCCACGGACGTCGACACAGAGCCCGAAGCGATCGAGCAGCTGGGGACGCAGCTCCCCCTCCTCGGGGTTCATCGTCCCCACGAGGATGAAGCGCGACGGGTGCCAGACCGAGATCCCCTCGCGCTCCACCACGTTCACCCCCATCGCCGCGGCGTCGAGGAGCACGTCCACGAGGTGGTCGTCGAGGAGGTTCACCTCGTCGACGTAGAGGATGTTCCGGTTCGCCTCGGCGAGCACCCCGGGCTCGAAGCGGCGCTCGCCCTGCTTGATCGCCGCCTCGATGTCGATGGTCCCGACCACCCGGTCCTCGGAGGCGTTGATCGGCAGCTCGACGACTCTCATCTGGCGGCGGGTCCGGGGCAGCGCCTCCCCCGCCGCCACCCGGGCGCGGCAGTCGGCGCACTGCACCTCGGGCTGGTCGGGGGGACAGCCGTAGCGGCAGTCGGCGACCACCTCGAACTCGGGGAGCAGCCGCGCGAGGGCACGCACCGCAGTCGACTTCGCCGTCCCCTTCTCGCCGCGGATGAGCACCCCGCCGATCGCGGGGTTGATCGCGTTGAGCACCAGCGACTGCTTCATCGACTCCTGGCCGACGAGTGCGGTGAAGGGGAAGATGGTGCGCGCCGGTCCGGAGTTCAGCTTCATGGGGGGGATTCTCGCAGAGCCGGCCCGCTCACCCGGCGCGGAGCTCCTGCTGCACGGACTGGAGGATCGCCCCCTGGGAGAGGTCGTAGAGGCCGAAGTAGCGACCTCCCAGACGCCCGGCGAGGTCGAGGCAGGCGTTGAACGCATAGCCGCCGAAGAGCGGCTGGGCACCGCGGCCGCCGATGCGCGGCAGCTGCGAGTGCTGGGTGTAGTCGCGCGCCGAGTCGATGACCAGGGAGCGCACGTTCTCCGACTTGATCTGTGCCGCCACCCGCTGCGCCTCGACGATCGGCTCCTCGCCGAAGAGCGAGATGTTCCCGCGGCCGTCGCTGATCAGCACCATCAGCGGGTACACGGTGGGGTCGCGCAGCCGCTCGGTGCGGATCAGCTTGAGCCCGGCGACGAGGCCGTGGGTCAGCGGGGTGGTGCCGCCGACGGTGAGCCGCTGGAGGCGGTCCTCGGCGAGGTCGACGCTCGCGGTGGGACGCAGCACCACCCGGGCGGTGCGCCCGCTGAAGACCACGAGCGCGACCTTGTCACGGCGAACGTAGGCGTCGCGAAGGAGGGAGAGCACGGCGCCCTTGGTCGCCTGCATGCGCTGCTCGGCGTCCATCGACGCGCTGGCGTCGACGACGAAGACGATCAGCGTCCCGGTCTTGCGCTGGCGGACCTTCTGACGGAGGTCGTGGCGCTCGAGGAGCAGCGCGGGGTCCTCGTCGGCGACCGCCTCGTCGAGTCGGCGGGTGCGCTGGTAGGGGGCGGCGGCGCGCAGGGTGGCGTCGAAGGCGAGGTCGGTGGTGCGCTCCACCTGGGTGCTGCGCACGTATCTGCCGCGCTTGTCGCCGCTGCGGGTGAGGTTGCGCTTGCCGGCGGTGCGGCGGGTGCGGCGGTCGCGGGGCAGCTGCAGGCGCCGGATCTGGAAGACGTCGCCGCTGAAGGTGGTCTCGACCTGGCCGGGCGCGGGGTCCTGCGCCTCGGTGCGCTCCGGCGACTGCACCGCGCTGCCCTCGCCGCGGTCGCCGCCGCTCCCCGCGGGACTGGCCTGGACCTGCTCCGATCCGACCTCGGTGCTCGTGCCCTGCGCGTCGGCCTCCATCTGCTTGAGGCGCTCGCGAGCGCTGTCGGCGATCCCATCGCCGCTCTGCTCCGCGGACGGCTGGCCGGCGTCGCGGCGGCGGTGGGCGAGGGCGAGCTCGGCGGCGCGGATGACGTCCTGCGGGGTGACCTGGAGGGCGTCGGCGGGGCGCTCGCGCTCCTTCTCGGTCACCTCGTGGGCGACGACCGCGGTCGCCTCGCGGGCGGCGCAGAGGGTGCGCGCGGCCCGGCTGACGACGATGTCGGCGCGGTGCCCGACGGCGCCGGCGTCGACGCAGATCAGGGAGATGAACTGGCGCATCGCCGCGGGGATGTCGATGAGAGGGAGAAGGTCCTCGGCGCGGTCGATCACCGCTCCGAGCCGGCGCTCGGCCTCGGCGGTCTCCTCCCATCCCTCGCCCCGCTGGACCCGCTGGTCCTGCTCGAGGACGGCGACGCGATCGCGCAGCCTGCGCAGGCCGCGGACGTCGACGCAGAGCCCGAAGCGATCGAGCAGCTGGGGACGCAGCTCCCCCTCCTCGGGGTTCATCGTCCCCACGAGGATGAAGCGCGACGGGTGCCACATCGAGATCCCCTCGCGCTCGACGACGTTCACCCCCATCGCCGCCGCGTCGAGGAGCACGTCGACGAGGTGGTCGTCGAGGAGGTTCACCTCGTCGACGTAGAGGATGTTCCGGTTCGCCTCGGCGAGCACCCCGGGCTCGAAGCGGCGCTCGCCCTGCTTGATCGCCGCCTCGACGTCGATGGTTCCGACCACCCGGTCCTCGGAGGCGTTGATCGGCAGCTCGACGACCCGCATCTGCCGGGTGGTCCGGGGCAGCTCCTCCCCCGCCGCCACCCGGGCGCGGCAGTCCGCGCAGAGGGTGTCGGGCTGGGCGGGATCGCATCCGTAGCGGCAGTCGGCGACCACCTCGACGTCGGGGAGCAGCCGGGCCAGGGCGCGGACCGCGGTCGACTTCGCGGTCCCCTTCTCGCCGCGGATGAGCACCCCGCCGATCCCCGGGTTGATGGCGTTGAGCAGCAGCGACTCCTTCATCGACTCCTGGCCGACGAGCGCGGTGAAGGGGAGTACGGGGCGCGGGCTGCTCACGATCCCCATTCTTCCACGGCCCGCGGGTCCTACCGCCGCCCCGACCGGGCGATCACGAGGCCGCCGCTGGAACGCGGCGCCGCACCGGCTCGGCGTCGGAGAGGTGCGGGCAGGTGGTGCCGGCCCGGGCTCAGCCCTCGGCGGGAACCGG
>VBHE01000111.1 GCA_005889515.1 Chloroflexota bacterium | reverse complement strand
GCGACACCGTCGACCCGTTGTCGGCCTCCGAGACGTCGCGGGAGGAGGGGGGCGCGGGGGTGACGATCACCCGCGGGGCGGGCGAGGCCGCCGGGGCCGACGGCGAGGCCGCCGCGCCGCAGCCGCCGAGCAGCGCGGCGAGGGCGACGGCGGCCAGGGTGTTCGCGGCGGGGCGGAGCGGGCCGGCTCGGTGCATGGAAGGTCTCCTCAGTCAGGTTCCGCCGCTTTTCCCGACGCGCCAGAGGGACGTGGGGTTCCCAGGCCCGGTGCTCAGCTCCGGGCGACCGCCCCGGCGCGGATCGCGGCCGGGGTGCGCGAGCGCCGCGGGCTCCAGGCCGGGCGCCGCTCGACGAACTCGTAGAGCATCGCCGGGCGCCCCGGGACGCCCTTCACCACCTCCCCGGTGCCGCGCACCAGGCCCGACTGCTCGAGCTCGCGGCGGAAGTTCGAGGCCTCGTAGGTGACCCCGGAGATCGCCTCGTACAGCCGGCGCGCCTGCGGCATCGTGAAGCGCTCGGGGAGGAGGCCCACGGCGATGTTCGAGTACCAGAGCTTGCCGCGGAGCCGTTCGGTGCCGTCGGCGATCACCGCGCCGTGGTCGAAGGCGACCTCGGGGAGGTCGTCGACCGGGAACCAGCGGGCGGTGGTGGCGCCCTCGTGGAGCACCGCGGCGTCGATGAGCGCCAGGTAGGAGATGGACACGATCCAGCCCCGCGGGTCACGGTTCGGGTCGCCGTAGGTGTGGAGCTGCTCGAGGTAGACACCGCCGACCCCGGTCTTCTCGGTGAGCTTGCGCTGGGCGGTCTGCTCGGGCAGCTCGTCATCGTTCATGAAGCCGCCCGGGAGCGCCCAGCGCCCCTGCTGCGGCGGCTCCTCGCGGCGGACGAGGAGGACGTGCAGCCGCCCGCTGAGGGGGGCGAGGATCACCGGGTCGGCGGTGAGCGCGGCGGGCGCGTTGTAGCCCGCTGAGTTGACCGCGGTGAGCCTCGGCATCGCGCCCTGAGGCTAGCAGCCACGGGGATCCCGCATGCTCGCCGCGATGCCCACCGCCGAGCTCGACCTCCCCGGGCCGCTCGACGTCCCGAGGTCGCTCGAGGTCTTCCGCCGCTGGGGCGACGACCTCGCCGACCGCTGGGACGGGGAGGTGCTGGTCCGCACCCTGCGCCACGACGGCGCCACCGTCGCCTGGGCGGCGACGCCCGCGGGCGACGTCGCCTCCCCCCGCCTGCGGGTGAGCGTCGACGACCCCGCCCACCTCGACGCCGCGGTGGTGGCGGCGGAGGGCCTCTTCGTCACCGCGCCGGAGCCCTTCGAGGCGCTCCGCGCCGGCGACCCGGTCGTCGCCGCGGTCGAGGCCCGGCACCCCGGGGTGCGTGGCTGTCGCGAGCCCGACCTGCTCAGCGCGCTGGTCCGCCTGATCAGCGCCCAGCAGGTCAACCTGCGCTGGGCGGCGACGACCCGGGCGCGGCTGGTGCGGGCGACCGGGCTGGTGCGCAGCGTCGGAGGACGCGAGGTGTGGGCGCTCGACCCGCAGCGGCTCGCCGCCACCGACCCCGCCGAGCTCCGCACCCTCCAGTTCACCACCCGCAAGGCGGAGTACATCGTCGGCGCCGCCGTCGAGGTCACCTCCGGCCACCTCGACCTCGGGACGCTCCGCGAGCGCGGCGACGAGGACATCGTCTCCCGGCTGACGGCGGTGCGCGGGCTCGGTCGCTGGACCGCCGAGTGGGTGCTGGCGCGCACGCTGGGCCGCCCCGTGGTGGTGGCCGGAGACCTCGGTGTCCGCAAGGCGGTCGGCACCGCCTACCTCGGCGGCAGGATGCCCGCGGAGGCCGAGGTGCGGGCGGCGACGGCCCACTGGGGACCCGCCGCGGCGGTCGCCCAGGCGGTCCTGCTCCACACCCTGGTGAGCGGCGAGAGGCCTTGACGGACGCGGCCCTCGGCGGCTTGAATTGCCCGCTCCGAGAGGCTGCCCGCCGCGCGGGGAAGCGGGTGCAGGGGTGCTCTTCACCACCGTCGACTTCGCCGTCTTCTTCACCACCGTCCTGGCGCTGAGCTGGCTCGTCCCAGCGTTCGGCACCCGCTGGAAGCTTCTCGTCCTCCTGTCCAGCTACGTCTTCTACGCCTGGTGGGACTGGCGGTTCTGTGGGCTTCTCGCCGCCTCGACGGCGCTCAACCAGGCCGCCGCCGAGGCCATCGCCCGCAGCCGCACGGCGGCCACCCGCCGCACCCTGCTCGTCCTCGCCATCGCCGCGGGGCTCGCCACCCTCGGCTTCTTCAAGTACGCGGGCTTCTTCGCGAGCTCACTCGCGAACGCGCTCGGCCACCTCGGCCTCGGCGCGCCGCTGCCGCTGCTCCAGGTGGTGCTGCCCGTCGGCATCTCCTTCTTCACCTTCCAGGCGATCAGCTACGTCGTCGACGTGTACCGGGGGACGACCGAGCCGGCGTCGCGGCTCGACTTCGCCGTCTACCTCGCCTTCTTCCCCCACGTCGTCGCCGGCCCGATCGTGCGCGCCCGCGAGTTCATCCCCCAGCTGCGCCGCAGCGCCGCCGAGCCCCGGCTCGACGGCGGGCGGGCGATCTCCCTCATCCTCGGCGGCCTCTTCAAGAAGGTCGTGCTCGCCGGCTTCCTCTCCACCGCCGTCGTCGACCCGGTCTTCGGAGCTCCCGGGGCACACTCGAGGGTCGAGGTGCTCGCCGCCGTCTACGGGTACGCGGTGCAGATCTGGGCGGACTTCAGCGGCTACACCGACATCGCGATCGGCTGCGCCCTCCTCCTCGGCATCCGCTTCCCCGCGAACTTCGACGCCCCCTACGCGGCCACCTCCCTCCAGGACTTCTGGCGCCGCTGGCACATGACCCTCTCCCGCTGGCTGCGCGACTACCTCTACATCCCTCTCGGCGGCTCCCGCGGGTCGTCGCTGCTCACCGCTCGCAACCTGATGCTCACCATGCTGCTCGGCGGCCTCTGGCACGGCGCCGCCTGGACCTTCGTGGTGTGGGGCGGCATCCACGGCGGGTTCCTCGTCGCCGAGCGGCGCCTGCGCCGGGGGCGGCCGCGGGTGGAGACCGGTGTCAATCGTGCGCTGGCGCGGCTGCTCACCTTCCACGTGGTCTGCCTGGCCTGGATCTTCTTCCGCGCCGACTCCGTCGCCACCGCGTTCAGCCTGCTCGGCCGGCTGGTCACCGGGGGCGGGCCGGCCAGCCTGGTCACCGTGCCGGTCGTCCTCGCCATCGCCGCCGGGATCGGGGTGCAGTACGTCCCCGCGGGGACGGTGGCACGGCTGACCGCGCGCTTCGCGCAGCTCCGGCCGGCGTTCCAGGGCGGGGTCGCGGCCGCCGCTCTGGTCGGCATCGGCGTGCTCGGTCCGCAGGGGGTCGCGCCCTTCATCTACTACAGGTTCTGAGGGTGTCCGAGCGACGGCCGATGCGACCCCGACAGCTGCTCCTGGTGATCGTGATCGCCCTGGGGCTCGCCGCCCTCATGGACGCGCGCAGCCTCGAGCGCAGTGCCCAGACGTCGCCGTTCGGGCTGCGCCGCAGCGTCGAGCTCACCGTGCTCCGGCCCCTGGTCACGGTCAGCGATCACCTCGCCCTCGACCGACCCCGCATGGCCCTCGACGCCCTCCTCCACCGCTCCGACGACGGCGGCCCGGCGCCGCCGGAGCCCGCCTCGCTGCCCCCGCCGCAGCAGGTACGTGTCGCCTCCTCAGGGCTGCGGCTGCGGCTCCCCGCGACCGGCGAGGCATCCCCGCCGCCGGCGGCGCCACGGGTGCGTACCGCCGCCGACCCGCTCCGCCTCTGGGTGGGCGGCGACTCCGTCGCCGGCTTCCTCTGCTACGAGATGGAGGCGATCGCCGAGCACGACCCCGCCCTGGCGGTGAGGACCCACTTCCAGATCTCCACCGGCCTCAGCCGTCCCGACTACTACGACTGGCCGGCACACCTCGCCCAGGACACCGCCACGGGCAATCCCGAGGTCGTCGTCCTCCTCGTCGGCGCCAACGACGACCAGCCGCTGGAGACGCCCGGCGGAGGGGTGGCCGACTTCGCGACCCCGGAGTGGGTCACCGAGTACGGCCGCCGCGCCGGGGCACTCATGGACCAGGTTCGCCGCGAAGGCCGCACCGTGGTCTGGGTGGGCCTGCCGGTGATGCGCGCGCATGACTTCGGGGCGCGGATGGACGTGATCGACAACGCCGCCCGCCGCCAGGCGGCCCGCCGCCCGGGGGTGCTCTTCCTCGACAGCCGGCCGCTGTTCTCGGACGCCGGCGGCGCCTACGCCGCCTACCTCCCGGACGACTCCGGGGCGCTCACCCTGATGCGCGCCCCCGATGGCGTCCACCTCTCGCCCCAGGGGGGGACCCGCCTCGCCGAGGCGGTGCTCCGGCTGATCCGCGACCACTCCGCGGACCCGGCCCTGGCGCTGCCGCGCACCGGCCGGGCCCGGTAGAAGGGTGCCCGTCGCTGCCGCGCCCCCTGACGAGAGGGGCGCGGCGTTGACGGCGGATCCGGTTAGATCCTGGCGCCGCGAGCGAGCCTGCGCCCGGCGATGAGCGCGCCCGCACCGACGCAGACGAGCACCAGCGCACCGCCCAGCGGGAGCTCGGCGCCGGTCTTCGGGGTGGCGACCGCCTTGGCGGCGGCCGGGGCCTGGCTCGAGGTCACCCCGGCGACGCCGCCGGACGTGGTGGGCGCGGGGGCCGCGATCGGTGCCGGCGGGAGCGCGACCGGGACGGGGCAGACGACCACCGCGGCGTCCTTGACGTCGCTGTCGTCGTTGCTGTCCGAATCGTCGTCCTTGTCGGAGTCGTCGTCCTCGTCGGAGTCCTTGTCCTTGCCGGACTTGCCGGGGTTCCCACAGGTGACCGGGGAGGGCACCTTGCTGACCGGCGTGGTCGCCTTCGGCGTCGGCGTCGCCTTCGGGGCCGGCGCGGCCTTCGCCGTCGCCGTCGGCTTGGGGGTCGCGGCCGCCTTCGGGGTCGGCGTCGGCTTGGCGGTCGCCGTCGCCTTCGGCGTCGTCGGGGTCGAGGCGGCGAGCGCGGTCGACGCGCCTGCTCCGACGAAGAGCAGCGCGAGGCCCGCGGTCGCCGCGGCTGCGAGGCCGCGGGCAAGCGTCGAGAGACGCGATCGATCCATCCAACACCCCTCCCTGATTTTTCACGTATCGACGCGAGCACGTCGAACGATCCGAATGCTGGGTGATGCTAGCAAGGAGGGTCCGGCGTCCGCCGGTCCGCGATCGCGGAACGCCTTCAGCCAACATTCAAGGGCGGACGCCGTGTCAGGGGAGTCCGGAGAAAGGGGAGCGACCCCGGAGGGACCCTCCCCGCGGCTTGATTCGGTGGCGGCGCGAAGGTTTCGCCTCCCGTGCTGCGTTGAACGTGCGGATGGGATGACCAGGAGGGAGCGGGTGACTTCGGGCTTCGCCGCCTCTGCACGCGCGCCGGCGCCGGCCGTCGAGGTGCTGCCCGAGGGCGCCCTCCGCGGCGGTCCCTCCGGCCCGATCGGCGACCGCACCGCCTTCGTCATCGACGCCTCCTCGAGCGTCCAGCTGATCGCCCACACCCTGCTCGAGGTCGCCGGGTTCAGCGTGGAGACGTTCGGCGCTCCCCGGCCGGCGCTCGAGCGCGCCGTCGAGCGGCGTCCGGACGTCGTCGTCCTCGAGCCTCGCAGCCCGGGGATCGACGCGATCGCCACCATGCAGGCGCTCTCCCAGCTCGGCGGCGCCGACGCGGCGCCGGTGGTCTGGTGCACCACCGTCGAGCCCGGCCCCGAGGCGGTCGAGGAGGGGGCGCGCCTCGGCCTGCGGGGCGTCCTGGTCAAGCCCTTCCGGCTCGAGGCGCTCACCGCGCTCGTGGTCAGGGTCTGCCGCCGCGCCGACCGCGAGCGCCGCCTCGCCGGCCTGGGGATCGCGCCGGACGAGATGGCCGGCCTGCTCCTGAGCCCCGACGCCACCCGGCTGTGGACCCGGGCCGAGATCGAGCTCGCCGACGCCGCCCGCCGGACGCTCTCGCTCGTCGCGGTCGGCGCCGACACCAGCGAGGTGACCGCGGCGGTGCGCCGCGCGGTGCGAACCGTCGACACCGTGGGAAGCGCGCCCGCGCACGTGCTCCTGGTGATGCTCCCCGACGTCGACGAGGCCGGCGCCTCGGTCGTGGCCGAGCGGGTCGCCGCCGGTGTCCGTGGGATCGATCCGCCGCCGGTGGTGAGCAACGTCACCCGCCGCGTCGGCGAGAACGACACCGACCTGCTCTCCCGTGCCGTGGTGCAGGTGATCCTCCAGCGGGTCGGCTGATGCGCCCGTGGTGGCGGGACGCGGTCCTCTACCACGTCTACTGCCGCTCGTTCGCCGACTCCGACGGCGACGGCGTCGGCGACCTGCGCGGCGTCGTCGACCACCTCGACCACCTCGCCTGGCTGGGGATCGGCGGGATCTGGCTGTCGCCGACGATGCCGTCGCCGAACGCCGACTGGGGGTACGACGTCGCCGACTACCGCGACGTCGACCCCGCGCTGGGAACCCTCGACGGCCTCGACGACCTCGTCGCCGAGGCCGGCCGGCTCGGCATCCGGGTCCTCCTCGACCTGGTTCCGAACCACACCAGCGACCGGCACCCGTGGTTCCTCGACGCCCGCTCCTCGCCTACGTCGGCGCATCGCGACTGGTACGTCTGGGCGGACCCGGAGGGGGAGACCGGGGCGCCGCCGAACAACTGGCTGAGCTTCGCCGGCGGGTCCGCCTGGACCCGCGACGAGGCCGCGGGACGGCTCTACCTGCACAACTACCTCGCCGAGCAGCCGGACCTCGACTGGTGGAACCCCGAGGTTCGGGACGCCTTCGACGAGATCCTCCGCTTCTGGTTCGACCGCGGAATCGCCGGCTTCCGCATCGACACCGCCAACCGGATCGTCAAGGACCGCCTCCTCCGCGACAACCCGCCGGCGCGCGACGCGCTGCATCGAAGCGTCACCGGGATGCCGCTCGAGCAGCGGTACAGCGCCAACCGTCCCGAGGTCCACGAGGTGCTGCGCCGCTGGCGGCGGATCGCCGACGGCTACGACCCGCCGCGGCTGCTGCTCGGTGAGACCTTCCTCTTCGACATCGCGGCGATGGCGGGCTACCACGGCAACGGCGACGACGAGCTCCAGCTCGCTCTCAACCTCCCGTTCATGTTCTCGCCGCTGGCGGCGGACGCGATGCGCGACGCGGTCACCCGCACGGTCGACGCCCTCCCCGACGGGGCCTGGCCGCTGTGGAACGGGTCGAGCCACGACGTGCCCCGGCTGGCGACACGCTGGTGCGGCGGCGACCCGGCCAGGGTGCGCTGCGCGCTGCTCCTGCTGCTCACGCTCCGGGGCACCCCGCTGCTCTACTACGGCGACGAGATCGGGATGGGAGACACCACCGTGCCCCCCGACCGGGTGCGCGATCCGCTGGGACTCCCCGGCTCGGCGCGGGCCTCACGCGACGGGGCGCGCACCCCGATGCGCTGGCGCGCCGGGCCGGGTGCGGGCTTCACCGCCGCCGGGGTCGAGCCCTGGCTCCCGTTCGGCTCGGAGCCGGGGGTCGACGTCGCCTCGCAGAGGGACGACCGCGGCTCGGTGCTCCACCTCTGCCGCGACGCCATCCGGCTGCGCGCCGCCACCCCCGAGCTCCGCGAGGGCGGCATGAGCCTCCTGCCGGCGCCGCCCGGCGTCCTCGCCTGGAGGCGGGGGGATTCGGTCACCGTCGCCCTCAACCTCGGCGACCGGCCGGCCACGGTCGGCGGCGTCGAGGGGACGCTCGCACTCGGCACCGACCGGGAACGGGAGGGCGCAGCGGTGCGCGGCGAGCTCGGGCTGCGCGGCTGGGAAGGGGCCGTCGTCGTCGTGTGACAGGGGGAGCGCCGGTCAGGATGTATGGTCGCGGCGTGCTCCATCCCGACCACGTCCCCACCCCGGCGGAGATCCGCGAGGCCGCGGCGCGGCTGCGGCCCGTCGCCATCGCCACCGCGCTGGAGCCGGCCCCCCGCCTCTCCCGCGAGCACGGCGGCGAGGTCCTGCTCAAGCGCGAGGACCTGCAGATCACCCGCTCCTACAAGATCCGCGGCGCCTACAACCTCATCGAGCAGCTCCCCGACGTGATCCGGGGCCGTGGCGTGGTCTGCGCGAGCGCCGGCAACCACGCCCAGGGGGTCGCCTACAGCTGCGCCCGCCTCGGCGTCCCGGCGTTCGTCTTCCTGCCCCGGAGCACCCCCCGCCAGAAGCTCGCGCGCATCCGCGAGATCGGCGGTGAGCACACCCGCATCGAGCTCGCCGGCGACAGCTACGACGAGGCCGCGCAGACCGCGATCGCCTTCGCCGACACCAAGGGCCTGCCGGTGGTCCCGCCCTTCGACCACCCGGACATCATCGCCGGGCAGGGCACCGTCGGCCTCGAGCTCGTCGAGGCGCCGACGGGACCGCCCGACGTTCTCGTGGTCCCGGTCGGCGGCGGGGGGCTGATCGCCGGGATCGCCGCGTACGTGAGGCACGAGCACCCCGGTGCGCTGATCATCGGCGCCGAGCCCGCCGGCGCTCCGAGCATGACCCGCGCGCTCGAGGCGGGGCATCCGGTCTGGCTGAGCAGCCTCGACCCCTTCGTCGACGGCGCCGCGGTGCGCCAGGTGGGCGAGCTGCCGCTGCGGATCACCGCCGACATGGTCGACGCGGTGGTCGAGGTCGCCGAGGGGGCGGTGTGCACCGCCATGCTCCGCCTCTACCAGCACGAGGGGATCGTCGCCGAGCCCGCCGGGGCGCTCTCGGTCGCCGCCCTCGACCAGCTCGCGGATCGCATCCGCGGCCGGCGCGTCGCCTGCGTGTTGAGCGGCGGGAACAACGACGTCAGCCGCTACGCTGAGGTGATCGAGCGCAGCCTGGTCCACGAGGGGCTCAAGCACTACTTCCTCGTCGAGTTCCCGCAGCGCCCCGGTGCGCTGCGGAGCTTCATCGACGGCGCCCTCGGTCCCGGCGACGACATCACCTTCTTCGAGTACACGAAGAAGACCAACCGCGAGAGCGGTCCGGCGCTCGTGGGCATCGAGCTCGCCCGCCGCGAGGACCTCGAGCCGCTCCTCGAGCGGATGAGCCGCACCGGCATCAGCTACCGGGCGCTCGACTCGACCAGCCCGCTGTTCTCGTTCCTCGTCTAACGGCGGGCCGCGGCCGGCACCGCCTTGAGCGCCGGCATCACGTCGGAGGCGAAGAGGTGCAGGTTGCGCTCCGCCTCCTCCGGCGGCATCCCCGCGTACGAGCACACCGCCACGACGTGCTCGTTGCCGATCAGCCCGCGGATGTCGTGGATGCGGTCCAGGCACTGCTGCGGAGTCCCGTACACCTGCAGGTCGGTGAAGAAGCGCACCGAGTCGTCGGTGCCGTGACGCTCCAGCGACCGGGTGAGCCTCCCGTAGTACTCGTAGCCGCGGGTGCCGGCGAAGTGGCCGGCGGCGATCTCGTAGTGGCGGAGCACGGAGTGGTAGTAGCCGCCGATGTACCGGTGTCCGAGCTCCTCGGCGCGGGCGGGGTCGCGGTCGCAGAACACCCACGCGACCCCGACCGGCGGTGGCGCCTCGACCCCGTTCACCTCGCGGAAGACGGTGCGGTAGGCGTCGAGCTCGGTGACCACGTCCTCCCAGGGCTTCTGGGGGATGATCAGAATCCCGATCCCGAGCTCGGCCATGATCCGGCTCGACTCGGGCGACACCGCGGCGGCGTAGGTCCGTCCCCGGAAGGAGGCGAAGGGCGCCGGCCGCAGCTCGCGCCGGGGCTGCCGCACGTGCCGTCCCTCGTGCTCGATCACCCCCTCCTCGAGGCCGCGGAGCACCACCTGCGCGGTCTCGACGAAGCGCTCCCGCGACTCCTCCATCGGCACCCGGAAGCCCTCGAACTCGACCCGGCCCAGCCCCCGGCCGAGACCGAGGATCACCCGGCCACCGGAGAGGTTGTCGAGCATCGCGATCTGCTCGGCGACGCGCATCGGGTCGTGCCACGGGAGCACGACCACCATCGAGCCGAGCCGGAGCCGCGACGTCCTTCCGGCCATGTACGCGAGGAACTGGAGGACGTCCGGGCACATCGTGTAGTCGGTGAAGTGGTGCTCGACGCCCCAGATGGAGTCGAAGCCGAGGTCCTCGGCCTGGTGGGCGAGGGCGAGGTCGGCACCGTAGACCTCGCGGTCGGGTCGCCCCACCGACCCCTGGAAGATCACGGAGAGCCCGACGTCCACCGAGCGGAAGTCTACGGGTCCGGCCGCGGTCGGGCCCACGCCGAAGTCCTTCACCGCCCAGGGCATCCTCGACGGCAAGGGACGGCCCGTCGACAACCTCGACGAGCACTGGGCGGGAATCGAGGCGGTGCTCGCGCGCTGAGTGCGCGCCACATCTACCGGCGTCGCGGACTCGGGGGTAGGCTGGCCGCGATGCTCGACGAGATCATCCGTCCACGCCCGCTGCGCACCCTCGTCGCCGCTGCGCGGCTGACCGATCGCGAGCGGATCGTGCGCCTCCTCGCCCGCTCCGGCGGGTACGACGTCGTCGCCGAGGCGGGCGACGGCAGCACCGCGGTGCGGCTCTCCGGCGAGGTCGACCCCGAGCTCGTGCTCCTCGACCAGCAGCTGCCGCTCGTCGACGGGATCGACGCCACCGTCGCCGTCCTCCACAACGTCCCCGGGGCGGTGGTGGTGGTCCTCACCCCCGATGGCGAGGACTCCGGCGGAGCCCTCGCGGTGCGCTACGNGCTCACGTGCCCCTCGACAGCCCCGCGGAGGTCCTGCTCGCGGCGCTCGGGGCGGCAGTGCCGCGGGAGATCACCGCACGCACCGCGCCGCCACAGGCGACGACCACGGCGCCCCCGCCGTGGTGGGAGGCGATGCTCGCCGACCGTTAGCCGGCGGTTCCCGTTGGGCGGGGACGGCCGCCCCAGCGACCATCCCCGCCGCGCGGAGAGAGAGGGGTGGGAATCAGCAGGCGGCGGCGATCGCCGGGGGGGCGGCGCGGCCGGGGGTGGGGTCGACGACGTCGGCCTGGAGCTCCAGGGCGCCGCGGATCAGCGAGCGCCACCGCTCCCAGGTGGTGAGCACCTGCTGGGGGCGGGCGACGAAGGGCACCCATTCATCGGTGCCCGAACGGCGCACGGCGAGGACCACGGGGGGACGGCGGCCACTCGACGCGGAACCGACGACGATCGCGGGAACGGGGCTGGCGGCGACACCGCGGACGGCGACGAGCACGCCCGGATGGCGATGCCACTCCGGCTGGGCCATGGAGGTCTCCTCTCGGCCCCGTGCACTCCTTCGGCAGCCCGGCTATCTCAGAGAGACCCGTGGCTTTGCGTCCCCGCCTCGCGACGGGTTTGCCAGTTTGTCGGGAGCCGACCGGCGCAGCCTAGCCCTCGCGCGGTCGCAGCGGCGCGCGGAGCCGGTGACAAGCGGGTCGCGGTGATGACGGACGGCGGCGCCGCGACGACGTGATATACAGGGCGGCGCCATGCCCACAGCCGTCGGCGTCCCCCGCGAGACCGGTGCCGGAGAGAGGCGCGTCGCGACCGTCCCCGCGGCGCTGCAGAGCCTGACCCGGATCGGCCTCGAGGTGGTCGTCGAGCGCGGCGCGGGCGAGGCGGCGGGCTTCCTCGACGAGGCCTACACCGCGAAGGGGGCCCGGGTCGCCGACCGCGCCGAGGTGCTTCGCTGCGGGATCGTCGCGGCGGTCGACGCCGCCGCGCTCGCCACCGAGCCGGAGGGGCCGGGGCAGGGAGCGGTGCTCGTCGGCTTCTGCAGCCCGCTCACCAACCGCGAGGCGGTCGAGGGGCTCGCCCGCCGCGGGGTCAGCACCCGCTCGGTGGAGCTGATGCCGCGCATCACAGGCCAACCTCGCCGGCTACAAGGCGGTGCTCATCGCCGCCGGGATGCTGCCGAAGATCTTTCCGATGCTCACCACCGCGGCGGGGACGATCGCGCCGGCGCGGGTGCTCGTGGTCGGCGCCGGTGTCGCCGGCCTGCAGGCGATCGCCACCGCGCGCCGGCTCGGCGCCATCGTCGAGGCGTACGACGTCCGCCCGGCGGTGAAGGAGCAGGTCGAGAGCCTGGGGGCGAAGTTCGTGGAGCTCCCTCTCGAGGACACCGCCGCCGAGGACGCGGGCGGATACGCGAAGGCGCAGGACGAGAGCTTCTACCGCCGCCAGCAGGAGACGATGGCCAAGGTCGTCGCCGCGAGCGACGTCGTCATCACCACCGCGCTGGTCCCGGGGAGGAAGGCCCCGGTGCTGATCAGCGCCGACATGGTGGCGGGGATGGCACCGGGCTCGGTGATCGTCGACCTCGCCGCCGAGCAGGGCGGCAACGTCGAGGTCACCCAGCCGGACAAGGTGGTCACCGCCCACAACGTCTCGGTGGTCGGCGCCGTCAACCTGCCGGCGACGGTGCCCCAGCACGCCAGCCAGATGTACGCGAAGAACGTCGCGACCTT
>VBHE01000110.1:6787-13829 GCA_005889515.1 Chloroflexota bacterium | reverse complement strand
TGCTCGCCCGCGACCCCGAGGCGATCGAGGCCGAGGCCCGCGCCTGGGCGTGGACGCTGCGCGCCGACGGCGTCCCCGCCGACGTCGCCCCCGGCCGCTCGGAGGCCGGCGGCGGCTCGCTGCCGGGGACGTCCCTCGCGACCACCTGCGTCACCCTCCCCGGCCCGACCGGCCGCCTGCTCGCCGCGCTCCGCGCCGTCGAGCCGCCGGTGATCGCCCGCGCCGAGGCGGGCCGGGTCTGGCTCGACCCGCGCACCGTCGCCCCCGACGAGGTTGGCGACCTCCTCCACGCGGTCCGCGCCGCCTGGGAGAGGGTCCACGGCGCCCGTCCGGGGCGGGTGCTCTGACGCCCCCCGTCGGCGACCGCCCCACGGTCGTGGTCGACGGCCACGCCTTCCCGGTCCAGGGCGCCCAGCTCGCGCTGGTCCGCGACGGCCGGGTCCTCCTCCAGCTCCGCCCCTGGCCCCCGGGCTGGGAGCTCCCCGGTGGCCACTGCGAGGCCGGAGAGGACCCCGCGGCCACCGCCGCCCGCGAGGCGGAGGAGGAGACCGGCCTGCGCGCCACCGTCGGCGGGCTCGTGGGCGTCTACTCCTGGAGCGGCCTGCGCCGCGCCAGCGACGCGGTCTACTGGGGCACCCTCAGCGGCGGCGAGCCGCGCCGCAGCATCGAGGCGCTCCGGCTCCGCTATGTGACCCCGGCGGAGTTCCCGGCGACGATCTTCCCCTGGTGCCGCGACCGGGTGGCCGACGCCCTCGCCGTCGCCGCCGGCGCCCCCCCGGTGCACCGGGTGCAGCCGGTGAGCTCCCGTCACGTGCTGTTCTTCGGCCTGCGTTGGGTCGCGGTGGGGGTGGATCGGGTCCGGCGGCTGCGCTGAAACCCGGCGAAGCGCGCTTCGCGCGCTTTACGTCCTTGCAAGGACGGGCCGAGGTAACGGGCGGAGCGCTTCGTGCATTTTTTCCTTTGGACCGCAACGCCGCAGGCGTTGCTCCACCTCGTAGCCTCGCCGGATGGCCCGAAGACGAAAAGCGCGCGAACGGGGGAGGGTACCCTCCCCCGAGTCAAAACCGCCCCCAACAAGGGGCCGTCCACGACCCCCCGCCCTCAACAAAGGGTGAGTCGTGCACGACTTCCCCGCCCCCAACAACGGGCCGTACACGACTCCCCCCTCCCAAATGCGAGGGGGCTCGGGGATGCAGGCGCGTCTGGCGCCGCCCGACACGCCGACGCAGGATGCGGCCGTGCCCCGCGCAATCACCCTTCCGTCGCCGGTCGGCCGGGTTCGCAGCCGGCCCGGCCACCGGCTCCGGGAACTCCGGGCGCCACTGCTCATCGCCTGCACCTACTACCCGGCGGCGCGCCTGGGGATGCTCTTCCAGTTCCCGCACACCGAGGTCGCCCCGGTGTGGCCGGCGTCGGGGCTGGCGGTCGCCTCGCTCCTCGTGCTCGGAAGGCGGCACTGGCCGGCGCTGGCCATCGCCGCCTTCCTCGCCGACCTCACCAACGGGACGGAGCCGGCGCTCTCGGCGGCGATGGCGGCGGGGAGCACCGGCGAGTACCTGGTCGCCGCCACCCTGCTGCGCCGCGCCGACGTCCGTCCGGACCTCGCCCGGATCCGCGACGTCATCGTCTTCACCGGCCTCGGCGGCCTGGTGGCCCCGACCGTCGCCGCGTCGGTCGGCACCTACAGCCTCTGGCTCAGCGACGTCGCGATGACCAAGGACTTCCCCACGGTGTGGGCGAGCTGGTGGCTCGCCGACGGGATCGGGGTGCTGATGTTCGGTGCCGGCTGCCTGGCGATCTGGTCGGCCTGGTCGTCCGGCCGCCGGCCGGCGCCGGGCCGGATCGAGGGCATCGGGCTCGCGATCCTGACCGTGGCCACGGCGGGCCTGGTCTTCCTCAGTCCCACCGTCTCGCCGTCGGTGCTCTTTCCGCTCGCCATCTGGGCGGGGGTGCGCTTCGAGCAGCTGGGCGCCGCCGGGGTGACCCTGGCGGTGGCCTCGGTGGCGACCTACGCGACCGTGCACGGCTCCGGGCGCTTCTCGATCGGGACCATGAGCCCTCGCCTGCTCCCACTCCAGCTGTACACGG
Source organism: Chloroflexota bacterium (assembly GCA_005889515.1). GTDB lineage: Bacteria > Chloroflexota > Dormibacteria > Aeolococcales > Aeolococcaceae > CF-96. Next base: position 11,741 of record VBHE01000110.1, on the reverse strand, counting down.
TGAGCTACAGCCTCACCGCCCTGGTCCTCGCTGCGGCGATCACCTCGCGGCGCAGCTCCGACCAGCGACTGCGCGCCCGCACCCTCGAGCTCGAGGCCAAGAACCAGGAGCTCGAGGCCTTCACCTACACGGTGTCGCACGACCTGCGCGCACCGCTGCGCGCCATCCACGCCTTCTCCACCTTGGTCACCGAGGAGGAGGGGACGCGGCTCAGCGTCGCCGGGGCCCGCCGGCTCGGCACCGTCACCCGCAACGCCGAGCACATGAGCCGGCTCATCGACTCCCTGCTCGGGCTCAGCCATCTCGGCCGGCAGCGGCTGGTGCGGCAGACGGTCGACCCCGCCCGGGCGGCGCGGGCCGCCGCCGGGCGCCTGCACCTCGACCTCGAGGTCCGGCCGCCGGAGCTGGCCATCGCCGCGATGCCGCAGTGCAGCGCCGACCCGGTGCTCCTCGAGCAGGTCTACGAGAACCTGATCGGCAACGCCGTCAAATTCACCCGCGACCGCGAGGTCGCGCGGATCGAGGTGGGCTCGACCGCCCCGCGCGGCGACGGCGAGGGCCCCGTGTACCACGTGCGCGACAACGGGGCGGGCTTCGACCCGCGCTACGCGCAGCGGCTCTTCGCCCTGTTCGAGCGCCTGCCCCAGCACGCCGACCTTCCGGGGATCGGGGCCGGCCTCGCCATCGTCGCGCGCATCGTCGATCGCCATGGGGGCACGGTGTGGGCCGAGGGTTGCCCCGGCGAGGGGGCGATGTTCCGCTTCACCGTCGGACCGCCCGGGGAGCGCCCGTGACCGTCACCGCGTACGAGCGCGCCGAGGTGCTCCTCGTCGAGGACGACCCCGACGACGAGGAGCTGGTCCTCCACACCCTCCTCCGCGACGACGTCTGCCGCCGGGTGTTCGTGGTTCGCGACGGAGCCGAGGCGCTCGAGTACCTGCGCGGCACCGGCCGCTACCGCGACCGCAGCCCGATCTGCGGGCTGCGGATGATCCTCCTCGACCTCAAGCTGCCGCTCCTCGACGGCCACGACGTGCTCGCCGAGATCAAGACCGATCCCGAGCTGCGGCGCATCCCCGTGGTGGTCTTCACCTCCGCCGCGATGGACCGCGACCGCACCCGCGGATATGCCCTCGGCGCCAACAGCTATGTCGTCAAACCGGTCGAGTTCCAGCGCTTCACCGCCGCGGTGCACGATGTGGCGCGCTACTGGCTCGGGTTGAACTGCGCGCCTGTGTGACCGTCGGCGCTACCGTCGAGGGTCATGAACCTCGTCGTCGGCACCGCCGGGCACGTCGACCACGGGAAGTCGTCGCTGGTGCTCGCCCTCACCGGCACCGACCCCGACCGGCTCGCCGAGGAGAAGCGGCGGGGGATGACGATCGAGCTCGGCTTCGCCGCCTGGACGCTGCCGTCGGGCGGGCGGGTCGGGGTGGTCGACGTCCCCGGGCACCAGCGCTTCGTGCGCACGATGGTGGCCGGCGCGCAGGGGATCGACCTGGTGCTCCTGGTGGTGGCCGCGGACGAGGGGGTGATGCCCCAGACCCGAGAGCACCTCGCCATCTGCGGGCTGCTCGGGGCGCGGCACGGGGTGGTGGCGCTCACCAAGCGCGACCTCGTCGACGACGACGTGCTCACCCTGGCGCGCGCCGAGGTCGAGGAGGTGATCGCCGCCTCGCCGCTGCGCGGGGCGCCGCTCGTCGCCTGCTCGTCGCTCACCGGCGAGGGTCTCGACGAGCTCGGACGCACCGTCGAGGCGGCGCTGGCGCGGGCGCCCGCGCGGGTCGACCGCGGCCGCCCCCGGCTCTTCGTCGACCGCGCCTTCGCGCTCCCCGGGTTCGGGCCGATCGTGACCGGAACGCTGGAGACCGGGGCGCTGCACGCGGGCGAGGAGGTGAGCGTCCTCCCCGCCGGGCTGCGGGCGCGGATCCGCGGGCTCGAGCGCCACGGCGAGCGGCTGGAGCGGGCCGATCCCGGGGGCCGCACCGCGGTGAACCTCGCCGGCGTCGAGCGCGCCCAGCTCGGGCGGGGGATGGCGCTGGTCCTCCCCGCGGCGATGGCCCCGACCCAGCGGCTCGACACCTGGCTCGAGGCGCTCGACGACGCCCCCGCGGGGATCCGTCACAACGCCACCGTCGCCGTCCACCTCGGCACCGCGGAGGTCGCCGCCCGGGTCTGGCTCCTCGACGGCGCGGAGATCGAGCCGGGCGGCAGCGGCGACGCCCAGCTCCAGCTCGAGGCGCCGCTCGTCGCCGCCCCCGGCGATCGCCTCGTGGTCCGCCGCCTCTCCCCCCAGGCCACCCTCGGCGGCGGGGTGGTGCTCGACGCCGCCCCGCGGCGCCACCGCCGCCGCGACCCCCGCGTCGTCGAGGCGCTGGGCCGGCTGCGCTCGGGGGGGCTGCGTGCCCTGCTCCTCGAGCTGCTCTCCCGGCAGCGGCTCGGCTCCGAGCCCGCGGTGCTCGCCCGCACCGCCGGGGCGGGGCGCCGCGAGGTCGACGCCGAGCTCGCCGGGCTCGGGGACGAGCTGGTGCGGCTCGGCCGGCGTCTCCTCGCCCGGTCGCGCTGGGAGGAGCTGCGGGCGGCCTCGACGGCGGCGATCGCCGCCTACCACGACGCCGAGCCGCTGCGCCCCGGGATGCCCCGCGAGGAGTGGAGGAGCCGGCTGCGCATCCCCGGGCCACTCTCCGCCGACGTCGTCCACCGCCTCCGCGGCGAGGGCGTCCTCGAGGAGGCCGACGGCTGCCTCGCCCTGCCCGGGCGGGGGCGCAGCGTCTCCGACAGCGCCCGGCGCGCCGCCGACGCGGTGCTCGCCCTGCTCGCCGAGCGCGGCCTGGACCCGCCCACGATGGCCGAGCTCCGCGCCGCCGGCCTCACCCCGCAGCTCCTCCGGCTGCTCCTCGACGACGGCCGAGCGGTCCGCCTCTCCACGGACGTGGTCCTCGCCGGCATCGTGTTCGCGGGGTTGCGCGAGCGCGTCGAGGAGCACCTGCGCGCTCACGGGGAGGCCACCGTCGCCCAGATCCGCGACGCCGTCGGGGCCACCCGCAGGGTGGTCGTCCCCCTCCTCGAGACCCTCGACGCCTCACGGGTGACGGTGCGCGTGGGCGACCTGCGCCGCCTCCGCTCCCGGTAGCGGGCTAGAGTGCGCCCGTCAGCGCCCAGGGGAGACACATGACACGGCCCGTCGTCGTCGGGATCACCCTGCGTCCGGCCGCCGGAGACTCGGAGCGGCTGCTCGTCAACCGGGCCTACTCCGACTCCCTGGAACGGGCGGGGGCGGTGCCGCTCGGGATCCCCACCCTGCGCGACCCCGCCCCGGCGGTGGCGCTGCTCGACCTCTGCGACGCCCTGCTGCTCCCCGGGGGTCCGGACGTCGAGCCCCGCCGCTACGGGGAGGAGCTGCGCGCCGACTGTCGCACCGAGGCGGTCCCCGACCTCGACGCCACCGAGGCGGCGGTCCTCCGCCGGGCGCTCGAGCGCGACCTCCCGGTGCTCGCCATCTGCCGCGGCTGCCAGCTGCTCAACGTGGTCTGCGGGGGGACCCTCTGGCAGGACATCGCCGTCCAGGGCGCGGGCGACCCCGCCCACGACGGCGAGACCGCGGGCACCCCTCGGACCGAGACGGTCCATCCCGTCGTCCTCGAGCCCGACAGCCTGGTCTCCGCCGTCCTCCTGGCGACGGTGGTGGGGGTGAACAGCCTCCACCACCAGGCGCTGCGCGACATCGGCACCGGGCTTCGGGTGGTCGGGAGGTCGCCCGACGGGCTGGTCGAGGCGGTGGAGATGACCGAGCGCGGCTTCGTGCTGGGGCTCCAGTGCCACCCCGAGGAGCTCAGCGCGACCGAGCCCTGGGCGGCGCGGCTCTTCGCCGCCCTCGTCGCGGCGGCACGCCGCCGGCGGGACGGGCACTCCGACGTCTCCCGCTCCGCGGTCGGAGGATGACCGCGGCGGCCCTGGTGCGCCGCCATCCCTGGGCGGCGGCGGTGTCGGCGGCGGGGCTCCTCGTCGCCGTCCTCCACCTCGCCGCTCTCGGCACCGCGCCCCCCGGCCTCTACAGCGACGAGGCCTCGATCGGCTACAACGCCTGGGCGCTGGGGCACACCGGGATCGACGAGCACGGCGCCCACCTGCCCCTCTACCTCGAGGCCTTCGGCGAGTACAAGAATCCCGTCTACGTCTACCTGCTCGCGCCCCTGACCTGGTTCCTGCCGCTGACCCCGACGGTCGAGCGGCTGCCCGCCGCGCTCTGCAGCCTCGGGGTGGTCGCCGCCGCCGGGGCCACCGCCTGGCGACTGACCCGGAGCCGGCCGGTGCTGCTGGCGACGGTGCTCACCGCCGGGGCCACGCCCTGGCTCGCGGTCGAGGGCCGGGTGGGGTTCGAGGTGCCCTCGATGGTGCTCAGCCTCACCCTCGCGCTCCTCTGCCTGGCCCACCTGCTCGACGGGGGCGGGGTGCGCTGGGCCCTGGGGGCAGGGGTCGCCCTCGCGGTCTCGGTCTACGGCTACAGCACCGGCCGGCTGCTCGTCGCCCTGCTCGCGGGGCTGCTGCTCTGGGTCCTGCTCCCCCGCCGCCGCCACGCCGAGACGCTTGCGGTGATGCTCCCGATCGCCGGCGCCTACCTGCTCCTCGCCGCCTGGTCGCAGGCCCATCCCGGCGCCCTCACCGGCCGCTTCTCGGCGCTGAGCATCACCGCCGACGGCCCCTCGACGGTGGTGACGCTCGAGCGCTTCGTGCGCAACTACGTCACCTACCTGGGGGCCCCGTTCCTCGCGACCCACGGCGACGCCAACCCGCGCCACAACACCGGCTTCGGCGGGATGCTGCTCATCGCCTCGCTGCCCGCCGTCCTGCTCGGGGTCGCCGTCTGCCTGCGCCACCCCCGCAAGCCCTACCACCGCGCGCTCCTCGGCGGGCTGCTCCTCGCCCCGGTGCCGGCGGCGCTCACCGCCGAGGG
>VBHE01000110.1:2177-6570 GCA_005889515.1 Chloroflexota bacterium | reverse complement strand
GGCGGGCATGGGGTGCTGCTCTCCTCCACCCTGGACCAGGCGTACATCCAGGCCCTGTTCGTCCTCCATCCCGATCCCCACGACTACCTGCGGCGTGGCCTCGGCGCGGTGGGGATGCGGGTCGTCGCGCCGGAGCGCATGGCCGCCGACGCGCACGCCGGCGACCTGCTCGTGCTCTCGCCCGACGACTCGCCGCCCCAGGGGGCGCAGCAGCTCTTCGTCGAGCAGGTGACGGTCGCGTCGCCGGTCGTGACCGTCGTCGGGCCCGACTCCAACGTCGTGCCCCTGGTCGCAGTGTTCCGTCGCTGAGGACGCCGTTCGCGACTCCGCTGCTATGGTTCCACCAGGAACATGTGGACAGGGGAGTGAGGGCATGACCGACGCGCAACGGAAAGCTCAAGGACGTGCACCCGGTCGTCCTCGGATCGCTCGTTCTCAAAGAGATCGTCCACCGCGCCGGCATCAAGCCGGAGCAGGTGGAGGACGTGATCTTCGGTTGCGTGACGCAGGTCGGCGAGCAGAGCCTCAACATCGGACGCAACGCGTGGTTGACCGCGGGCTTCCCCGTGACCACTCCCGCGACGACCGTCGACCGGCAGTGCGGATCGAGCCAGCAGGCCGTCCACTTCGCGGCCAACCTCATCCAGTCGGGCGTCTGCGACATCACCATCGCCGCCGGCGTCGAGAGCATGAGCCGCGTGGCCATGGGCGCGACCGTCATCCAGGGCCCGGGGACACCGTTCCCGCCCGAGCTGCTCGAGCAGTACAACCTCGTCAGCCAGGGGATCGCGGCGGAGATGATCTCCGAGGAGTTCGGGATCACCCGCCGTCACGCCGACGAGTTCGCCGCGGAGTCGCAGCGCCGTGCGGCGCTCGCGCAGTCGGAGGGGCGCTTCGACCGCGAGATCGCTCCCATCGTGGTGGGCGAGAACGGCGAGGGCCACGTCGTCTCGCAGGACCAGGGCATCCGTCCCGGCACCACCGTGGATACGCTCTCCGCGCTGCAGGCGTCGTTCAAGCAGGATGGCGTCTGCCATGCCGGCAACTCCTCGCAGATCACCGACGGCGCCGCGGCGCTGCTGCTGATGTCGGCCGAGAAGGCGGCGGAGCTCGGGCTCACCGCGCGGGCGCGGATCCGCTCCCAGGCGGTGGTCGGGGTCGACCCGGTGACGATGCTCAAGGGCCCGATCCCCGCGACTGCCAAGGTGCTCGCCCGGGCCGGTCTGCAGCTCTCGGACATCGACCTGTTCGAGGTGAACGAGGCGTTCGCCCCCGTCGTGCTCGCCTGGGAGCGGGCACACCACCCCGACATGGACCGGGTCAACGTCAACGGCGGGGCGATCGCGCTCGGCCATCCGCTCGGCGCCTCGGGGGCACGGCTGATGACCACACTGCTCCACGAGCTCGAGCGCAGCCGCCGCCAGCTCGGCCTGGAGACGATGTGCTGCGGCGGCGGCCTCGGCACCGCCACGATCATCGACCGCGACGTCTGAGCGAGGCGCTGTCAGGGTTTCTCCCGAACGACTGTGACGGCGACGTCACGGGCGGCTCGCGAGCGCGGAACACTGCGTCACGGGCGTCCGGGGGCTCTGCAGAGCCCGTGTTATAGTCGGTCCGCCCTCGACGGCCGGTCCGTCGCCCGCCCCTTTGCCCGGTTACGAGATGAAGAAGGTTCTGATCATCGAGGACTACTACGCCCTGGCCGACATCGAGTCCCTCCTCTGCACCATGGAGGGGTACGAGGTCAAGGTGGCGAAGTCGGGCGACGAGGGGCTCCAGCTCTTCGGGGAGTTCCGCCCCGACCTCATCCTGCTCGACCTCATGCTCCCCGGTGAGCTCAGCGGCTCCCAGGTGCTCGAGCGCATCCGCTCGGAGCACGGCGATGAGCCCAAGGTGCTGGTGGTCAGCGCGCTGGTGAACCCGACGACGGCGCCGAAGCTCGAGGCCTACGGCAACGTGGAGACCCTGGGCAAGCCGTTCAAGATCAAGGAGCTGGCGGCGCGCATCCAGGCGATGCTCGACAACTAGCGTCCAGGGGCTGACACTCACAGGGTGCGCGCCGAGCCACCGCCTCCGCCCCGCCGTCGCGACCGCGAGTCCGAGCCTGCCCACGAGTCCCGCAGGCGTCCCGCGGCGCCACGGCAGCGCTGCCCGTATCTCGAGCAGATCATTCGCGAGAAGGCCGGCCCCTTCAAGCTCCTGACCCGCTTCAAGGCCGACTGCCACGTCGACCGGCGCACCCATTCCTGGACGGGCCGCCATCCGATGCCGCCGTGCGTCAACGATCCTCAGACGTGCGCCCTCTACCGGCGCGAGCGCTCCACCGAGGACCAGCGCATCCAGCGCTACCGGGACTGACCCCGCGGCGCCGCCCGCGGGGGGCGCCGCGCGCCATAGAGTCCGCCGGACATGGACGTCTACATCTCCATGCTCATGGAGGGGGTGGCCGGGGTCGTCGCCGCCGCCCAGGTCGACGACGCCGCGGCGGGGCGCTCCTACCGCAGCGCGAAGGGGCTGATGACCCGCGAGGCCAACGCCGCGGTGGCCGGCGCGATCACCGCGGGGGCGCAGCGGATCATCGTCAACGACGGCCACGGCCGGATGAGGAACCTCGACCTCGAGACCCTCGACCCGCGGGTCGAGTGCAGCCTCGGCTACCCCAAGCCCTTCGGCGCGATGGCGGGGATCACCAACCGCTTCGGCGCCTGCTGTCTCGTCGGCTACCACGGCGGCGCGGGCTCGGCGCCGGCGATCCTCGACCACACCCTGAGCCGGCGGATGTTCCGGGCGGTGCGCCTCAACGGGGTGCGCCAGACCGAGACCACCCTGAACGCCGCGCTCGCCGGCCATCACGGCGTCCCGGTGGTGATGGTGAGCGGCGACGAGGCGACCTGCGCCGAGGCGATCGCCGCCCTCGGGCCCCAGGTCCAGACGGTCGCCACCAAGGCCGCCTTCGGCGCCGGCGCCGCCTACTGCCTGCACCCCTCGGTGGCCCGGGAGCGCATCGAGACCGCGGTCCACGAGGGCCTGAGCCGGGCGATCGGCGGCGACGTCGAGCCCTACCGGCTCACGCCTCCCTACGTGCTCGAGTGCGACACCGCCTCCACCCTGGCGGCGGACTACGCCTCCACCATCCCCGGGGTCGAGCGCACCGCGGGCCGGACCCTGCGCTTCGCCGCCGACGACTACACGACCGTCTTCCGCGCGCTGCTGACCATGTCGATGCTCGGGGAGCTGGCCCGTCCCTAGACCGCGGCGGCGGCGCCGGCGCGGTGGATGTCGAAGTACCGCGCCTCGGGGTGGTGCATCACCAGGGCGACGGTCGACTGCTCGGGCACGAGCTGGGCGGCGTCGGTGAGGGTGACCCCCACCTCGGTCGCGGGGAGCAGCCCGAGCAGCACCCGGTTGCCCTCGAGGTCGGGGCAGCTCGCGTATCCGGGCGAGTAGCGGCGCCCCTGGTCGGCGCCGAGGCCGAGCTCGGCGCGGATGATCCCGTGGACGTGCTCGGCGGTGGCCTCGGCCATCTGGGTGGCGAAGCCGTGGACCCGGAGCATGTCGTCGTATCGGTCGGCGCGCTGGAGCTCCTCGGAGACCTCGGAGGCGCGGGGCCCGGTGGTCGCGAGCTGCAGGGCGATCACGTCCCGCGCGCCGCCGGCCTCGTCGACCGGCCTCAGGTAGTCGGCGAGGCAGAGCCGGTGCTGCGCGGGCTGGCGCGGGAAGGTGAGCCGCGCCACCACCCGCTCCCGGTCGTCGGGGTCGTAGACGAGCACGGTGTCGCCGTCGGCGAGCGCCGGCCAGTATCCGTACGCCGCCTGGAGATCGAGGAACCCCTCGCTGCGCGCCTCGGCGATGGAGCGCGCCAGCCGCGGCTCGAGCTCGGTGCGGAGCAGCCGCTCCCACTCGTCAGGATCGCGGACGCCGCGGAACTGCCAGGACATCTTGAAGAGCGAGTTGCGGTCGATGTGGGGGACGACGTCGTCGATGGGGATGCCGCGGAGCACCCGCCCGCCCCAGAACGGCGGTGCCGGGATCGGCGCGTCGCGGCGCACCGCGCTGCGTGCGGGGACGGTGACCGCCGGCGCCGCGGCGCGCTCCGCCGCGCGCCGCGCCTCGGCGTCGCGGAAGCTCAGCGCCTCCTCGCGGATGCGCGCGACGAGCGGGCCGCGCCGCCCGGGGTCGACGAGCTGGTCGACGGTCTCCAGCCCCTCGAAGGCATCCTTGCAGTAGAAGACGCCGGGGTCATAGGCGCGGTCCTCCTCGAGGAGCAGGATGCGCCGGCCGAAGCCGCGGTTGATGGCGGCGCCGCCGATGATCACCGGGAAGCGCAGCCCGCGCGCGTCGAGCCCGTGCAGGCACGCGGGCATCTGCTTGCTCGTGCTCACCAGCAGTGCGC
>VBHE01000110.1:0-2104 GCA_005889515.1 Chloroflexota bacterium | reverse complement strand
TGGTTTTCACCAGGTTCTTGCCGATGTCGTGGACATCGCCGTACACCGTGGCGAGCACGACCTTCCCCTTGCTCACCCCCTCCTTGCGGTCGAGGAACTGCTCGACGTGGGCCACCGCGCGCTTCATCACCTCGGCGCTCTGGAGCACGAAGGGGAGGATCAGCTCGCCGGCGCCGAAGCGATCGCCGACGTCCTTCATCGCCGGCAGCAGGATCTCGTTGATCACCTCCACCGGGGTGCGGCCGGCGAGGGCGAGGTCGATCTGCTCCTCGATCCCGTCCTTGCGGCGCTGGAGGATCTGGGCGTGGATGCGCTCCGGCGGCTCCATCCCCGCGAACGGGTCGGCGCGCTCCGCCTGCTCGGTGGCGCCGGTGTTCGCCTCGTAGAAGGCGATGAAGCGGGCGAGGGCGTCGGCGCGGCGGTTGAAGACCAGGTCCTCGGCGAGCTCGCGCTGCTCGGCTGGGATGTCCGCGTAGGGCACGACGTGCGCCGGGTTGATGATCACGGTGTCGAGGCCGGCGGCGACGCAGTGATAGAGGAAGACGCTGTTGAGCACCGGCCGCGCCGCCGCGGCGAGGCCGAAGGAGACGTTGCTCAACCCCAGTGTGGTGAGCACGCCGGGCAGCTCGCGCCCGATGAGCCGGATCCCCTCGATGGTCTCGACGGCGGAGTCGGCGAACTCGGGGTCGCCGGTGGCGAGGGTGAAGGTGAGCGCGTCGAAGAGCAGCTGGTGGGGATGCAGGCCGTACTCGCCGCAGGCGATCTCGTGGATGCGGCGCGCGGCGCGCAGCTTGGTGTCGCGGGTCTTCGCCATCCCCCCGACGTCGGGCGAGTTGTCGATGGTCAGCGCGATCACCGCCGCGCCGTGGTCGCGCACCAGCGGGAGCACCGCGTCGCAACGCCCGCGCCCGCTCTCCAGGTTGACGGAGTTCACCACCGCGCGCCCCGGGTAGGTCTCGAGCGCGGCCCGCACCACGTCGGCCTCGGTGGTGTCGAACACCAGCGGCGCCTCGACGCTCATCTGCAGCCGCTTGGTCAGGATCCGCATCTGCTCGGCCTCGTCGGTGCGCTCGGTGAGCGCCACCTGGACGTCGAGGGTGTGGGCCCCGCTCTCCACCTGCTCGCGAGCGATCTCGAGGATGCCGTCGTAGTCGTCGGCGAGGAGCAGGCGCTTCATCTTCCGCGAGCCCTGCGCGTTCACCCGCTCGCCGATGAGCAGCGGCGCGGGCACCTGGTGGAGGGCGACGCTGCGGATGCTGCTCGCCAGTCGCGGGGCGTCGTCCACGTCGTCACGGGGACGGGGCGCGCTCCCGCCGACGCGGGTCACCACCTCGCGCAGGTGCGTCGGGGTGGTGCCGCAGCAGCCCCCGACGAGGTTGACGCCGAACTCGCGGACGAACTCCGCGAGCGCCTCGGCCATCGGCACCGGCTGGAGCGGGAAGACGGCGCGCCCCTCGACGTTCTGGGGCAGCCCCGCGTTGGGGATGCAGGAGACCGGGAGCCGGGTGTGGGCGCAGAGATGGCGGATGGGCTCGCGCATGTAGTCGGGCCCGGTCGAGCAGTTGAGCCCGACGACGTCGACGCGCAGGCCCTCGAGGATCGCCAGCGCGGCGCCGATGTCGGTGCCGAGCAGCATCCGGCCGGAGGTGTCGAGGGTGACCTGGGCGTGGATCGGCACCGCCCGGCCCAGGTCCGCGAAGGCGCGCCGCGCCCCGTGGATCGACGCCTTGACCTCGAGGATGTCCTGCGCGGTCTCGATGATCAGCAGGTCGACGCCGCCCTCGACGAGGCCGCGCACCTGCTCGCGGAAGCTCTCGGCGAGCTCCTCGAAGGTGATGTTCCCGAGCGAGGGATCGTCGGAGGAGGGGAGGAAGCCGGTGGGGCCGATGCTGCCGGCGACGAATCGGGGACGCTCGGGGGTGGCGAACTCGGCGCAGACGCCGCGCGCCAGCGCCGCCGCACTCGCGTTGAGCTCGTGGGTGCGCTCCGCGGCGCCCCACTCGGCGAGGCGCAGGCGGGTGGCCTGGAAGGTGCAGGTCTCGACCACGTCGCACCCGACCTCGAGGAAGGAGCGGTGGATGGCCGCCACCAGGTCGGGTCGGTG
>VBHE01000109.1:6477-8314 GCA_005889515.1 Chloroflexota bacterium | reverse complement strand
TCATGATAGCATTTATGGTGCATAATCTCAGCCTAGTCATATCAGGTTACCGAGCCTATGAGTCAACTAAGTCTGCTCGCCGTGCGCGGCCTCGCCGGCGGCGCCCTCGTGGTCCTCTTCGCCGTCGCCGGTGAGCTGTTGCGGCCCAAGAGCTTCGGCGGCATCTTCGCCACGGCGCCGTCGGTCGCGCTCGCATCACTCGTCGTCACCGCGCTCGCGAAGAGCGAGACGGCTGTCTGGGCGAGCGCGCTGGGGATGGTCGTCGGTGCCGTGGCCCTAGTCGCCGCTTGCGTGGTCGGCATCGACGCGGTCAAACGCTTCGGCGCCCTGCGGGGTGCGGCCGCCTCCCTGCTCGTCTGGCTGGTGGCGGCGACGGGGCTGTACGCGATGGCGCTTCGATGACCGGGGCGGATGCAGCAGGCTCGCGACCCGCCCCCCGGCGCGACGCGGACGCGGACCATGTCGAGGGCGGCGATGTGGGCTCCGACGCCGGCCGGCTGCGGAGCATCGGGTTTCGCGAGCTGATGGTACGATTCGGCTTCGGCGCGGCCGTCTCGATGGCGGCGGGCCTGATCGGACTCGCCGAGGGTGATCGGGCCGGTGGTGTGCTGCTGGCGTTTCCGGCAATCCTACCGGCGGCGCTGACTCTGATCGAGTCGAAGGAGGGGACGTCCACGGCTGTCTCCGACGTTCGCGGCGCGGTCGCCGGTGCGCTCGGCATGGTCGCCTTCGCCCTCGCCGTCCTGGCACTCGCTGGGCGCATTCCCACCCTGCTCGCGCTGCTCCTTGCCGCCGTCGCGTGGGTTTCGATCTCGGCCGCGCTGTACTTCGCCGGCATCGGGCTCGCCCGCGTCCTCGGGGAGGAGCAGTATCTGCCCGACGTGGCCGTCGCCGAGGCGTCTCCGGCCGCCAATGCGCTGCGCGCCGCCGGCCTGACCGTCGCGGTCGCTGAGTCGTGCTCCGGCGGCGTCCTGACGGCGCTTCTCACTGCGGTGCGCGGCGCGTCGGAGGTCACGCCCGGCGGAATCGTGGCCTATTCCGATGAGGCCAAGCGCGATCTCCTGGATGTTCCCGCGGAGGTGCTGGAGCGGGAGGGCGCGGTGAGTGAGGCAGCCGCGCGCGCCATGGCCGACGGCGTGCGCCGGCGGCTGGGCACCGACGTTGGCCTCGCTGTGACGGGAATCACCGGATCACCAGCGGAGGGCAAGTCCCCAGGACTGGTCTTCGTTGCCGCCGTGGGGCCGGCGGGGGTGCGTGTCACGCGAATCCAGGGAGACCGCGGCCCCGAGGCCACCCGTGGCGACGCGGTCCGGGCGGCTCTGAAACTCTGCGGCGAGGTGATGCCGCGGAACATGCCCGAGGGCTGATGAGGATCGGTCTGGCACAGATCGACCGACCGTCGGTGACGTCGACGGCAACGTCGCGCTCGTCCTTCACGCGGTGCGACGGCTCCCGAGGCCGACGTGCAGCTCCTGCTGGTACCGGAGCTGGCGATCTCCGGATACCCACCCGAGGATCGCTGCTGAGCGAGGACGTCCTAGCGGCCTGCCAGCGAGGCATTGCGACGGTGGCCGAGGGATGCGAGGTTCCGGGACCGGTCGTTCTCGGTGGTCACTCGGAACGCACGGACCAGGACCGCTACAACTCCCCTTCGCACCCTCGCCCCCCGGTCGTATCGAAGAGCGCGGTGATGAAGCGCTCCGGGGTGCGCGCCGTGCCGGCCTGGCCCGAGCTCCATCCCGGCAGACAACGACCTAGCGCAGCAGCTCTCGAAGCGTCGCCGCGCCGGACTCATCTTGTCGCCCGTGGAGCTCGATACCACCGGCGACGACGCGGC
>VBHE01000109.1:0-6456 GCA_005889515.1 Chloroflexota bacterium | reverse complement strand
TGATCCTGTCCTTCATGGGTTGGACAGAATCGCTGGACTCTTGGCCCGGTCAGATTCGCTGACCTACGTCACGGCGCCCTCGGACAGTTGACCGCCGGCATGGCTGCAGGTATCCTCGCAGACCCGACCGCCGACCCGTGCGAGCAGCACCTTGCGTCCCGCGAGGTCGACCGCCTGAGCGGCCCCTTCGGCCAATGCTCCGCCGTCGAGCACCCGCGTCCACTCGGCCGGACCGGCGGTCCACGCTGTGTGGTCGACCATGAGGCCTCGGCCGAAGACCAGCTCGCCGCCGACGAGCGCTGCGGCCGTGCTGGCCCCCAGGCCAGTGAGCGAGAGCAGCCGCCCCGCCCGCCGTCCGCCGGCAAGGCGGGCGGCGAGCGAGCCCGCCTGGAGCGCCAGGCCGCCGCCGTTGACCAGCCCGTGGAGGAGGCCGAGGCGCTTCTCCCGGCCATGGCTCACCGTCCAGTCAGCGGCACCCGTGGCGGCGGTGACGATGGCGGCCAGGCAGCCTCCCGCGGTGACTGCCATGGCTCCGCCCTCGTCGCCGAGGGCGTCGAGCACGGGAACGGCCGCCCAGAAGCCGATGGGAAGGTCACTGAGCGCTGGATGGAGCGCATGTCCCAACCCAACGACCGTGGAGGAGATCCATGAGGGCGCGACGGCTGGCGAGCGGTCCGAGCAGGGCATCGACCCTCGCACCCAGGCGCTCCAACCACGGAAGCTCCTCGAAGGACGCCGGGTACCCGAGCGTAGACGGGAAGGCGAGCGGGGGTCAGAGAGGCCGCTGGGGCCTCGAGGCCGAGGGCAGCGCGTAGGCGGGCGTGGGTCCGCACCGACGGCACGCGCGCTCCCGACTCCACTCTGTTGATGACCGTCCGCGAGATCCCGCTCACCTCGGCCAGCGCCACCTGGCTGAGCCCAGCAGCTCCCGCCGCCGGCGCAGCTCGCGAGCGAGTTCGGAGAGCTCGGCAGTCGCCTCCGGGCCAAGCCGACTCGCGCCACGGTTGGGAACGCCCGTTCGATCCACGAGGGCAGAATATGCTACTTCGGCGGCCACCGCCAGAGCGGGTGTGCCGCTTTGTGCACAGGTGGATAGAGCCACGAGAATGTGCACTTCTCGCGGGTATGAGAACGCGCTTCCGACGTCAAAGAGCCGGGCGAAATCGGCTCAGAGTAAGGAGATTTGCCCTTCCTGCGGCGCGACGTCGGGGAGACAGGACTCGAACCTGCGACCCCTGGTCCCCCAGACCAGTACTCTAACCACCTGAGCTACTCCCCGAAGGGCCGCGCGCGCCCATCTTAGCGGCTCCTGACCCCCCAGGGTCCCCGTCCCCGAGGGGGTCGAGGCCGAACTCGGAGAGCTCGTCCCGGGCCCCGCGGCGCATCAGGTCGACGAAGGCGGCGAGGATCGGCTTCTCCTCGAAGAGCACCGCGCAGACCTCGGTCACGATCGGCATCTCCACCCCGGCCTCCTCGGCCAGACCCCGGGCCACCCGGGCGGCGTTGACGCCCTCGGCGACCATGAACATCCCGGCCTCCACCTCCCGCAGGGTCTGCCCCCGCCCGATCGCCTCCCCGAGCCGGCGGTTCCGGGAAAAAGGCGAGAAGCAGGTCACCACGCAGTCGCCGAGCCCGGTCAGGCCGGCGAAGGTCAGCGGCTGGGCCCCGGCCCGCACCCCGAGCCGGGCCATCTCCGCCAACCCGCGGGTGATCAGCGCCGCCTTGCCGTTGTCCCCGCTCCCCGCCCCATCGCACACCCCCGCGGCGATCGCCACGACGTTCTTCAGCGCCCCGCCGTACTCCACCCCGACCAGGTCGCCGCTGCTGTACACGCGCAGCCTCTCCCCCGCCAGGGCGTCGCGCACCAATGCTGCGGTCGCCTCCGACCGGCTCGCCACCACGGTCGCCGCGGGCATCCCCCGGGCGATCTCCATGGCGATGTTCGGCCCGCTCAACGCAGCCACCCGGGACTCCCACGACGACCCCAGCACCTCGACCAGCACCTCGCTCATCGTCAGCCCGGTCCCGGTCTCGAACCCCTTCGCCGCACTGACCACGGCGCACCCCTTCCAGAGGATCGGCCGGCAGCGCTCGGCCGTGGCGCGCATCCCGTGCGTCGGCACCGCGAGCACGACGATCCGTGCCCCCGACAGCGCCTCACCGAGATCGCCGGTCACCACCATCGACGGGCTCAGCGACACGCCGGGCAGATACGCGGGGTTGCGCCGCTCCGAGCCGATCCGCAGGGCCAGTGCGGGATCGCGCGCCCACAACGCCACCGACTGACCGGACGAGGCGAGCACCGACGCTAGGGCGGTCCCCCACGACCCCGCCCCGAGCACGGCGATCACCGCGGCTCCCTACCGCCGGCCGCGGATCGCCGCACGGCGGCGGTCGGCGACGCCGCCGTCGTCCTTCTCCGCCCGCGCCCGGGCGACCACCCTCAACGGCACGCCGGCGAAGCCGAACACGGCGCGGATCCGGTTCTCCAGGTACCGCTGGTACGCGAAGTGGAGCTGCTCGGGATCGTTGACGAAGAGCGCGATCGTCGGGGTCTGGCTCTGGGCCTGGGCGGCGTAGAGCAGCTTGAGCTTGCGCCCCTTGTGGTACCGCGGCGGGTGCTCCTCCATCGCCATCCGCAGCAGCGAGTTGAGCGCGGCGGTGGGGATGCGGATGCTGCGCGCGGCGGCGACCTGCCGCGCTGCCGCGAGCACCCGCCGCACGCCGCGACCCTCCAGCGCGCTCACCGCGAGCACCGGCACCCCGGGGACGAAGGAGAAGACCTCCTGGACCTCATTCAACGTCGCCGGATCGGCCCGCTTCTCGGTGTCGAGCAGGTCCCACTTGTTCACCACGACGACCACGCCCTTGCCCGCGTCGGCGGCGTAGCCGGCGACGTGGCGGTCCTGGGCGACGACGCCGTCGGCGCCGTCGACGACCACCACCGCCACGTCGCTCCGTTCCATCGCCCGCAGCGCCCGGAGCAGGCTGTAGTGCTCGACGTCGGTTCCCACCACCCCCCGCCGCCGGATCCCCGCGGTGTCGACGAGCACCACCTCGCCCTGCTCGTCCGCGATCACGGTGTCGACGATGTCGCGGGTGGTCCCCGGCACCGGCGACACCAGCGCCCGCTCCTCCCCCACCAGCGCGTTCAGCAGCGACGACTTCCCCACGTTCGGCCGACCCACGATCGCCACCCGCACCGGCGCCCCGGCATCGACCGACTCCACCGAGCCGTCCTCGTCCGAGGCCTCCCTCTCGTCAGCCGGAGGCAGCAGCTCCACCACCTGGTCGCAGAGATCGCCGACGTCGATCCCCTGCAGCGCACTGATCAGCAGCGGCTCGCCCAGCCCGAGCCGGTACAGCTCGTGCGACAGGTACGGGTCGACGGGGCTGTCCGCCTTGTTCCCCGCGAGCACAACCGGCTTCCCGCCACTGCGCAGCAGCCCGGCCACCTCCTCGTCCAACGCCGTGATCCCATCGCGGACGTCCACCAGAAGAACACACACCTCCGCCTCGGCGATCGCGAGCCGCGCCTGCTGCTGCGTCCCCCCGGCCAGCACCGCCAGGTCGGACCCGGCCGGACCCGCCCCGGTCGTGTCGAGCCCCGCCGTGTCGACCACCGTGAACCGCCGCCCCGACCACTCCGCGACCCCGTAGAGCCGGTCGCGGGTCAGCCCGGCGAGCTCGTCGACGATCGCCCGCCGCTCCCCGGTCAGGCGGTTGAAGAGCGTCGACTTCCCGACGTTCGGCCGCCCGACGATGGCGACGATCCCCGACGGCGCCGTGGTGACCGGGTCGGCGCGGCGGTGCCGCCGGGCGCGGGGCGTCCGCGTCCCCGCAATTCCGCCGCGCCCCCGGGGCCGGTTCGGGGCCATCAGCGTCCCGCCTCCGCGCCCGCCGCGTCGCCGAGCGCCAGCTCGATCTCCCCGAAACCGCCGTCACCCAGCCGCCACCCCCGCACGTCGCCGGTCCCGTCCGCCGTCGTCGACACGATCACATAGAGGTAGTCGGCCCACGCCCGTTCGGTGTCGAGCCGCGACGGCTCCGCCGGGTGGTCGGGATGCGAGTGCCAGAACCCGACCACATCCAGCCCGGACTCCCGAGCAGAACGCTCCGCCCTCACGATCGCCAGGGGATCGAGCTCGTACCGATCTCGCCCCCGCTCCGACAGGTTCCGCGCCGAGCTGACCGACCGGACGGACATGGCCCCATCCGCCGAAGCAGACCCCACCAGCACCCCGCACCCCTCCGACGGGTACGCGGCGGCCGCGAGCCGCCGAAGCTCCGCCTCCGTCCCGGGGCCGAACGCCGCGCCCGCGCCCACGCCGCTACCCGTCGCGCTGGCGGTACAGGCCGCTGCTCAGGTACCGGTCGCCGCCGTCGGCGAAGACGATCACGATCACCCCGCCCTGCCCGGCGGCGGCCAGAGCAGCCCCCTCCCGCCCCGCGACGAAGAGCGCCGCCCCACTGGAGTGCCCGATCAGGATCCCCTCCGTCGTCGCCAGGCGACGCGCGACCTCATACGCGGCCTCGGTCGCCACGCCGACGTTGGCATCGGCGATCGAGGCGTCGTAGATCCCCGGCACGATCGACGTCTCCATGTGCTTCAGCCCCTCGAGCCCGTGCCAGGGCTCGTCGGGCTCGACGCTGATACAGCGGATCGCGGAGCTCAGCTCCTTCAGCCGCCGTGAGGTGCCGACGAAGGTGCCGCTGGTCCCGAGCCCGGCGATGAAGTGGGTCACCCGCCCGCCGGTCTGCTCCCAGATCTCGAGCCCGGTCCCGTCGTAGTGGGCCCGCCAGTTCGCGTCGTTGTTGTACTGGTCGGGCATGAAGTAGCGGTCCGGGTCGGCGTCGCGCATCTGCCGCGCCAGGAGGATCGCCCCGTCGCTGCCCTCGAGCGCATCGCTGTACTCGATCTCCGCCCCGAAGGCGGTGACGAGCTGCTTGCGCTCCTCGCTCACGTTCGTGGGCATGACGAGCTTCACCCGGTAGCCCTTCGCGGCGCCGATCATCGCGTAGGCGATCCCGGTGTTCCCGCTGGTGCTGTCGAGGATCACCTTGTCCCGGGTCAGCCGCCCGGAGCGCTCGCCCTCCTCGATCATCCGCAGCGCCGGCCGGTCCTTCACCGACCCGCCGGGGTTCATGAACTCGGCCTTGGCGTAGATCTCGACCCCCGGGGCCGCCTCGTCGAAGAGGTGGATCCGCAGCAGCGGGGTGTTGCCGATCTCGTCGGTGATCCGCCGGTCGGACGCCATCCGGAGCTGCCGCCGCACCGGGGCGGTCGATTGCTGACTCATCCGATCAATTATGCCGAGAAGGCGTCGCCGTCATCCCCGGGAGACCGGGGCTTGGTACGACTCCTCTCCAGAGATGCCCCGACGCACGCGCCCCGCCGATCCCGCCGGCCCCCTCCTGCTCGGCCAGTTCGTCATGTTCACCGGCATCGCCGCGCTCTTCCCCGTGGTCGCCCTCTACGTCCGCCACCGCGGCGGGAGCGCCCTCGACGCCGCCCTCTTCATCGCCGGCCCGATGGTGGCGAACACCCTCGTCCAGGTCCCCGCCGGCCGGCTCACCGACCGGGTCGGCCGCCGCCCCGTCCTCATCGGCGCCCGCCTCGGCTACGCGGCGATCTGCTTCGCGCTCTTCGCCGACCGCGGCCCGCTCTGGGTCCTCGCCCTCCTCCGCGCCGCCCAGGGAGCGTGCAGCGGCGCCTACGTCCCCGCGCTCCTCGCCGCGCTCACCGACCTCACCCCGCCCGACCGCCGCGCGACCCGCTTCAGCCAGCTGCAGCGCGCCGAGCTCGGGGGCCTCCTCATCGGTCCGGCGATCGGCGGTGCGGTCGCCGTCTGGCGCGACTCCGCCGTCTTCGGCGTCTCCGGCGTCGCCGTGCTCCTCGGCCTCGGCGCCATCCTGCGCGTCCCCGAGACCGGACGAGCCCCCCGCGAGCACCGGCGAACCAGGCCCGCCCCGGTCGGGCTCCGCCACCACCCCGGCATCCTCGTCGCCTGCCTCGCCCTCGCCTCGGTCGGACTCGTCTTCACGATGTACGACGTCGTCTGGCCGCAGTACCTCGCCGCCCGCGGCGCGACCACCTTCATGATCGGCATCTCGATCACCCTCTTCGCCCTTCCCATGCTCGTCCTCGCCACCCCCGGAGGACGCCTCGCCGACCGCGCCGACCGCCGCGTCATCCTCGGCGCCGCCCTCGCGGTCGCCGGCGCGTGCGCCGCCACCTACCCGTGGCTGCGCTCGATCCCCGTCATCCTCGGCCTCGGCACGATCGAGGCGGTCGCCTTCGTGATGGTCGAGCCGTCGCTCTACGCGACCCTCTCCGAGGCGGCGCCCCCCGACGGCCGCGGCCGGATGATGGGTACAGGCGGCCTCTTCCAGTTCGGCGGCTCGGCGCTCGGCGCCGCGGTGCTCGGGGCCCTCTACGGGGTGCGCGAGGGCATC
>VBHE01000108.1:23015-23218 GCA_005889515.1 Chloroflexota bacterium | reverse complement strand
CTTCTGGGAAAAGAGGTCGTCACCAGCCATCAGGCGGATTCTCCAGGGCCGGGCTGCCATCGGCGGCTCGGTCATGCGGTCGTCACCCCAACGTGACCCTGGGCGCCGAGGTAAGCCCGGCCGGCGTGCCTGGCCCAGGACCCCGATTCGGGAGGTAGCATGCCCTCATGGCCACGGATCCGAATTGGGACCCCGTCGACGAG
>VBHE01000108.1:18518-22607 GCA_005889515.1 Chloroflexota bacterium | reverse complement strand
ACCCAGGGCTGAGAGCGCCCCATCGGCCTCTCGCCACTACTGCCACTGATACTGCCACCCGCGCCGGACACCGGCGGACGTCGGTGGACTCATCCCGGCCCTGACGAACTCGGAAGCCGTCTCACGACACGCTGGCGGACGTCAGGGGACGCCCCAGGCACCAACTCAAAAACCGTTGGGGCAACCCCCCGTGAGGGTTCGAATCCCTCGCCCGGCACCAGTGATTCGCCCACGCCGCGATGGCTTCGCCCGGCAGCGCCGACCTGCGACAGATGGCCTGCATCGCCATCATCAGGTCGGCCGTCGGTCGGGCGCGGCCCGACCGAGCCTCAGAGGTAGGGGGGCTCGAACCGCTCCGGCCGCATCGCGTCGGCCAGCCTCAGAAGGATCGCCTGCTTCTCCTGGAGGTCGGCGACCATCTCCGCGATCCTCGCCAGCCGCTCCTCGGTCTGCTCGACGATCCGGTCCGAGTCCCAGGTCCAGCCCTGGATCTCGTCGGCGATCGCCCGGAGCATCTCCGGGCTGCCGCTGAGCGCCCGGCGCCCGCGCTCGATGTTCCGGGCGACGTGCTCGGGGATCTGTCTCTCCGCCCCCACGATCCTCACCCCGCCGCGATTCGCTCGACGCTGCTGACCGGAGAAGTCTACGCCGGGCGCGCTGCGCGGAAGCGGACCCGGGCGCCGCCCTCCACCCGAACCGCATCGAAGCCGGCGCGGCGAAGCCGCTCGGGGAGCGCGGCGGGGTCGAGGAGAACCATGGTGTCGTGGATGTGGAGCATGCGGAACACCACCGTCCGCCCGGCGCTGTCGCTGCCGGCGAGGACGCCGCCGGGACGCAGCACCCGGCAGGCCTCGGCGAGCAGCCGGTCCTGCAGAGCCACCGAGGGGACGTGGTGGAGCATGGTGAAGCAGACCACCCCCGAGAAGCTCGCGTCCGGAAAGGGCATCGCGGTGCCGTCGCCGTGAACCACGCGGACGTGGGTGCCGCGCATCCGCGTTGCAAGCGATGCGGCGAGGCGCTCGTCGATCTCCAGGGAGGTGAGCCGCGGCACCCGCCGGCGGAGCACGTCGGTCGTCCGTCCCGGCCCCGGCCCGATCTCGAGCACCTCGTCGCCGAGGTCGACGGGGTCGAGCACGGGAGGGATGATCGCCCGCTCCAGCGTGCGCGCCCAGTGGTCGGACCGGCAGTAGCGGCGGTGTACGACGTTCATCGCCGGCTCAGGCGCCCGCGGGGGTGCCGAAGAGCCGGTCGCCGAAGTCACCGAGGCCGGGGAGGATGAACGCCCGGCTGTTCAGGCCGTCGTCGAGCGCTGCGATGTGGATGTGCACGTCGGGATGGGTCTCCTCGACATGGCGGACACCCTCGGGGGCGGCGACCACGCAGACCATCCGGGCTCCGCGGCCGCCGGCCTCGGCGATGAGGTCGAGCGCCTGCCGGGCGGAGCCGCCGGTGGCGAGCATCGGGTCGAGCAGCAGGGGGAGCTTGTCCGCGAGCGGCGGCAGCTTGCGGTAGTAGATCCGCGCCACCGCGGTCTCCTCGTCGCGCTCGAGCCCGAGGTAGCCGACGCTGACCCGGGGGAGCAGGTCGAGCACCGGCGGCAGCAGCCCGAGGCCCGCCCGCAGCACCGGGATGGCGACCACCTCCACGTCGAGGTACGCGGCGGCGGCCTCGGTCATCGGTGTCGTCACCGACGCCTGCCGCGTCGGCAGCTCGGCGGTCGCCTCGTAGAGGAGCAGGGTCATCACCTTGCGCGCGAGGGCGCGGAACTCGTCGGGCTCGGTGCGCCGGTCGCGCAGCTGGGCGAGGCAGTCGTGCACCACCGGGTGGGGGCTGACGTGGAGCGGCATCGGGCACTGCTTAGCACACAACCCCCCGAACACCCGTTCCGGCGGAGTAGACTGCGCGCGTGACCCGAACCCAGCGCGTCAGGGCGGTGAAAAGGATCGCTGGGATGGTGACCGCCGCGATCGCGGTCGGGGGAGCGGTCGGCGCCGTCGTCGACGCCTCCGGCCGCGCCCGGGAGAGCGCGGTGCCGGTGAGCTCGCCGTCACCGCAGAAGAGCCCGTCGGCGTCGCACACCCCCCGGAGTGGGCCGGCGGGAACCGCGACACCCACCCCCGGGGGGCCGACCCACCGACCGACCCACCGCCCGACCACGCCAACGCCGTCGCCGACGCCCTGATCCCCTCCCCGGGAGGCGGCGTCCGCTAGCCTGCCCGCGTCTCCACGCCGGGCGGCGGATCGACCGCGGCGAGGGTCGCGGACTCGGCGAGACGGATCGCCTCGTGCATCCTCCGGTCGCGGGCGAGCACGCCGTCGAGCCCGGCGATCACCCCGCGGAGCACCGACGCCGGGGCCACCCATCCGGGGGCGGTCATCCGGGCGGAGCGGCGCTCGACACCGCGGGCGATCGCCTCACCGGCGCGACCCACCTCGATCGGCCGGGTGAGCCATCCGGGGAGCGCGCGGCGCGCGGCGCCGACCACCTCGGACGCGAAGGCGCGGCGCACCAGGTCGGTGTCGATGAATCCGAAGTAGGCGACCCCGGCGCTGGCGCCATGGGGGGCGAGCTCGCTGCGCAGCGCGCGCCCGAGCTGCTCGACCGCCGCCTTGCTGATCGCGTACGGCGCAGCCATGGCGCCGTTCATGAAGGCGTACGCGGAGGCCACGATCACGACGTGGCCGCGGCGGGCGACGACGTGGGGCAGGGTCGGCTTGACCGTGTTCCAGACGCCGTGGAGGTTGACCGCGAGCACGCGGTCGAACTCCGCGGGATCCACCGAGAGCATCGTCGCCGGCGGCGGCTCGATCCCGGCGTTGGCGATGACGACATCGATGCCGCCGAGCCGCTCGACGACGGTCGTCACCGCCCGCGCGACCGCGGCGGCGTCGCTGACGTCGACGCGGAGCGCCAGGGTGTCGCCGCCGAGGAGCGCGGCGGCGCGCTCGGCGGCGGCGCCGTCGATGTCGAGCAGGGCGAGCCGCGCGCCGCGCGCCGCCAGCCGGCAGGCGGTGTCGTGGCCGATGCCACGGGCGCCGCCGGTGACGAGAACCACCCGGCCGCGGACGTCGAGCACGGTGCGGCTCATGCCCGGGCCCCGGTGAGCTCGCGGTCCCCGGGCGCGGCGGTGGGCGGCGGGACCATCTCGTAGACGGCGGTGTCGAAGTGCCGGGTGCGGCGGCGGTACTCCGACATCAGCCCGGGCCAGTTGTTCACCACCCGCCCGGAGCGGGTCCGGTACCAGCTGGTGCAGCCGCTCTGCCACACCGACGTGCGCAGCCGCTCCTGCACCTCGCGATCGAAGGCGCTCTGCGCGCTGTCGCGGACATCGAGGACGGCGCCGGGCCGGCGGGTCATCTCGGTGAGCGCTCCCAGCACCCAGGTCATCTGGCTCTCGAGCATGTGGATGATCGAGCCCGCGCCGAGGTTGGTGTTGGGGCCGTACATGATGAAGAGGTTGGGGAAGCCGCTGACGCTCAGCCCCAGGTAGGCCTCGGCGCCGTCGCTCCAGGCATCGTCGAGCGACCGCCCGCCGAGCCCGCGGATGCGGATGGGCGCGAGGAAGGCGTTCGCGGTGAAGCCCGTCCCGTAGACGATCGCGTCGACGCGGCGCTCGACGCCGTCGGCGGTCACCACCCCGTCGCGGGTCACCTCGCGCACGGCGTCGGTGATCACCTCGACGTTGCTCCGCGCCATCGCGCGGTAGTAGTCGGAGGAGATGAGCACGCGCTTGCACCCCATCTCGTAGTCGGGGGTGAGCCGGGCGCGCAGCTCGGGGTCGCGCACCTGCCGCCGCAGCATCGTCCGCGAGCTGACGCGCAGCGGGCCGACGACCCACCGCGCCCGGGTGAGGCCGACGGTCGCGAGCTCCATGTACAGGAACCACCCGACCCGAGCCGCGAGCGGCCACAGCGGAAGGATGCGGAAGAGCGACCGGTGACCGGTGCCGTAGCGCCCGTCGAGCTTGGGGATCACCCATGGCGCGCTGCGCTGGAAGATGTGGAGACGCTCGACCCGCCTGGCGATCTCGGGCACGAACTGGATGGCGCTCGCGCCGGTGCCGATGACCGCGACCCGCCTGCCGGTCA
>VBHE01000108.1:9982-18473 GCA_005889515.1 Chloroflexota bacterium | reverse complement strand
CGGTCCCCGGGATCGGGGGCAGCGCGGGACGGCTCAGCTGGCCGCAGGCGGTGACGAGGACGTCGACCTCCACGGTCTCGCCGGCGGTGGTGCGCAGCCGCCAGCGCCGGCTTCCCGCGTCGAAGTCCGCCGAGGCGACCTCGGTGCCGAAGCGCAGATGGCGGTCGAGCCCGTGCCGGCGCACGCAGTCCTCGAGGTAGCCGAGGATGTCGGGCTGCGGCGAGAAGCGGCGCGACCAGTCGCGCTTGCGCTCGAAGGAGTACGAGTACAGGTGCGAGGGGACGTCGCAGGCCGCGCCCGGGTAGGTGTTCTCGCGCCACACTCCGCCGACCCGATCCGCCTTCTCGAAGATCGTGAACTCGTCGAAGCCGTGCTGCTTGAGACGGATGCCCATGCCCACGCCGGCGAAGCCGCTGCCGATGATCGCGACGCTCGGGGTGCGGAGAGCGCCCTCGATCCGTGAGCGCAGGAATGTGCCGAGCCGGGCGAGCGCGGTGTCGGCGGCACCGAGGTCGCCTCGGCGGACTTCGACGCGGGAAGCCGGCGCTGGCGGCTGCGCACCACCGCCGGCGAGACCGTGGAGGTCGACGTCCTCGTCACCCCCCCTGCACCATGACCGGCGGCAGCCCGTGCAGGTCGGCGAAGAGGGGCGAGAGCGCGGGGTCGTCGAGGGGCCGGCCGCCGGCGTAGGCGCGCGCGCTCGCGCGCAGCCACGACGGGGTGAGCAACGGATCCGTCGCCGCGCCCTCGGTGACCGACGCGCCGCTCAGGGTCAGGTCGAGCCACGGCGAGATCAGCCCGAGGGCGGCGGGCAGCGGCCCGCGGACGTCGCGCAGGCGCAGCGCGGCGACCAGCGCCAGCCCTCCGCCCGCGGAGTCACCGGCGAGGGCGACGCGGTCCGGCCGCAGTCCGGTGGCGAGCAGGGCGTGGTATGCGGCGAGGTTGTCCTCGAGGGCGGCGGGATGCGGGTGCTCGGGGGCGAGGCGGTAGCGCACCGAGTACACGGGGCAGCCGGCGGCGAGGGCGAGGTGGGCGGCGAGGGCACGATGGGTGGCCGGCGAGAGCACGGTGTAGCCGCCACCGTGGAGGTNNNCCGGTCGGCGCCGTCGTGCTCCACGACCTCCGTCGGGACGCCGCCCAGCTCGGTGGCGCGGATCCGGGCGCCGCGGGTGACGGCGAGCGGCCGGAGCAGCGCCTCGCAGAGCGCGCGCTGCACGCCCACCGGCATCCCCCGTCCGAGCACCGGCCGGAAGGTCGTGCGCACCGCCGCCCGCAGCAGCGGCGCGGGCACGGACATGCGGATCACGGTCTCACTCTCCCTCTCCCACGGTGTCGGATCTGCCGGAGTCTAGGGTGTCGGGGGTCCGGCGCCGCCTCGGCGAGGTGGCCGGGTCATCAGCCAGAGAAGGGGGCCGCGGGGCAGGGTCGCCTCGCCGGTCACCGCAAACCCGTGGCGCTCGTAGAAGGGCACGTTCTCCGGGGTCGCGGTCTCGAGGTAGGCCGGGGTTCCCTCGGCGTCGCAGCGGGCGAGCACCGGCGCCAGCGCCGCCGAGGCGAGCCCCCGGCCCTGCCGGTCCGGGTCGGTGCCGAGGATCGCGAGGTACCAGTGCGGGGTCGGGGGATGGCGGGCCTCGACCCGGTTGAGGCCGAGCAGCCCGATCGGTGTCCGAGCCCCGAGGAGCCGGATGAGCGAGGGCCCCACCCGGGCCAGGGTGGTGAGCGGCACCTTCCAGCGACCCGGCGGGTCCCAGAGCGCGGCGGACGCCCCCTCGTCCGCGGTCCACACCTCATTGTGGCGGAGGTGCAGATGGCGGAGCTCGACCTCGAAGAAGGCGGCGTTCCGCGCCTCCCGCGAATGCCCGAGGGGGAAGAGCCAGCGGAACACGGGGTCGTCGCGGAACGCCCGCGCCAGGGTTCCGGCGAGCGCCGGGACATCGGCGGCGGTCGCGCGGCGGACGGCGGGGCCGGGACGCTGGGGCATGGGCGCATCGGAGGTTACACGCT
Source organism: Chloroflexota bacterium (assembly GCA_005889515.1). Taxonomy (GTDB): domain Bacteria; phylum Chloroflexota; class Dormibacteria; order Aeolococcales; family Aeolococcaceae; genus CF-96. The sequence goes on along the minus strand of VBHE01000108.1, from coordinate 16,469 downwards.
GGTTATGCGGAACGTCTTCGAAAGCAATCCCGCGGGGCGGCCCACCAGAGAGGAGCACGTCGATGGTCATGAAGAGGCCGGTCTTCCAGGGTCCGGGCTTCGCCGTTCACCGGGTCAGCGAGTGGCAGTGGGTGCTGGCGACGGTCCTGCGCTTCGTCGCCGTCCTGCTCGTGATCGCCGCGGTCGTCTACCTGGTGCGCGCGTTCCTGAGCAGCCGCCCCGGGACGCCCCACCTCGCGACCCCATTCCGCTCCCCGGGTCTCGACGAGCTCGACGTGCGCTACGCCCGCGGCGAGGTCACCCGCTCCGAGTACCTCGAGCGCCGCGCCGACCTGGCCGGCACCGCGCCGCCCCCGCCGCCGCCTCCGTCCTGATCCGGTCCTGCGCCGGGGCTCCGGCTCTCTAGGATGGGGGCCGACGGTCGGGCCGAGGCGGAGGAGGTGCGATGACGGGCGAGGGCGGCGGACGCCGGCTTCGGATGGCGGCGCTCGCGCCCGGCATCCCCCACGAGATGATCACGCTCCTCGACGGCGCGGGGATCGACGTCGTGATCCCGCCGAGCCGCGACCAGCGGGGCGTGCACGCCGTCCTCGACGGAGCCGACGTGGTCCTCGCCGACTGGAGCTCGGCGCTGCGGCTGGGGTCCGAGGAGGCGGCGGGCGCTCAGGGCATCGGCTACATCCAGAACGCCGGCGCGGGGACGGACTCGATCGACCTCGCCGCCTGGTCTGCCGTCGGGGTCCCGGTGGCGTCGACCGCGGGTGCCAACGCCATCGGCGTCGCCGAGTGGTGCGTCGCCTCCGCGCTCTCGGTGCTGCGCTCACTCTGCTGGGCCGACGCCGAGGTGCGCGCCGGGCGCTGGCCCCAGCTCGAGGCCTCGGACCGCGGCTGCGGCGAGCTGAGCGGCCGGCGGGTCGGGATCGTCGGCTTCGGCGACATCGGCAGCCGCTGCGCGGTTCGCTTCGCCGCCTTCGACTGCGAGGTGTCGTACTGGTCGCGGCGCCGGCGCTCCCGGGAGGAGGAGCACGGGGCGACCCACCGCGAGCTCGACGAGCTCGTCCGCCGCAGCGACGTGCTCGTGCTCGTCGTCCCCCTCACCGACGAGACCCGCGGGATGATCGACGCCGCCCGGCTGGCGTCGATGCCCCGCGGAGCGATCCTCGTCAACGCCGGCCGTGGCGGCCTCGTCGACGAGGCGGCGCTCGTCGAGGCCCTGGCGAGCGGCGCGCTCGGCGGCGCGGCGCTCGACGTCTTCGCCACCGAGCCGCTGGCGCCGGGATCGCCGCTGCGCGCGAGCGAGCGGGTGCTGCTCTCACCGCACATCGCCGGCGCCACCGCGGAGTCGCGGATGCGCATCTTCTCGATGATCGCTGGCAACCTGACCCGGGCGATGCAGGGGGCGCCGCTGCAGGGGGTGGTGAACGGCGCCTCCCCCCTGGTGCGCTGGCGCAGCTGAGCGCGACCACCGGGCCGCTCGCGCTCCCCGGTCCGGGCCGCGGCAGCGTCCACCTCGCCGACAACCTCGAGGTGCTCCGCCGGCTGCCCGACGGCGAGGTGGCGCTCGTCTACATCGACCCGCCCTTCAACACCGGGCGGACGCAGCGGCGCACCTCGATGCGCACCGTGCACAGCGCCGACGGCGACCGCACCGGCTTCGGCGGCCGCCGCTACCGCACCGAGACCACCGGGACGCGGACCTACCGCGACATCCACGACGACTACCTCGGCTTCCTCGAGCCGCGGCTGCGCGAGGCGTGGCGGGTGCTCCGCACCACCGGAACCCTCTACGTGCACCTCGACTACCGCGAGGTGCACCACGTCAAGGTCCTGCTCGACGAGCTCGTCGGTCGCGAGCGCTTCCTCAACGAGATCATCTGGGCGTACGACTACGGCGCGCGGAGCACCCGCCGGTGGCCGGCCAAGCACGACAACATCCTCGTCTACGTGAAGGACCCCGACGCATACTGGTTCGACAGTGCCGAGGTCGACCGCGAGCCCTACATGGCGCCGGGCCTGGTGACCGCGGCGAAGGCGAGCCGCGGCAAGCTCCCCACCGACGTGTGGTGGCACACCATCGTGTCGCCCACCGGACGGGAGAAGACCGGGTATCCGACCCAGAAGCCGGAGGCGGTCCTGCGCCGCATCGTCGCCGCCTCGACCCGTCCCGGCGACTGCGTCCTCGACTTCTTCGCGGGGAGCGGCACCACCGGCGCCGCCGCGATCCGGCTGGGGCGCCGGTTCGTCCTCGTCGACGACAATCCGGAGGCGTTCGAGGTGATGCGCAAACGGCTCGGCGACGCCGGGATCGACTATGTGCGAGGATCCGGCCTGGTGGGCGAGGCGAGGGGCGAGCAATGACCGGAGGGCCGGGCGCCACGTCGGAGGCGGGGGCCCGGGCGGGCGGAGTGGTGGCGCTGGTCTCCGGCGGTCTCGACTCCGTGACCCTCGCCCACCTCCTCGCCGACCGCGGGCACGCTCCGCTCCACCTCGTCTCCGTCGACTACGGGCAGCGACACCGCCGCGAGCTCGACGACGCCCGCGCCTGCGCCGAGCGGCTGGGCGCGCGCTGGGACTGCGTCGACCTGGGCTCGCTGAGCGGACTGCTCGGCGGCTCGGCGCTCACCGACGACGCAGTCGAGGTGCCCGACGGCCACTACGCCGACGAGACCATGCGGATCACCGTGGTCCCGAACCGCAACGCGGTGATGCTCGCCGTCGCCCACGCGATCGCCGTCGCCCAGCACGCGCCGCTGGTGGCGGCGGCGTTCCACGCCGGCGACCATCCGGTCTACCCCGACTGCCGCCCGGAGTTCGTCGACGCGTTCCGGCGGATGCAGACCCTCGCCACCGAGGGGTTCGCGCCGGCCGACATGCTCGTCACCCCGTTCCTCCACCTCGACAAGGCCGCGATCGTGCGCACCGGGCACCGCCTCGGAGTGCCCTTCGAGCGCACCTGGTCCTGCTACCGCGGCGGTGCACACCACTGCGGCAGCTGCGGCACCTGTGTGGAGCGGCGCGAGGCCTTCGGGCTCGCCGGCGTGCCCGACCCCACCGTGTACGAGACCGTCGCGGCGGGCTGAGCGTGCTCACCGTCGCCGAGGTGTTCGGGCCGACCCTCCAGGGCGAGGGGCCGTCGGTGGGACGGCGGTGCGCCTTCGTGCGTCTCGGCGGCTGCAACCTCGACTGCTCGTGGTGCGACACCCCCTACAGCTGGGACTGGCAACGCTTCCGTCCCGACGAGGAGCTGCGCCGCGTCGACGCCGCCGCGGTGACCGAGACGGTCGAGGCGATGGGCGTCGACATGCTGGTCATCACCGGGGGCGAGCCGCTGCTCCAGGCGCGCGCGCTCCTCCCCCTGCTCACCGCCGCGGCGGAGCGCCGCTGGAGGGTCGAGGTCGAGACCAACGGGACGGTCTCCCCCACACCCCAGCTCGTCCCGCTCGTCACCGCCTGGAACGTCTCCCCGAAGCTCGCCAACTCCGGGGTGGCGGAGGCGGAGCGCATCCGTCCGGCCGCGCTCGCCGCGCTGCGGGCGACCGGCCGCGCCGTCTTCAAGTTCGTGGTCACCGGCGCCGGCGACCTCGACGAGGTCGCCTCCCTGGCCGCGGCGCACCGCCTCGCGCCGGTGTACGTGATGCCCGAGGGTACGACCGCGGAGGTGGTGCTCGCCCGCATGCGCGAGCTCGCCGCGCCCGCGCTCGCGCACGGCTTTCACCTCACCCCGCGGCTCCACATCCTCCTCTGGGGCGACGTCCGCGGGCGCTGAACGTGCGAAGGGAGGAGACCCCGCGTCGGGGTCCCCTCCCTCCGGCTCGTGACCGTTGGTGCGGCGGCGGCGCTGCCGGCCACAGCGGCCGGACGCCGCCGCCGCACACCGCGGAGGATCAGTACTTGGCGGGCAGGTTGTAGTACTCGGTGGTGTTCGTGAAGGACGACACCCCGACCTGCTGGAGGACACCGTGGTCCATCTGGCCGGCCCAGAAGGCCTGGCCCTGGGGATCCGGCGGGCGGTTGAGGAACTTCGTGTACCAGCCGGCGGCGACGAACATGTGCTGCTCGTGGGAGAAGGCCATGTCGTTGGCGACCTGGAGACGGGCGCCCTGGTTGGTGGCGAAGGGCCCGTAGGCGGTCCAGTACTGCAGGTCCGACGGGCCTGGCGGCGCGGTGCGGTGGAGGACCTTGAGGTACAGGCTGGCGACGAAGCCGGCGTCGGTGCCACCCGCCTGCGCGTAGTAGGAGGGCGAGGCGCCGAGCGAGCCCATGATCGCGTCGTTGCTCACGCCGTGCTCCAGCTGGCCCACCCAGAAGGCGCGGCCGCCGGGATCGGGCGTGTTGCCGACCATGGTGAGGAAGTCGTTGTCGACCATGTCACCGAGGTACTCGGGGGTCATGGAGAAGGCCTGCGCGACCATCCAGCCGAGCATCCCGCCGTCCATCCGGCCCGACCAGTAGCCGATCTCACCGGCCTGGCCGTAGCGGCCGAGGATGTCGTGGTAGAGGTTCTCGATGAAGTTCGAGTTCGCCGAGGGCGGGCTCACCTGGACGACGAGCTTGCCGCCGCCGCCCTGCGGGGTGATGGTCACGGTGCCGCTGGTGACCCGGCCACCCGGGGTGGGATGCTTGCCGGTGGTGGCGACGGTCCGGACGGGATCGAGCGAGACCGCGAAGCCGCCGTTGTTCGGGACCACGGTCATGCCGGGGTCCTCGGCGCTCACCAGGGTCGGGGTGTACCCGCCGCTGACCGAGACCTGGAAGGTGGAGAGCGCGCTCACCGAGCCGGGGCCGCTCAGGACGATCTCCTGCAGGTGCGCAGGGGAGGCCACGTTGCTCATGCACTGCCAGGGGAAGTTCGTGCCGCTCCAGCTCGGCTGGGCGCCCTCGGCGGAGGTGATGAACTGGGTGGGGTTGGTGCACATCGAGGCCTCGGAGGCCTCGGGATCCTGGCAGTTGGAGCTGGGGGTGCCGGTCGACCAGTCGTCCGCGTCGCCGTCGTTGTCGCACTGCGGGTTGGGAAGGCCGGTGCCCGGGTTGACGGTGCCCGGCTTGGCGAGGCCGAAGTCGTGGAAGACGATGGGATCGTCGGGCGAGCCGGCGTAGTACTGGGCATGGCTGGGGTCGTTCGGGAACAGCTGCACGTGCCCGGTCGGGGGCATGTTGGTCACCTGGGAGACGACCGTCCCGTCGGGGTTGACGGTGACGTCCGCGCTCTCCCACTGGCAGCCGCTGCCGCTGTTGCAGGGCGCGTAGCCGTCGGGATTGGTGGCGTTGGGCCCGGGGACGCCGACCTGCGTGAGCCTGTAGTCACCCTGGGGAACATTGTGGAAGACCACGCAGCCCTTGACCGTGGCGGTGCAGCTTCCCTGCTGCACCGGGCAGGTCGGGCCGTTGAGGGAACCGGTGGTCGATCCCGTGAGCGGGATCGAGGTGAAGGTCCCGCCACTGCCGGTGAGGGTGTACTTGCCCGACCCCTGGGGGGTCTTGCACGAGTCGAGGGTCTGCACGACCACGTCGTTGGGGGTGCTGGCGGCTCCGACGACCGCATGGTCGCCGCTGCCGATGGCGAACACCACGGACGCGGCGCTGATCATCAGCGCCATGAGCCCCATGGTGAGCTTGGAACCGGACAGTCTCATGAGCGTACGTAGCTCCCTTCCTGAAAAATCCGTCACGGGAAACCCGGTGTCCGGTTCCCCTCCGCACTCGCTTCAACGTGGCGTTGGTGGCGATCTTGCGTTCCGAGCCGCCCCACGACGCACCTGCGTCCCCTCCCCGCACCCGTATCCTGAGGTGGGCCCAGGCCCGTCCCCAGAACTCGACAAGGGGTCTCGGTGAGCTTCCTCAACGGGGTGAACGGCACCGTCGCCACCCTCCTCCTCTGCGCCCTCCTCTATCTCGACGAGGTGGGGGTGCCCCTCCCCTTCGCCCCCAACGAGGTGCTCCTCGTCCTCGCCGGCCTGCTGATCGGCACCAACGCGATCCCGCCCTGGATGTTCGTCCCCCTCGCCTACATCGCCCTGGTGGCGGGGTGCCTCACCGGCTTCGGCTGGGCCCGCCGGCTCGGCTCCGAGCGGCTCCGCGCCATCGCCGAGCGGCTCCGCGCCGAGAAGGCCTACGACCGCGCCCGCGCCCGGGTGCAGCGGGCGGGGTCGCGATCGATCGGGATCACCCGCCTGCTCCCCGGGGTGCGCACCTACGCGACCCTGGTGGCGGGGGCGAGCGCGATGCCGCTGCGGGTCTTCGCCATCGGCGCCATGCCCGCGCTCGCGATCTGGGAGGCGATCTGGGTGGGGATCGGCGTCGCCGTCGGAGCCCCCGCCGAGCACTTCCTCAGAGGGTTCGAGCGGCTCGCCACCGGCGGCGTGCTGCTCATCGCCGCCGGGGGCGGCGCCTATCTCGCCATCCGCAAGGTGCCGAGCGCCGACGAGGAGCTCGAGGGGATGCTGTCCCAGGTCCCGAGCGCTCCCCGGCTCGCCCTCGCGATCATCCT
>VBHE01000108.1:8222-9967 GCA_005889515.1 Chloroflexota bacterium | reverse complement strand
GACCGCATCATCCGGGCCGCGGCGCACCTCCGCGCCTTCGGGCTCCACGACTTCCTGGTGCTCATCGGGGCGGTCATCGTCGTCTACGTGGTGATCACCCGCCGGGGGCCGGGCGCGACCGCGGGCGAGCGGCTCCTGAAGGTGAGCTACCGGGTGCACATCCCCCGGCCGCACCGGCGCCGCCGCCGTGCCCCGACGCCGGCGGCGCCGGTAACCGGCCAGGCACCCGCCGAGGACCACCGCGAGGCGGCCAGCCGGTAGAGACCCGGATCTCTAGGGCGTCATCCCCAGGGAGGGGTCGGTGCTGCCGGGCTGGTCGGGGGCGAGGACCGTCCCGTTGCTGTCGGTGGGTCCGAACTGGCCCTCGGGGTCGTCGGCGGCGTTGCTGTCGGTGGAGGGGGCGGTGGTGCCGTCGGAGAGGGAGCTGCCGTCGACGCCGGGATCCCCGCCGCCGGTGGTCCCGTCGCTGCCCTCGGTGCCCGGGGCGCCGATCGTGCTCGGGTCGCCGGCGTTGGCGGGCGCGGCGAGGGGCCGGGAGACCGGCTTGCCCGCCACCGTGGGCACGGTCACCCTCGACGGAGCCGGGCCCGGGCCGGCCGCGCCCGCCACCGCCGAGAAGAGAGCAGGGTGGCGAGGCGGCGGGGCCGCGCGTCGGAGGCGCCGGTCACGGGGCCATGGTACGGCCGTGTCCCCGCCGTGAGAGCACCGTCACCAAAACACCACAGGCGCCACGGGGCGGGGCCCCCGCCAAGAGCCGGTCGCGCCGGTGCATCATGGCGCCGTGAGCCCCCCGCTCGCGGTCATCCGCATCGGCATCGACCCGGTCTTCCACATCGGCCCGGCCGCCATCCACTGGTACGGCGTCATGTACGCCGTGGCCTTCTACGTGGGCTACCGGGTCGCGGTCGTGCCCCACCTCAGCCGCCACGGGATCGACCGGCCGACGATCGACCGGCTGATCACCTGGACGATCGTCATGGGCCTGCTCGGGGCCCGCCTCTACTACGTCGTCCAGAGCGGCCTCGGCTACTACCTCAGCCATCCCCAGCACATCATCGCCTTCTGGGAGGGGGGGATGGCCTTCTTCGGGGCGATCATCGCCGGCTTCGCCACCATGGCGGTGCTCGCCCGGCGGCACCACATCTCCTTCTGGGTCCTCGCCGACGGAGGGGTGCTCTTCGCCGTCGTCGGCCAGCCCATCGGCCGGATCGGGAACATCATCAACGGGGACATCCTGGGCGGACCCAGCACCCTCCCCTGGGCGACCGCGTACACGAACCCGGACGCCATCCTCCAGCGCGGGTTCAGCCTCTGCGATCCCAACGCCTTCGAGTGCACCGCCTATCAGCCCGCCGCGGCGTACGAGGCGATCGGCACCATCCTCATCGGCCTCGTCCTCCTCGCCCTGCTCCGCCGTCATGTGCGAGACGGCGTCCTGGCGATCAGCTACATCGTCCTCTACGCGGTGAGCCAGCTGATCATCTTCCAGTGGCGCGAAAGCGAGCCGGTGGTGGGCCTCGGCCTCAAGCAGGCCCAGCTGACCGCGATCGTGGTCCTCGCCGTGGGGGTGCCGCTGCTCGTGGTCCTGCGCCGCCGCTTCCCCGGGACGGGGACGGCCGCCGCGCCGGCCGAGGACCGAGCTGAGGTCGCCGAGCCACCCCGGCCGGCGGAGCCGGTCGCATGAGCCCGAGCGACGCCCTGCGCCCGCGATAGGATCGGACCATGCACCAGCTCGCGCAGATCGT
>VBHE01000108.1:4899-8068 GCA_005889515.1 Chloroflexota bacterium | reverse complement strand
GATCGTCGCCATCGTCGTGCTGCAGGTGGTGGGCCAGTTCGTCGTCGACCTCATCGAGCCGAGCGGCGGCTCGCTCGCGTACACGCTCGCGCGCGCGCTGCAGGACGTGGTGCACATCATCCTGTTGATCCTGATCATCATCGTAGTGCTGCGCTTAGTGGTCTCGTTCCTCAAGGTCAGCCCCTTCCACCCCGCGGTGCGGCTGATCCGGGACATGTCCTCGCCGCTGGTGCGCCCCTTCGCCGGGGTCGGGGGCCGCAGTCCCTCTGCCGACATCCCCGCGATCGTCGCCCTCGTCGTCTACGTGGTGCTGATCGTCGTCTCCGACCGTCTGCTCGGCGACCTGGTGACCAGCGCCGCGAACACCTCCCTCTCCGGCTGACCAACGGCTCGCCTGCATTCCCGATGCCGACTCAGGGCGGCCGCCTGATCCCCGGAGAGTGGCGCATCCCTCCCTGCTCGGGGCGGGTGATCCTCGCTGCCGGAGGCATCGCGGAGCGTACGGCGAGGACGGCGGGAATGAGCATCGAGACGGCGCGCGGCGAGGGTCGGGGCCGCGCCGCGCTGGGCGGGGTGCTCGCGCTGAGCGCCCTGCTCAACGGCTGGGGGCTCTGGAACCTCGGCTACGGGAACGCCTACTACGCCGCCGCGGTGCGCAGCATGCTCAGCAGCTGGCACAACCTCCTCTATGCGTCCTTCGACGCCGGCGGGTTCGTCAGCATCGACAAGCCGCCGCTCGGCTTCTGGCTCCAGGCCGCGAGCGCCAGGCTGTTCGGCTTCAGCGGGGTCGCGCTGATGCTCCCCGAGGCGGCCGCCGGGGTCGCCTCGGTGGCGCTCCTGTACCACCTGGTCGCGCGGGTGTGGGGGCGGAGCGCCGGCCTCGCCGCCGCCCTGCTCCTCGCGCTCAGCCCGATCAGCGTCGTCGCCTCGCGCAGCAACATCGTCGACGGCGTGCTCGTCCTCGGGCTCCTCCTCGCCGCGCTCGCGGTCAGCCGGGCGGCGCGGACCGGACGGCTGCGCTGGCTGCTCCTCGGTGCGGTTCTGGTCGGACTCGGCTTCAACGTCAAGATGCTCGAGGCGTACCTCGTCGTCCCCGCCCTCGCGCTCGTCTACCTGGTCGCCGCCCCGGTCCGCCGGCCGAGGCGCCTCGCCCACCTCGGCGCCGCCGCCGCCGTCCTCGTCACCGCGTCGCTCTGCTGGGTGGTCGCCGTCGACCTCACCCCGCCGGCGCAGCGCCCCTATGTCGGATCGAGCGCCGGCAACTCGGAGCTCAACCTCGCCCTCGGCTACAACGGGTGGAGCAGGGTCTCGGGGAGCCCGTACCGTGGCCGCTTCGGCGGTGCGGACGCCGCCGCGCCGCGCCGGCCGGCGACGACCGGCGGCCTGGAGCTGTCCGCGTTCAGCAGCCGGGAGACGGGCCCGCCCGGCCCGCTGCGGCTGTTCCGGCAGCCGCTCGGCAGCCAGACCGGCTGGCTGCTCCCCCTCGCGCTCGCCGGCCTCGTCGCCGCGGCCGTCCGCCGGCGATGGGGACGGCCGTTCGACGCGCGGCAGCGCTCGCTGCTCCTCTGGGGCGCGTGGCTGCTCGGGGCGGGCGCGTTCTTCAGCGTCGCGAGCACCGTCCACGCCTACTACCTCGCCGTGCTCGCGCCCTCGATCGCCGCGCTGGCGGGGATCGGCGCCGCCGTCCTGGTTCGCGAGGCCGCCGCCAGGACGCGGGTCGCATGGCTGCTCCCGGCCGCGCTTGCGGGGAGCGCCGCCGAGGCGGCCTCGGTGCTCGCCGACTTCCCCGGCTGGAGCCGCTGGCTCACCCCTCTGGTGGTGAGCGCGGCCGTGGCCGCGGCGCTCCTCGTGGTCGTGGCCCGGCGTCGTTCGGCCGCCGCCCGGTGGGCGGAGGGGCTCGCGATGGCCTGTGGCGCCGCCGCGCTGCTCGCGGCGCCCGCGACCTGGACCGGGTACACGGTGACGTCGCGCGTCTCGGCGGCGCTGCCCAGCGCCGGCCCCGTGCCGGCCGGGCAGGCGGCGTTCTTCCGCCGGTTCGCGACCGGCGGAGCGGCGCCGGTGGCGTTCGGCGGCGTCGATCGGGGGCTGCTCCGCTACCTGGAGGCGCACCAGGGGTCGGCCGCCTACCTCATGGCGACGCTCGCGGCGATGAGCGCCGCGCCCTACATGCTCGCGAGCGACCGGCCGGCGATGGCGCTCGGCGGCTTCATGGGCGGCGACCGCATCGTCGACCCCGACCGGCTCGCGACCCTCGTCGCCCACGGCGAGGTGCGCTTCTTCCTGCTCCGCGGCCCGGGAGGTGCGGGACCGCTCTTGGGGAGGGCGTTCGCCGGTTTCATGGCCGGAGGCGTCAACGCCGACCTGGTCGGCTGGGTGACCGCCAACTGCGGGACGGTGCCGCGGACGGAGTGGTCGACCGCGTCCGCCGGGCGCGCCGGCGCGGCGTCGGGCATGCAGCTCTACGACTGCGCGACCGACCCCGACACCGGCATGACCCTCGGCGGCGGCTAGCTCTAACTGGGTGAGGTCGACGGCGGGGATGCCGTTGGCGCGGCAGTACGCCTCGTAGCGCTCGGCCACGGTGTGGGCGGTCTCGACCGCCACCGTGTTCCCGTTCTCGTCGAGGAACGCGAGCGCCCCCTCGAGCACGATGAAGACGATCACGTCCTCACCGGGCTGGGCCTGGAAGGTGTGCTGGGAGTTCGCGACCTCGTAGACGAAGTCGCCGGCGCTGGAGCTCCAGTCGTGCTCCGCGTAGCTCCAGGTTCCCTGCACGGTGTACACGAGGACGCGGCCGTAGTGGTTGTGGACTCCCAGGTTGGTGCCCCCCGGCGCCTTGAGCATGAGCACCACCTCGCCGCGGACCAGGTCGAGGTGGAGGATCTTCAGCATCACCTCCTCGGAGTAGGGGGTGAAGGGGTGCCAGGGGAGGTCGCCGGCGCCGAGGTAGGTCGGCTTGAAGGCCGGGATGGCACTGGTGGTCGCCGCCATGAGGGTCCCTCCGCAGATCCTGCCGCTGCCGCCGCCGACCGGCGGGCACCCCATCGTGCGGCCGGCAGGCCCGCGGGTCAACTGCGCCGATCGTCGCGGGGACCGACGACTCGGCCACGGCCCGCGTCGCCGTTCGTGAGGCCGTGACCCTGGCACGCGACCTCGGGGCGCGGCTCCA
>VBHE01000108.1:4185-4818 GCA_005889515.1 Chloroflexota bacterium | reverse complement strand
CGCGGCGCCACCTCGTCGGCGCCTCGCGGCGGATACCGGCGTGGGGGATGGCGGAGCCCGCGGCCGCGGTGGCCGCGTCCGAGGCGTGCGCCGGCGCGGAGCAGGACCTCCGCGACTCGCTCGACACCGCGGCCACGGACCTCCGGGTGAACGGCCTCCGGGTCACCAGCCATGTCACCACCGGCGAGCCGGCGGACGTGATCGTGTCCGTGGCCGAGCAGGTGGACGCGGACCTCATCGTCGTCGGCAACCGCGGCGTGCGCCGTCTCGCGGGCGGCGTGCCCCGGCGGGTGTCGCGTCGCGCGTCCTGCAGCGTGCTGATCGTGCGCACCCGTTAGGCGGCGGCCCACCAGCGGAGCAGCGGGATCAGGTCGGTCGTGGCGCGAACCGTCGCGTCGACGCCGAGCGGGCGCAGCGCCGTGGCCTCGGCGCCGACGATGACGCCGCGGACCGGCGGCGCGGCGGGGCGCTCGGCGCGATGGCGGCGCACCAGCTCCCAGTCGTCGCGGACGTCGCCGGCGTACACGGCGGCGCGCGACCCGCAGGCGCCGAGGATGCGGTCGAGGCAGGCGGGGTCGGGCTTGCGCACCACGTCGCCGGTCACCACGGCATCGAGGTCGCCGGTCGACCAGC
>VBHE01000108.1:1735-4174 GCA_005889515.1 Chloroflexota bacterium | reverse complement strand
GGTCCGGCCCGTGATCAGAGCCACCCAGCCGACGTCGGCGGTCTCCCGCAGCCGCCGGGGCAGGTCGGCGTCGACGAGGGGACGCTCGTCGTCGACCAGCCCGGCCGCGGTGATGACGTGCCGCGGCTCCTCGCCGAAGACCGCGCGGAAGCGGTATGCGCCCCAGTAGTGCTCGTCGAAGACGCGCAGGCAGAGCGCGCCGTCGATCCGGGGCAGGTCCGGGGCCGCGGCGCGCAGCCCGGCGAGGCCACCGCCGGCGGCGTCGACCGCGGCGAGCACCTCCGCCAGCCGCTCCGCCGCGCCGCCCGCACCGATGGCGGCGAGGGCGATGCTGCTCTGGACGTCGTCGTTGAAGCCGCCGGCGCGCTTGAGGGCGGCGACGTCCTCGCGCGTCGGGGTCCATGGGTGCTCCACGCCCATCGCCGCCTGCACGGTGAGGACGGTGCGGCGCACCGCCTCGCGGAAGGACGGCTCGACGTCGATGAGCACCCCGTCGACGTCGAGGACGACGGTGTCCGGACGGAACCCGGTCGCCGCCGCCTCGCCGAGCCACGCTCCCGGCGGCGGCTCGGCCGCCGCCATCAGGGTGGGGGCGCGGTGGCGGATCCGTTGCGCCCGCGGGGGCGGCGGGCGTCACGTGGCGCGGCGCGCTCGCGGCGGAGCTCGACCCGGTACGCGCCCTCGCCGAGGAGGGCGCACACCGCCCGCTCCAGCGCCGGGCCGGGATCGACGCCGAAGCCCTCCGCGAGGCTGACCTGGTCGACCTTCTCGGGGAGCTCGACGTGGAGGACGACGGGCGCGTCGCCGGGATGCCGCTCGAGCGCCTCGCGGAGCGCGCCGAGCATCGGCACACCGGCGCCGCCGAGGGTGATGTGGACGGTGGCGTTGCGCCGCCAGGTGAGCAGCCGCGCGTCGTCGAGCCCGAACACCGCCTCGGCGATGACCTTCGCGGGCTCCGGCTCGCCGCCCCGTTCCTCGTCGTCGCCACGCGACTGGGCCTCGACCTTGCCACGCACCACCACCACCGCGTCCTGGTGGAGGAGCGCGGCGCACTCCTCGAAGGTGCGGGCGAAGACCACCACCTCGCAGCTGCCGCTCATGTCCTCGATCTGGAGGAACGCCATCCGCTGCCCCGTCGAGCTCCGCCGCGGCACCACCGTGCGCACCTCGCGCACCGACCCGCCGACCTGCACCACCAGCCCGTCGAGGTGGGGCCCGAGCTCGCCGATCGCGGTGTCGACCCGGGTGCGCAGGGTGTCGGCGATGCGCCGCAGCGGATGGTCGCTCAGGTACATCCCGAGGAGCTCGCGCTCCCAGCGCAACCGGTCCTCCTCGGCGGCGGGGACGATGCCGACCGGCGCGAGCTCCTCCGCGGGCAGCGGCGCGCCGCCGTTGCCCTCGCCGTCCGTGGGCAGCCCGAAGAGCGAGGTCTGCCCCTGCTCGCGCTCGCGCCGCACCTGGGCGGCGCGGTCCATGGCCCGGTCGATGAGCGCGAGCAGGGTGGCGCGGTCGCCGAGCGAGTCGCATGCCCCGCTGCGCACCAGCGCCTCGAGCACCCGGCGGTTGAGGTCGCGCCCTCCGGCGCGCAGGCAGAGGTCGAGCAGCGAGCTGAACGGCCCGCCCTCGTCGCGGGCGACGAGCAGGTTCTCGACCACCTTCTCACCGACGTTCTTGATGTGCGACAGCCCGTAGAGGATCTCGCGCTTGTCGAGGTCGCCGACGACGAACCCGGTGCCGCTGCGGTTGATGTCCGGCGGCCGCACCACCAGCCCGCGCGCATGGGCGTCGAGGATGGTGAGCTTGAGCTTGTCGAAGTCACCCGCCTTGCTGTTGAGCAGCGCGGTCATGTACTCGAGCGGATGGTTGGCCTTGAGGTAGGCGGTCTGGTAGGTGATGAGGGAGTAGCTGATCGAATGCGAACGATTGAATCCGTAGCCCGCGAAGAACGCCATGAGGTCGAAGAGCTCCTCGGCTTTGCCCGGATCGACCCCACGACGCGTCGCCCCGGCGAGGAACTTCTCCCGCTGCAGCGCCATCTTCGCCTTGTCCTTCTTCCCCATCGCCGCCCGCAGGATGTCCGCTTCCCCAAGGGTGTAGCCGGCCACCGCCGAGGCGATCTTCATCACGTGTTCCTGGTAGACGATCACCCCGTTGGTGTCGGCGAGGATGGGCTCCAGCTCCGGGAGCAGGTACTCGACCGCCTCCTCGCCGCGCTTGCGCCTCATATAGACGTCGATGACCCCGCCCTCGATGGGGCCGGGGCGGTTGAGGCCGGACGCGACACTGATGTCGTCGATGGTCTGCGGCTGCATGTCGAGGAGGATCTTCTTCCCGCCGACCGCCTCCATCTGGAAGACCCCGAGGGTGTCGGCGCGGCCGAGCAGCGCGTAGGTCGCCGGGTCGTCGAGCGGCAGGGTGTCGATGTCGAGCTCGATACCG
>VBHE01000108.1:0-1681 GCA_005889515.1 Chloroflexota bacterium | reverse complement strand
CGTTCATGTCGAACTGGGTGACCATCGCATCGCGATCGTTGGTGGAGCGCTGCAGGGGGACGATGTTCTCGAGCGGCTCGGGGGCGATCACCACCCCGGCGGCATGGGTGCTGGCGTTGCGGCAGATGCCCTCGAGGCGGCGGGCGTTGTCGATCACCGTCTTGGCCCAGGGCTCGTTGTCGTAGACCTCGCGGAGCTCGCGGTTCTCGAGCGCCTTCTCCAGGGTGATGCCGATCTGCGGCGGCACCAGCTTGGCGAGGCGGTCGACGTCGCTCAGTGGGACGTCGAGCACCCGGCCGACGTCGCGGATCGCCGCGCGAGCGGCCATGGTGCCGAAGGTGATGATCTGAGCGACCCGGTCGCGCCCGTACTTCTCCTGGACGTACTCGATGACCCGATCGCGGCGGCGGTCGTCGAAGTCGATGTCGATGTCGGGCATCGACACCCGCTCGCGGTTGAGGAAGCGCTCGAAGATGAGCCCGTACTTGAGCGGGCAGATGTTGGTGATCCGGAGCACGTAGGAGACGAGCGAGCCGGCGGCGCTGCCGCGACCGGGACCGACCTTCACCCCGTCGCAGCGGGCGGCGCGGATGAAGTCCCAGACGATGAGGAAGTACGCGGCGAAGCCGGTCTCGCGGATGACGTCGAGCTCCATCGCGAGGCGCTCATGGGCCTCGCGGGTGGGCTCCTCGTAGCGCTCGCGCAGCCCCTGCTCGCACAGCTCGCGGAGATAGGAGTCGGCGTCGAGGCCCTCGGGGATCGGCTGGTACTGGGGAAGCAGGGTCTTCCCCATGGGCAGCTCGAGGGTGCAGCGCTCCGCCACCGCCAGGGTGTTCGCGAACGCCTCACTGTAGGCGGCGAAGCGCTGACGCATCTCGGCGCCGTCGGCCACGTAGAAGTTCGGCCCGTGGAAGCGGAAGCGCTTCTCCTCCTGGCGCCGCGCCCCGGTCTGCAGGCAGAGGAGGATGTCGTGGGGCTCGGCGTCCTCCGCCCGGATGTAGTGGGAGTCGTTGGTGCACACCAGCGGGAGCCCGGTGCGCCGCGCCATCTCGAGCAGCCCGGCGCGGATCTCCGTCTCCTCCGGGATCCCGTGGTCCTGGATCTCGAGCAGGTAGTTGTCCGGCCCGAAGATCTCCATGTGCTGCCGGGCGACGGACTCGGCGGCGTCCATGTCGCCGCGGAGGATCGCCTGGGGCAGCTCGCCGCCGATGCAGGCGCTGAGGCAGATCAGCCCCTCGGCGTGGGCGGCGAGCAGCTCCTTGTCGATGCGCGGCTTGTAGTAGTGGCCCTCGAGGTGGGAGCGGCTCACCAGCCGCACCAGGTTGCGGTAGCCGGTCAGGTCGCGGGCGATGAGGACGAGGTGGTTGGGATCGCGGTCGGCCTTCCCCTCCTTGTCGTGGCGCGACCGCGGCGCCATGTACATCTCGCAGCCGATGATCGGCTTGATCCCCGCCTTGCGCGCCGCGGTGGTGAACTCGACCGCCCCGTAGAGCACCCCGTGGTCGGTGATCGCCACCGCCGGCTGGCCCATCCGCCGCGCCGTCTCGACCAGCTCGCCGATCCGCGCGGCGCCGTCGAGCAGCGAGTACTCGGTGTGGGTGTGGAGGTGGACGAACGGGTCGCTCGGCGCGTCGGCTGGGGTCGGGGGGATGGCCGTCATGCGTCCTCGAGGAGGAGGGGT
>VBHE01000107.1 GCA_005889515.1 Chloroflexota bacterium | reverse complement strand
CGGCGCCGTCTACGGCGTCGGCTACGGCTTCTACGTCTCGGTCGACTGGGCGCTCGCCTGCGACACCCTGCCCGACCCCTCCGCCGCGGCCAAGGACATGGCGCTCTTCCACGTCGCCCTCACCCTGCCCGGCAACGTGGTCCCGGCGATGGCGGGCGCCGGGCTCGACGCCCTCAACGCCCACTCGGCCAACTCCGGCTACCGCGCGGTCTTCGGCGGCGCCGCGTTCTGCTTCGTCGCGGGGACGGTCCTGGTCAGGCGGATCCGGGGGGTGCGCTGAGCGGCTCGCGCCGGGCGAGCGCCGCGTCGATCTCGCGGGCGAGCCGCTCGACGACCGTCGCGGCGGGGACGTCGTGGTCGATTGCGGTGTACGCCTGGCCGGCCCACAGGTTGAGCATCTCGGGGTCGTTCCGCTCGCGGGCGGCGGCACGCAGTGGAGCGGTGAGAGCGTTGACGTGCGGATACGCGGAGGGGGCGAAGGCGCCGTTGCGGGCGAGGAAGCCGTTGACGATCCCGCGGGCGCGGCGGCCGCTGAACGCCCGGGTGAGCATCGTCCGCCGGCCGCCGCGGAGCGCGGAGCGGTGCGCCGCCGGGGTCCCCGCCTCGACGGTGTCGAGGAACGCGGTGCCGAGCTGGGCGGCACGCGCCCCGGCGACGAGGACGGCGGCGACGCCGGCGCCGTCGCAGAGGCCGCCGGAGGCGATCAGCGGGAGCGCCGTGACCCGCGTGACCAGCCGGAGCAGGGTGAGCAGCCCGACCTCGCCGACCCCGTCGGCGTCGCTGAAGGTGCCCCGGTGGGCGCCCGCCTCGACGCCCTGGACGACGAGCCCGCCGGCTCCCGCCGCCGCCGCGCGCTCCGCCTCCTGGGGCTCGGTGACCGTCACCCAGACCTCGACCCCGGCCTCGCCGAGCCGCTCGATCACCTCCGGTGGCGGGCAGCCGAAGGCGAACGACGCCACCGCGGGGCGCTCGGCGACGAGCACCGCGAGCTTCTCCTCCCAGGCGTCGTCGCTCCACGCCGCCTCGCCGGTCGGAGCGCCGTAGCCGGCCGCCTCGCGCCGCACCCGCTCGACGTAGCCGGCGAGCAGCCCACGGTCGGCACCGTCGGGGGAGGGGACGAAGACGTTGACACCGAAGGGCCGTGACGTGGCCGCACGCACCGCGGCGATCTCCGCGGCGACCGCGGCGGCGGTGCGATACCCGGCGGCGACGAAGCCGAGGCCGCCCGCCTCCGACACCGCCGCCGCGAGCGCGGGGGTCGAGGGTCCGCCGGCCATCGGCGCCTGGACCACGGGGACCCGGAGCTGGTCGAGGACACCGCCGGCGGCCATGCGGGCACGGTAGCAGCGGCGGCGCGCTACCGTGCTCGCCATGACCATCGCCACCACCGTCGACACCGTCTGCGCCGACCTCGCCGCCGAGCACGAGGACCTCGACCGGATCGTCGCCGCGCTCGACGACGCGGACCTCGAGCGGCCGACGCCGTCACCGGGATGGTCGGTGCGCGACCAGGTCACCCACCTCGCCTACTTCGACGGCCAGGCCACCCTCGCCATCGTCGACCCCGAGGCCTTCGCCGCCGGGGTGCGGCGGTTCGTCGCCGACCCCGCGGCCATGATGGCCGAGCACCTCACCCACGGACACGGTCTCGGCGTCGAGGGCATGCTCGGCTGGTGGCGTGACCAGCGCGGCCGCCTCCTCTCGGTGGCGAGGGGGGTCGAACCCGGCACGCGCGTCCCCTGGTACGGGCCGCCGATGAGCCCGGTCTCCTTCGTCACCGCCCGGCTGATGGAGACCTGGTGCCACGGCCAGGACGTCGTCGACGCGGTCGGCGCCGTCCGCACGCCCACCGCGCGGCTGCGCCACGTCGCCCACATCGGGGTGCGCGCCCGCGCCTTCAGCTACGCGACCAACGGACGCCCGGCCCCGGAGGGGGAGGTGCGGGTCGAGCTCGAGGCCCCCGACGGCGGGGTGTGGAGCTGGGGCGACGCCGCCGCGGCCGACCGGGTGACCGGCAGCGCGCTCGACTTCTGCCTGGCGGTCACCCAGCGGCGCCACCGCGACGACACCCGGCTGCAGATCGCGGGTCCGCTGGCCCTGGACTGGATGGAGATCGCCCAGGCGTTCGCCGGGCCGCCCGGGGAGGGTCGCCGTCCCGGGCAGTTCCCGATCACCTGACCGGTCGGTATTTTGGGCGGCGGCTCACAGGATCGCCGGCCTGACCTTGTGCGGCTAGCACGAACCGCTCGCCAGGATCGGGGAGTACCATCAGCTGGGGACCGCGTGGCTTGGGCGCGATGCCCCAGCACACAACCGGTCCCCGAGGGGTTTGGAGAGCCGTGGCCACTCGCGCAACGCCCGCTGACCTCGCCGACGACGTGCTCGCACAGGCCGAGGCCGCGGGGACCCGCTACATCGACCTCCAGTTCACCGACGTCATGGGCGCGGTGAAGACGGTGACCATCCCCGCCGACCAGCTGCCGGACACCATCGAGCACGGCACCTGGTTCGACGGCTCCTCGGTGGAGTCCTTCGCCCGGACCGCCGAGAGCGACATGTACCTGGTCCCCGACCTGGAGACGTTCCGGGTGCTGCCCTGGGCGACCCCCGCGACCGCCCGGCTCTTCTGCTGGGCCCACACCCCGGACGGCGAGCCCTACCCGGGCGACCCCCGCGGGGCCCTGCGCCGCGCGATCGAGCTGGCCCGCGAGCTCGGCTTCGAGTACCGCTGCGGCCCGGAGATCGAGTTCTTCCTGCTCCGCCACAACGGCAACGGGGCGCTCGAGCCGCTGCCCCACGATCGCGGCGGCTACTTCGACTTCGCCACCGACCGCAGCGTCGACGTCCGCCAGGCGATGGTGTCGGCGCTGCAGGCCCTGGGGATCGAGGTGAACACCGCCCACCACGAGGTCGCTGCGGGGCAGCACGAGATCGACTTCAGCCACGCGCCGGCGATGAAGTCGGCGGACGACGTGATCACCTTCCGCTACACGCTCAAGGCGATCGCCCAGCAGTCCGACCTCGTCGCCACCTTCATGCCCAAGCCCTTCGTGGGGCTCAACGGCAGCGGCATGCACGTCCACCAGAGCCTGCGCCGGGTCGGCGACAGCGAGAACGCCTTCAGCGACGCCCGCGACGAGTACGGGCTCAGCGAGACCGCCAAGCACTTCATCGCCGGCCAGCTCCACCACGCCGCCGGCATGTGCGCGGTGCTCGCCCCCCTCGTCAACTCCTACAAGCGGCTCGTGCGCGGCTTCGAGGCTCCGGTGGTCGTCTCGTGGGCTCGTACCAACCGCGCCGCGCTGGTACGCATCCCCCACGTGACCCGGCGGCCGACGACCCGGGTGGAGCTGCGCAGCCCGGACCCGTCCTGCAATCCCTACCTCGCCTACGCGGTGATGCTCCGCTGCGGTCTCGACGGCATCCGCCGCCGGCTGCCGCTGCCCCCGCCGGTCGAGGAGTCGCTCTACGGCTTCGACGACGTCGAGCTGGAGCGGCGCAACGTCGGTCTTCTCCCCGACAACCTCAAGGACGCCATCGACGCGTTCCGGCATGACGACGTGGTGCAGGACGCCCTGGGCGACCACCTCGCCGAGCGGCTGCTCGAGGCCAAGGCGCTGGAGTGGCGCGAGTACCGCATGCAGGTGACGCCCTGGGAGCTGGACCACTACCTCGATCTGGCGTAGACGGCACGGACGATGATCACCGTCAAGGACGTCTGGAGAGGGGCGATGCCGGATGGCACCGAGCTGCTCGGTGGCGGCGGCGGGCTCGACCGGCGCGTCGAGTGGGCGACCGCGCTGCGCACCCGTCCGCCCGCGTTCGAGACCATCAAGGGCGGGGAGATGGCCTTCGTGCCGGTGCGCTCGATCCGCCTCCTCGACGAGCGCCTCGACCTCGCCCAGGTGATCCAGAGCTTCGGCGACAAGGGCGGCGTCGCGGTCGCGGTGATCGGCGAGGCGTCGATGGAGTCGGTCGCGGTCGCCGAGCGGATGATGATGCCGCTCCTCCACCTCCCCGACGGCTCCCACCTCAACGACATCCAGCAGACGGTGGTGCGCTTCATCCTCGACCAGCGCACCCTGCTCCACGAGCGCCAGCAGGAGCTCCACACCCAGCTCATGGAGCTCGCCCTCGCCGGTGCCGGCACCGCGGCGATCGTCGACCGGCTCGCCGAGATCACCGGCCACGCCGTGGTCTGGCAGGAGAACGACGGCACCGTCCGCCACGCCTCGGCGGGCGCGGACGGCGAGTCCCTCCGTCCCAGCCTCGAGAAGGACGCCACCCGGGTCCGGCGCTGGGCCGAGGGGATCGCCGTGGTCGCCGCCGACCCGCCGGTCCACGAGTTCGCCCTGCCGCGGACGGGCATGGCCCGGCTGGTCGCCCCGGTGCCGGTGCGCGACGGCATCGGCGGCTTCATCTCGCTCATCGCCCCGGACGCCGACCTCGACCAGATCAGCCGGCTCGCCGTCGCCCGCGCCGCCTCGGCCTGCGCCATCGAGCTCGACCGCGAGCGCGCCGTCCTCCAGGCGCGGGACGAGCTCGAGGGCGAGTTCCTCGAGTCGCTCCTCGCCGGCACGTACTCGTCGGAGTCGGCGGTGCGCCATCGCGCCGAGCGGCTGGGCTTCGACCTCAGCGGCGAGACCGTGGTGATGGTGGCGCGGCCGGACGGCGGCGCCGAGCAGGTACCCCGGGTGCGCGGCGACCAGCTCGTCGCCGGCGCCCAGGGCTGGATCCGCCGGCGCTCCCCGACCGCGCTCGCAACCCTGCGGCAGCGTGCGGTGGCCGCGGTCGTCCCGCTCGTCGAGGGCCAGCCCGCGCTCGACCTCCGCCGGCTCGCCGCCGACCTCCGCCTGGAGTGTTCCGGCGCGGTCGCCGGCGAGGTCTCGGTGGGCCTCGGTCGCAGCAAGCCCGGGATCGCCGGGGTGCGCGCCTCCTATCGTGAGGCCGAGCAGGCGCTCACCATGGGCACCCGCCTCTTCGGCGGCGCCCGGGTGGTGGCCTTCTCCGACCTCGGCCTCTACCGCCTCCTCTACGCGATGAACGGCCAGGCGGAGCTGCGCGAGTTCTTCGAGGACCAGGTGCAGACGCTGGTGGAGTACGACCAGCGCACCGGCGCCGGGCTGATGGCCACCCTCGATGCCTTCTTCCGCTGCCACGGCTCGCCGACGGAGATCGCCCAGCTCCTCCACCTCCACCGCAACACCGTGCTCTACCGGCTGCGACGGATCGAGGACATCGCCTCGCTGAGCCTCGACGACCCCGAGACCCGGCTCAACCTGCACCTCTGCCTCAAGGTGCGCGACGTCCTCCAGGCGGCCTCGTAGCCCCACCCGCTGCGACGCGCCGCACACATGGGGCGGCGGCGGGCCTGTGAGCGCAGACCGAAGCCCCGAGGGGGCGCCGCAGCCTAGCCTCGACGAAGACGCGGGCGTGCCCCTGGGCCTCGCCGTGCCCGGGGCCGCCCGCCGACGGAGATTCCCCCTCCCCCACACAGCCGGGCCGGCTCGATGCGAGTCGGTCCGGTCCATGGGGACCCTCCGGATTCACCAGGTGCTGAGGCGCGCCGCCCAAGCTTCTCGCGGGAGCCACGAAGCCGATGTGTGCTCCACGCACAAGGGCGCGTTGCAGCATTCTGGTCCGCGTGCCTAGCCTCCGGGGGTGGCGCTTCGATAGCCTTCCACGCTGAGGGCGTGGTGATCCGGACCCCTCGGGCGCGCCCCCCAACACCAGAGTGTGGGAGTGGGAGACAGGCCGTGGGACGTCGGATCCGTGTCCTCGCCGCAGCAGCCGTCGTGGCCGCGGGGTTGCTGCTCATCCCCCGTGCGGTGGTGGCGGCCGACGAGCTTCACACCCCCGCGGCCATCGCCGTGGACACGGTGTGGACCATCGTCGCCGCCGTCTTCGTGCTCTTCATGCAGGCCGGCTTCGCCATGCTCGAGGTCGGCTTCAGCCGCATGAAGAACGTGGGGACGGTTGTCGCCAAGGTCATCGTCAACCTGAGCATCTCGTCGATCGTCTACTGGGTGGTCGGCTTCGCCATCGCCTTCGGCGGGGCGAGCGGCATCCTCGGCCAGATCATCGGCCACACCGGGTTCGTGCCCCAGTTCCGGCCGGGATCCTCCATCGACCTGCCGACGCTCAACACGGCGTCGACGGCTCCGGCGGCGGCGAAGTTCTTCTTCGAGTTCGTCTTCTGCGCGGTGTCGCTGGCGATCGTCTGGGGGACCACGCTCGAGCGGATCAAGTCCGGCGTGTACGTCATCTACTCGGTGATCTTCGCGTCGCTGATCTACCCGATCGGCGCGCCAGGACTTCGCGGGCTCGACCGTCGTCCACCTCACCGGCGCGACCGCGGGCTTCGCCGGACTGCTCCTGCTCGGACCCCGGATCGGCAAGTACAGCCGTGACGGGAAGCCCAACGCCATCCCCGGCCACAACATGCCGCTGGCCCAGCTCGGCGTCATCATCCTGTGGTTCGGCTGGTTCGGCTTCAACCCGGGCTCGACCCTGAACGCGACCAACCTGCACTTCGCCGACATCGTCGTGGTCACGAACATCGCGGCCGCGGCCGGGGCCCTCGGCGCGATGCTCGCCATCTACCAGGTCCAGAAGTCGCTCGACACCGGCATGATCGGGAACGGGGCGATCGCCGCCCTGGTCGCCATCACCGCGCCGTCGGGCTACGTGCAGCCGGGATGGGCGATCGTCATCGGCTTCGTCGCCGGGCTGATCGTCGTGTACGGCGTCATCCTCATCGACAGGGTG
>VBHE01000106.1:12630-19608 GCA_005889515.1 Chloroflexota bacterium | reverse complement strand
GCGGCCGGGTCGACGGGGTGGTGATCGCCCGCGGGATGCTCGGCAACTTCTGGCTGGTCCGCCAGGCCGCCCACCGCCTCGCCACCGGTGAGCTGCTCGCCGAGCAGCCCTTCGCGGAGCGGGTGGCGCTCACCCGCCGGCACCTCGACGACCTTCTCGACTACTACGGCGACCGCCGCGCCCTGAAGATCGGGCGCAAGTACGTCGCCTGGACGATCCGCGGATGCGCCGGCGCGTCGCGCCTCCGCGCCGCGGTGCAGGACCTCGACTCCCGCGAACGCCTCGAGGAGCTCTTCGGCGCCGCCCTCGCCGCCGGCGAGTCGGCGACCGGCTTCTTCCGCCCGGTCTTCACCAGCGGCGAGGGATGAGCGAGCCGCGCAGGCTCGGCGAGCCCATCGAGCTCCCCTGGTGGGTGGTCCCGCTCGGGCTGCCGCCCCTGCTCACCCTCGTCCTCGGCGCGGTCCTGCGGGCGCCGCTGAGCGGCCGGCTCCTCGACCTCGTCGCCTCGGCGGCGATGCTCTGGGTGCTGACCCTGGTCGCCCGCCGGGTCCGCAGCCGCAACATGCAGAGCGTCTGGATCAGCAGCGCCTACGCGTTCTACGTCTTCGTGACGCTGATCTGGGCCGTCGAGGTGGGCAGGTAGGCTCGCGGCTTTGTCAAGGCGCCGAGCTCAACTGTTCAGCTCGTGAATCAAACGCAGCCCGTCGAGCGTCAGCCGCTGGTCCACCACCTCGATGCAGTCGGTGTGGGCGGCGATGAGCTCGGCGATGCCCCCGGTGCCGATGACCCGGGTGCCGGGGCCGAGCTCGTCGCGCATGCGGTTCACCAGGCCCTCGATGAGGCCGACGTAGCCGAAGACCATCCCCGCCTGCATGCTCGCGGTGGTGGTGCGGCCGATCACCGAGCTCGGCGCGACGAGGTCGACGCGGCTGAGCTTGGCGGCGCGGGCGACGAGCGCCTCGAGGCTGATCAGCATCCCGGGGGCGATCGCCCCGCCCAGGTACTCGCCCTGCGCGGAGATCGCGTCGAAGGTGGTGGCGGTGCCGAAGTCGACGAGCACGGCCGGGCCGCCGTAGCGCCGGTAGGCGGCGATGGCGTTGACGATGCGGTCGGCGCCCACCTGGCGGGGGTCGTCGTAGAGGATCCGCATCCCCGTCCGCACCCCTGGGCCGACCACCATCGGGGTGAGTCCGAAGAAGGTCTGAGCGAGGTCCTCGATGCTCCGCGAGAGCGTCGGCACCACGCTGCTCACGACCACCCCGGCGACGTGCGAAGGCTCGACGTCGCGGCTGCGGAGCAGCCCGGTGATGAGGAGGCCGAGCTCGTCGCCGGTGGCGTGGGCGTCGGTGTGCAGCCGGAAGTCGGCGACCAGGCGCTCGCCGTCGAACACGCCGACGACGATGTTCGAGTTGCCCACGTCGATGGCGAGCAGCATGGCAGCCGAGTATGCGCCGGGCCCGGGGACCTCCGTGCACGCCCTATCGCGCGGTGAGCTCGCCCACCCGGGAGACCGTCTCGGCGAGGTGGTCGCGGAGCGACACCAGGCGGCGGTCGCCGAGCGCCTGGCGCATCTCCGCCTGGGCGGCGCGCCAGTACCCGGTCGCCTCGTCGAGGGTCCGCGAGCCCGCCCGGGTGAGAGCGACCTCGCGGCGCCGCCGGTCGTCGCCGGTCCGCACCGTGACCAGGCCGGCGTCGAGCACCGGGCGGAGGTTGCGGGTCAGGGTGGTGCGGTCCATGACCATGCGCGCCGCCAGGTCGTTCATCGACACCGGCTGCATCCACGCGATCGTGCTGAGCAGGGAGAACTGGGTGCTGCGGATCCCGGCGGGAGCCAGCGCCTCGTCGTAGAGCTGGGTGACCACCCGGGCGGCCTGGCGGAGGCTCAGGCAGGCGCACTCGTCGGGGCCGGCGAGGGCGTCCGGGCGGTCGGTGGCGGGGTCGGTGGTGCGCACATGTGCATTTGCACGCATATGCGCCGCGGCTGTCAAGCGCACCTGCTACCCTCCGGCTCATGCTCGGGGCGATCGACGTCGGCGGCACCAAGCTGCTCGCGGCGGTCGCCGGCGACGATCGCCGCCCGGGCGCGGCGGTGCGCCGGGCCACCCCGGCGGAGCGGCCGGTCGAGACCCTCGTCGGGATGCTCGATGAGGCCAGGCGCGGGGAGCCCCTGACCGGCATCGCGCTCGCCGTCCCCGGGCCCTTCGACCGCGCGGCGGGAGCGCTGGTGAACCCGCCGAACATGCCCCCGTCCTGGCACCACCTCGCCCTCGCCGACCGGCTCGGCGCCCGCTACGGCTGCCCGGTGCTGCTCGAGAACGACGCCAACTGCGCCGCCCTCGCCGAGGCGCGCGCCGGGGCGGCGGCGGGGTGCCGGAGCGTCGTCTACCTCACCGTGTCCACCGGGATCGGCAGCGGGGTGGTCGTCGACGGAGCCCCGGTCACCGGCCGCCACGACACCGAGGGCGGCCACCAGGTCCTCTGGCCGTCCTGGCTCGGGGGTCCCGCCTGCCACTGCGGCGGCCACGGCTGCCTCGAGACCCTCGCCTCCGGCCTGGCGATCGAACGCCGCTTCGGGGTCGCCGCCGACCGCCTCGAGGACCCCGCGGCGTGGGAGGACGTGGGCCGCTGGCTCGGCCTCGGCGTCGTCAACGCCATCGCCCTCCACGATCCCGACGTGGTGGTGCTCGGCGGCGGCGTCTGCCAGGCATGGGACCGGTTCTGGCCGTCGCTGTCTGCAACCATCGACACCGCGCTCTTCCTCCAGCCGCGGCCGCCGGTGGTCCGCGCCACCCTCGGCGAGGACCGCAACCTCTGGGGAGCGCTGGCGCTCGCGGGATAGACCTACGGTTCGGACAGGGCGCGGGCGAGATGGTCGTAGGCGACCGGGTAGCGGTGGGCGACGCCGCCGTGGCCGCCGGGGAAGCGCTCGTGGCGGTGCTCGACGCCGAGCTCGGTGAGCACCTCGCTGAGCGCCTCCGTCCCCACGTCCATGAAGTACTCGTCGGCGTCGCCGGCGTCGAGGTAGATGGCGCGGAGCGAGCGCAGCGCCTCGACGTGGGCGGGCGCCATCCGCACCGGGTCCTCGTCGAGCCAGCGCTCCCAGTGGCGCTCGTCCAGGGTCCCCGTGGCGTCGACGGGGAGGCCGATGCCGAGTGGTGCGTCGGGGTCGGGCGAGTACGCGGCGGCGCAGCCGAGGACCATGAGCGGCCCGAAGTTGCGACGCCGGTACACCTCGTCGCCGAGCAACCGCTCGGCCAGCCGGGCCGGGTCGCCGCCGTTCTCCCGCAGCGCCCTGGCGAAGCCGCCGAGTTCGCGCCCGTAGCAGTGCTCGAAGAGGGTGTCGCCGGCGTGCGAGGCGCAGGCGCCGAAGACGTCGGGGCGGCGCATGCAGAGCACCAGCGCCCCGATCCCCCCGCTGCTGTGCCCGGCGACGCCGCGGTGCTCCGGCGCGGCGAGGGTGCGGTAGCGGGCGTCGACGTGGGCGACGACGTCCTCGGCGACGTAGTCCTGGTGACGGCCGGTGGCGCTCGAGTTGACGAACTGGCTGCCGCCGTAGCGGGTCGAGCCGTCGACGAAGGCGTAGACGCACGGCGGCGGCGCCGCCTCCGAGGCGTAGAGGTCCTCGAGCCGCTCGAAGATCGTCGGCTCGAAGAGGTCGCGGTTGCACCACTCCTCGACGCACGAGCCGTATCCGGGGAGCACATAGATCACCGGAAGCCGCCGCTCGGCGTCGTCGTCGTAGCCCGGCGGAAGCCACACCAGCAGCCGCCGGCGCGCGGGGTCGCCGAGGGGGTTGCCGGCGAGGGCGGGGCTGTCGACCGCGTCGTCGACGAGCCGGCCCCGGCGCGGCGGGGGCATTGTGCGGCTTGACGGTCCGCTCGGCGCCCGCCTACGCTGCCCGCCATGCCTGCCCGGCTGGTGTGCGACAGCACCGCCGACCTGTCCGCCGCCGACCGCGACGCCGGCCGGGTCATCGTCGTCCCCCTCAAGGTGATCTTCGGGGACGAATCGCTCGTCGACGGCGTCGACATCGACGCCGAGCGCTTCTACGCGCGGATGCGCGCGAGCTCGCGCAACCCCACCACCAGCCAGCCCACCCCGGCGGAGTTCGAGGCCGCGTTCCGCGACGCCGCCGCGGACGGCTCGAGCGTCGTCTGCACCACCCTCTCGGCGGAGATGAGCGGCACCCACGGCGCCGCCGCGCAGGCGCGCGAGGCGCTGCCCGACCTCGACATCCACGTCGTCGACACCCGCACCGTGGGAATCGGCCACAACGCCATCGTCCGCGCCGCCACCGCCGCGGCCGGCGAGGGACGCCCGGCCACCGAGATCGTCGACCTGATCCGGGGCATCATCGCCCGGCAGCGGAGCATCTTCACCGTCGAGACCCTCGAGTACCTGCGCCGCGGCGGACGCATCGGCGGCGCCCGTGCCCTGCTCGGCTCGGTGCTGAACATCAAACCGGTGCTCGAGGTCCGCGACGGCCGGATCGAGCCCCACGACAAGGTGCGCACCTACCAGCGCGCCCTCGACCGGATCGCCTCCGAGGTCGTCGCCGCCTCCGGGGAGACCGGCCGGCGCGCCCGGGTGGTGCTCGGCCACGCCGACCGCCTCGCCGACTGCCGCGGGCTCGCCGACCGGGTCCGCGAGCACTGCGACGGCGAGCCCGAGATCATCGAGATCGGCCCGGTGGTCGGCTGCCACGCCGGCCCGGGGACGATCGGCCTCTCCTTCTACCTTCCCTGACCCGGCCCGGGACGGCGGAGGCCGTGTCCGAACCCTCGTGTGAGAGGATCGCGGGCGGGCCGTGTGGGCGAGACGGGAGGAGGACGATGGACTTCGACGACACCCCGGAGGAGACCGCCTGGCGCGGCCGGGTTCGCCGCTTCCTCGAGGAGAACACCGACGACGTGGTGCGCGGCCGCGACCGGCACACCGACGCCGCGGGCGCGGCGCCGCGGCAGCGCTGGCAGGCGACCCTCTACGACGCGGGCTACGTCGGCATCACCTGGCCGGTCGAGTACGGCGGCCGGGGCGGCACCCCGATGCAGCAGGTGATCGTCAACCAGGAGCTCTCCCGGGCGGGCAGCGCCCCGCTCGTCAACGGCATCGGCCTGGGGATGTGCGGGCCGACGATCATCGCCCACGGCACCGAGGAGCAGAAGCAGCGCTACCTGCGGCCCATGCTCCGCGGCGACGACATCTGGTGCCAGCTCTTCAGCGAGCCCGCGGCGGGCAGCGACCTCGCCGGGCTGCAGACCCGCGCGATCCGCGACGGCGACGGCTGGCTCATCCGCGGCCAGAAGGTGTGGACGAGCGCGGCCCAGTACTCGAGGCTCGGGCTGCTCATCGCCCGCACCGACCCCTCGCTTCCCAAGCACGCGGGCCTGACGATGTTCCTCATCGACATGGAGCAGCCCGGGGTGACGGTCCGCCCGCTGCGGCAGATGACCGGCGACGCGCACTTCAACGAGGTCTTCTTCGACGACGCCCGCGTGCCCGCCGAGAACCTCATCGGCGAGGTCGACGGCGGCTGGCGGGTGGCGATCACCACCCTGATGAACGAGCGTCTCGCCATCGGTGGCGGCGGCGCCGACATGGGGGTGAGCGTCGAGACCCTCACCCGGTTCGCGGCGAAGCGCCTCGGCGCGCTGCCCGCCGACGAGCAGGCGCTGGTGCGCGAGAAGCTGGGGCGTGCCCACGTGCTCGCGATGGCCCAGCGCTACACCGGGTACCGCCGGCTCACCGCGCTGAGCCAGGGCCGGATGCCCGGGCCCGAGGCCTCGGTGGGCAAGCTCTCGCTCGTCACCCTGGGCCAGCTCACCGCGGAGATCGGGATGAGCCTGCTCGGCGATGACGCCGCCTTCGGCGCCGACGCCGGCGGCGACGACCGCTGGCAGTACTCGATGGCGATGTGGCCCGGCCTGGCGATCGCCGGCGGCACCAACGAGATCCTCCGCAACATCGTCGGCGAGCGCGTCCTCGGCCTTCCCGGCGAGCCGCGCCCCGACAAGGGTGTGCCCGCTGCCGCCCCCACCGGGGTGCGGGCATGAACTTCGCCCTCGACGAGCAGCAGGTCCTCCTCCAGCGCACCGCCCGGGAGTGGTTCGAGGCCCACGGCGGACCGGCGGCGATGCGGGCGATGCTCGACGGCGCCCCCGCCCCCGACATCGGCGATGAGCTGGCGGCGGTCGGCTTCCTCGGCGTCCTCATCGACGACGAGCGGGGCGGCAGCGCCCTCGAGGTCCTCGATCTCGCGGTCGTCGCCGAGGAGGCGGGTCGCACCCTCTCCACCGCGCCGCTCGTCGGCGCCGCCGGCTGGGCGGCGTCGCTGCTGCGGTCCTGCGAGGGGGAGGTGGCGTCGGCGGTGCTGCGCGAGCTCGCCTCGGGCACCCAGCGCATCGCCGTCGTCGAGGAGGACGGTGCGCCGGTGATCGGCGCCCACGACGCCACCGCCTTCCTCGCGGTGGGCGACGGCGATCTGGTGGTCTCGGCCCGGGACGCGGCCGAGATCACCGACCAGCGTCAGATGGATCCCACCCGGGGGCTCGCCCGGGTGCGGGTCTCCCGAGGGAAGCCCCTGGGACGGGTCGCCCCCGAGGAGGTCGAGCGCGCCCGCCACGTCGCCGAGGTGACCCTCGCCGCCGAGGACCTCGGCACCGCGGCGCGCTGCCTCGAGATGGCCGTCGACTACGCCAAGCAGCGGGTCGCCTTCGGCCGGCCGATCGGCAGCTTCCAGGCGATCAAGCACATGTGCGTCGACATGTTCGCCGCCGTCGAGCAGCTGCGCTCGCTCGTCTGGTACGCGGCCTGGTGCGCCGACCACGACCCCGTCCAGCTGCCGGTCTCGGCGAGCGCGGCGAAGGCCTACTCGGCGGAGGCGGTGGAGCGCTGCGCCTCGACCTGCATCCAGGTCCACGGCGGGATCGGCTTCACCTGGGAGCACGACGCCCAGCTCTACTGGCGCCGCGCCAAGGT
>VBHE01000106.1:0-12624 GCA_005889515.1 Chloroflexota bacterium | reverse complement strand
CGCCGCCCGGCACCACGCCCGGGTCGCCGAGCTGGCCCTGGCCCGGGTCTGACCGCTCCGCGACGCACTCCTGCCACCATGGGGGGCATGGCTGCCCGGCGCGACCTCTGGTGCCCCGCCCAGTGCGTGGAGGGGCGGTTCGAGGTGCTCAACGCCCCGATCATCGTCGGCCGCGACGGCCGCTACCTCGGCCACGACGACCGCCGGGCCACCTACGTGTGCGCGGTCTGCGGCGGGGTCGCCATCGACCTCGCGGCGGCGGCGCGGCAGATGCGCGAGCAGGAGGCGCCGATGCCGGCCACCCTCACCTGCCCCGGGTGCGCGGCGGTGATGCTGCCCCCGGAGGACGACCCCCTGGCCACCCTGGTGGAGTGCCCGACGTGCGGCCAGCGCTTCTCCCCCGAGGAGGGGACCCTGCGCCTCCATGGCGGCAGCGCCGGCGACCCGGCGGACTCCAACTGAGCATGCCGCGGCCGCTCCTGGTGGTCGGCGACGTGCAGGGCGACGCCGAGAGGCTGGCCGGCGCCCTCGCCGCCTACCCGGAGGACGAGGTCGACACCGTCTTCCTCGGCGACTTCTTCCAGGGCGGCCCGCCGGGCGCCGCCGGGGGCGCGGCCGCGGCGCGGATCGCCCGGGAGCGGCGCAACAGCCGGAGCATCCTCGGCAACCACGACCTGCTCCTCCTCTGCGTGCTCGAGGAGGTGCGCCTCGGCAACACCCCCGAGGTGGTCCTCGCCGGCGACCGCCGCTCGCTCGCCGAGGTGTGGCTGTGGCGGCGCGGAGACTGGGCCGATCTCCGCGCCGTCGCCGACGACCCCGCGCTCGAGAGGTGGCTGCGGGAGCTGCCGCTCATGCTCCTGCTCGAGGACGGGACCCTGGTGCAGCACTCCGACGACGACGCCTACGTACGGCTCGGCGACGACGTCGACAGCGTGAACGCGCGCGCCCGCGAGGCCCTGACCAGCCCCGGCGGCGCCTGGAAGGTCTTCTGGCACACCGTTGGCCGCCGCGCCTTCGACGATGACACCGAGCGGCTCGAGCGCCATCTCGCCCGCTTCGGCGCCCGGCGCGTCATCCACGGGCACACCCCGCACCGCGGCGACCGCCCCTCGGCACGCCACGAGGGCAGGCTCTGGGGCTTCGACGGCTGCTTCAGCCGCTACTGGAACCGCGACGGCAGTGGCGCCGGGCCGGTGGGCGCCACCGTGGCGCTGCTCCCCGCGCTCGACGGGGCCGCCCCCGCGGAGCGGCCCGCCGGGCGCGATCCGCGAGAATCCGCGACGTGACCGGCGACACCCCCCTCCTCGACGGCGTCGCGGCCGTCTTCGACCACGCCGCCCACGGCGCGCGCAGCATCCGCGACCTCCTCCCCCTCTACCGGGACCTGCTCGGCGGCCGCTTCATCGCCGGGGGTGACAACCCCCGCGCCGGCTACCGCGCCCTGCAGCTCGGGTTCCACGACGGCAGCAGGGTGGAGCTGATCGAGCCGCTCTGGGGCTCGACCTTCCTCGACAGCTTCCTCGCGAGCCGGCCGCGCGGCGGCCTCCACCACCTCACCTTCCGGGTCGCCGACGTCCACGCGGCGCTGCGGCGGGTCGACGAGATCGGACTCACCGCCACCGCGGTGTACCTCGGCGACCCCGACTGGCAGGAATTCTTCGTCCATCCGCGGGAGGCCTTCGGCGCCCTCATCCAGCTCGCCCAGAAGGGCTCCGGGGGCTGGGGATGGCCGGGCCTCACCCTCGAGGACGTTCTTGCCGGTCGTGGCCCCAACGGCGACGGCCGGCCCAGCCCCTGAGCGCCGCCCCCCGATGCGCCGGCTGCTGACCAGCACCTACGGGTTCGAGTCCGACTGCTGGGTATGCGAGCCGTCCAACCCGGTCGGCCTGAGGGTGCCCTTCCACCATGACGAGGAGGCGCACACGGTGACGGCGACGCTCACCCTCGGCGAGCACCACTCGGGGGCGCCGCACACCGTCCACGGCGGGCTGCTCGCCGCCCTCTGCGACGACGCCATGGCCTGGACCGCGATCGCCGAGGCGCGCCGCTTCGCGCTGACCGCCGAGACCCGGCTGAGCTACGTCGCCCCGGTGCCGGTCGGCGAGGAGTTCACGGTGACCGCGCGGCTGATCGGCCGGCACGGCCGGCAGCTGTGGCTGATGGCCGAGGTGCGCAGCGGCGGCGCCGTCTGCGTGCGCGCCGAGTCGCGGGCGCTGGCGACCGGCGACGAGCTGTCCGTCGACGGCGAGAAGTGACCCCACCCGCCTCAACGCACTCATCGCGTCATTTCGGCTTATCGCATCTCACTGTTCATTTGCGCTGGAATTCGATGCGGCCTAACGCGTACAAAGCTTCTGATCGCGTCAAAACTCGTGCGCTAACGATGTTGACTGGTGCGACACCGGGTGTAAGGTGAGTGGCAATTCATCAGCCAGTGGCGGGCTTCAGGAAGGGGTTGGACCAATGCGTCTGCGTTCGTCTCCGCTCGTGCTCGGCGCCCTCGCCATCGCCACCGCGGGCAGCCTTGGACTCACCACGACGACGGCCTTCGCGTCGAGCCATCACAGTGGGTCGGGGCACAACAGCACGAGGATCCACGGCAACTGCAACGTGGTGGGCAACAACAACAACGTCCACTGCACCAGCATCTCGCACTCCCACCGCCACCGCGGCGGCGGCGAGGGTGACTTCGGCGGCGAGTTCCACCGCGGCGGCATCCTCGAGGGTGTCGGCGACATCGTGGGAGGCCTGCTCGGCGCGCTGTAGCAGCGTCTGACACAAACGCGGTCCTCCCGGACCGCGTGACCCTCCGCACACGCCCGTCCCAGACGCGGGCGTGCACGTGACCGCGGCGGGGGGTGACGGCACGATCCACGCGCCGTCATCTCCCGCCACCCCCCGTCCCGCCTCCCTCACAGGTCGATCCGCCATGAGAGCTCCCCGCATCGCCGCAACAGCCGCCGGTGTCACGCTGGCAGGCCTCCTCGCCGCCTGCGGCTCCAATGCGTCCGCAACCGGGTACACGCCGATCACCTCGTCGGGCGGCGCGGCGTCCACGACTGCGGATCCGGTGCTGCAGATGCCCGGGAACCCGGTGCAGGCGCCCGCCCAGGGCGTCCCCGGACAGGCCGTCCCCGCCGGCTCCGCACCCGTGGCCGCACCGCGAGTGGCGCCCGCAGCGCAGGCCCCGACCGACTACTCCGCGCTGGCACGTCAGTTCGTCACCCTGCGCAACCAGGGGACCCAGGCGCTGGCGACCGTCAAGGGACAGGCCTCGAGCTCCGACCTCAACGCCGACAAGCAGCTGATGACCTTCGCGGCGAACGTCTACGCGAGCTACGTGCAGGGGCTCCGCGCGCTGCCCCTCCCCGCCGCGATGAAGAACGACGTCACCGGGCTGGTCACGGTGCTCAGCAGCGAGCAGGGAACCTTCGTCCAGGCCTCGCAGGTGACGACCTTCGACCAGCTCAACCCGCTTCTGCAGACGCTCGTCAACGACCAGGACGACCAGCTCAGCGCCACCAACGCGCTGGAGAAGGACCTGGGCCTGCCGATGTCCACGCCTCACGCGTAGGCGAGCAGGCCTCAGCGGCGGACGCCCGCTCCGACCTCCTTCGCCCGCGACGTCTGCTTGGCGAGCACCGGGACCATCCGGCGCGTCTTCGCGACCATCGCCGCGGCGCGGACCAGCTGCCGTGACACCATCCGCGGCCCGGGGCCGCCGGGCACCTCGCGGCGGCGCAGGCTGCGCTCGGTGTCGAAGAGCTCGACGACCTCGGGGCCGATCCGCGGGTCGACCGCGGCCCAGTCGGCGACGCTGAGCTCGGCGAGGGTGCGTCCCGCGCGCTGCGCCACCCGCACCGCGCGGCCGACGAGGCGGTGCGCCTCGCGGAAGGGCACGCCCCGGACCACCAGCCACTCGGCGACGTCGGTGGCGATGAGCAGCGGGTCGGAGGCGGCGGCGGCCATCGTCTCCACGTCGTAGCGGACGACCCTGACCACATCGGCGAGCATCACCACCGCGGCCTGGGCGGTGTCGACGGCGTCGAAGACCGCCTCCTTGTCCTCCTGGAGGTCGCGGTTGTAGGCGAGCGGCAGGCCCTTGAGGGTGGTGAGCAGCGACACCAGGGCGCCGGTCACCCGCCCGGTGCGCCCGCGGATCAGCTCGAGCACGTCGGGGTTCTTCTTCTGGGGCATCAGGCTCGAGCCGGTGGCGTAGGCGTCGGGCAGCTCGGCGTAGCCGAACTCGGTCGAGGTCCAGAGCACCAGCTCCTCGGCGAAGCGGGAGAGGTGGACCATCAGCAGCGCGCAGGCGGCGACGATCTCGACGGCGAAGTCGCGGTCGCTGACAGCGTCGAGGCTGTTGGCGCTGACGTGGTCGAAGCCGAGCTGGTCGGCGACCACCCGGCGGTCGATGGGCAGAGTGCTCGCCGCGAGCGCGCCGCTGCCGAGGGGGAGGACGTCGCAGCGGTCGTGGCAGTCCTGGAGCCGCTCGATGTCGCGCTGGAGCATCTCGACGTAGGCGAGCAGGTGGTGGGCGAGCGACACGACCTGGGCACGCTGCAGGTGGGTGTACCCGGGCAGTGGGGTCAGCCGGTGCTCCTGGGCGCGGCGGGCCAGCTCCTCCTGGAGCGAGGCGATGGCGAGCATCAGCTCCCGGCACACCCGCTTGCCGTACATGCGGAGGTCGGTGGCGACCTGGTCGTTGCGGCTGCGCGCGGTGTGCAGCTTCCCCGCCACCTCGCCGGCGACCTCGAAGAGGCGGCGCTCGATGGCCATGTGGATGTCCTCGTCGCCGTCGTCGAAGACGAACTCGCCCTTGTCGAGCTCGCGCTTGATCTCCCGCAGCCCGGCGTCGATCGCCTTCTGCTCCTCGCGGGTGATGAGCCCGATGGTGCGGAGCATGCGCGCGTGCGCCTGCGAGCCCTGGATGTCCTCGGGATAGAGCCGCCGGTCGACATGCAGCGAGCTGGTGAACTCCTCGACGCGGCGCGCGGTGCGGGCGGCGAAGCGCCCCGACCACGCCTTCTGCACGGGCGGCGGGGGCGGCGCCGGCGGCTCCTCGACGTCGGGGACCGCGGGGGCGGGCGGATCCGCCGGCGGCGAGGCCGCGGCGGCGGCGGCACGGCGGGGTGCACGCGACGGGGTGCGCGGCTCGGGGAGGCTGCGGTCGTCGCCCTCCTCGACCCCGGCGCCGACGATGCGGATGCCGCGGGTCACCCCGGCCCGTCCGCGGAGAGACGGTCGAGGCGCTCGGGGAGCAGCCGTCGGGAGGCGTCGCCGAGGGCGTGCTGCACCGCCGTCTGGGTGCGCAGCGGAAGCCCGAAGAGCTCGATGAAGCCGCGCGCCGACTCGTGGCTGAAGCGGTCGCCGGCGCGGTCGTAGGTGGCGAGCTCATGGCGGTAGAGGGACTGCTGCGACTTGCGTCCCACCACCCGCAGCGAGCCGCGCTGCAGGCGCATTCGCACCTCGCCGCTGACGAACTCCTGGGTGGAGCGGACGAACGCCCACAGGTCGTGGCGCAGGGCGCTGAACCAGAGGCCGTCGTACACCAGCCGCGCCCACTCCTCGGCGACGGTCCGCTTGAAGCGCATCACGTCGCGGGCGAGGGTGAGCGACTCCAGCGCCTGGTGCGCGGCGAAGAGGATCGTCGCCGCCGGCGCCTCGTAGACCTCGCGCGACTTGATCCCCACCAACCGGTTCTCGACGTGGTCGATGCGGCCGATGCCGTGGGCGCCGCCGAGCGCGTTGAGCCGCTCGACGAGCACCTCGGCGGCGAGCGGCTCGCCGTCGAGCGAGACCGGCCGCCCCTGCTCGAAGGCGATCTCCACGAGGGCGCCGTCGGGGGGCGCCTCGCCGGGATCGGCGGTCCACTGGAAGACGTCGCGCGGCGGCTCCTCCCACGGGTCCTCGAGGATCCCGGCCTCGATGCTCCGGCCCCACAGGTTGGCGTCGACGGAGTACGGCGAGGCCAGCGTCGCGGGCACCTCGATGCCGCGCTCGGCGGCGTAGCGCAGCTCGTCGGGACGGCCCATGTCCCAGTCGCGCACCGGTGCGAGCACCTTCAGCTCGGGGGCGAGCGCGGCGACGGCGACGTCGAAGCGGACCTGGTCGTTGCCCTTGCCGGTGCAGCCGTGGGCGACCGCGCCGGCGCTCTCCTCGCGGGCGAGGTCGACGAGCAGCTTGGCGATCAGGGGCCGCCCCAGGGCGGTGGCGAGCGGGTACACGCCCTCGTAGAGCGCGCCCGCCATGAGCGAGGGGAAGGCGAAGTTCTCGACGAAGAGGCGGCGCGCGTCGACGACGTACGCCGCGGTCGCGCCCGTGCGGAGCGCCCGCTCCTGCACGCTGCGCAGGTCGCGCGCCTCGCCGAGGTCGATGCTCAGCGCGATCACCTCGGTGTCGAGGTTCTCGCGCATCCAGGGGATGGCGACGGAGGTGTCGAGTCCCCCGCTGTACGCGAGCACGCAACGCTGTGCTGCCGTCATCGGGGACCCTCCTGAGCATGGTCTGCAGCCGCGCCCGCAGCGCCGCCGCCGCCGTGCTGCCGCGGGCGATCACCAGCACGGTGTCGTCGCCGGCGACGGTGCCGGCCACCTCCTCGTAGCGGGCGCCGTCGATGGCGGCGGCGACGAGCGGGGCGGTGCTCGGACGGGTGCGCAGCACCCCGACGAAGTCGACGAACTCGACGCTGCGCACGTGCTCGCGGAGCACGCCGCGGAGCCGTCCCACCGCGGTCCCCTCCACCTCGGGGACGGGGGCGATGTAGCGCAGCCCCTCACCGCCGGCGACCCGGGCGAGGCCGAGCTCGCGAAGGTCGCGGCTCACCGTCGCCTGGGTCACCTCGAGGCCGCGTCCGCGCAGTGCGGCGACGAGCTCGTCCTGGGTGCGGATCGCACGCCCGCCGACGAGGTCGAGGATGGCCTGCTGGCGCTCGAGCTTGCCGGGGACGCGCGGCGGCGGCGGGGGCGCGGCGGTGGCGACGCTGCGCCGGGCCACACGCGCGGTCATCGCGGCGCCTCGGCGGTGGCGAGCCGGATCGCCTCACCGAGACGCCGCACCGCCTCGTCGGCCTCGGGCTCGGTGAGCACCAGCGGCGGCACCAGTCGCAGCGTGCGCTGCCCGATGGCGTTGACGATCACCCCGGTGCGCAGCCCCGCGCGGACCACCTGCGGGGCGATCTCGGCCCCGAGCTCGGCGGCGACCATCAGCCCGCGACCGCGCACCGCGACGACGGGATCGCCGAGGTCGCGAAGGCGGGACTGGAGGTGGTCGCCGACCCGCGCGGCGTGGCCGACGAGGCCCTGCTCGTCGATGGCGCGCAGCACCTCGGCGGCGACCGCGGTCGCCAGCGGGTTGCCGCCGAAGGTGCAGCCGTGGTCGCCGGGCTCGAGCACGTCGGCGCGGGGCGCGGCGAGGATGGCGCCGATGGGGACGCCGCCACCCAGGCCCTTGGCCGTGGTCATCACGTCGGGGGTGATGCCCGCGTGCTGGTGGGCCCACCACCGTCCGGTGCGCCCCATGCCGCTCTGGACCTCGTCGAGGATGAGCAGGAGGCCGCGCTCGTCGCAGAGCCGGCGCAGCGCCCGCATCGTCTCGTCGCGCACCAGGTTGATCCCGGTCTCCCCCTGCACCGGCTCGAGCATCACCGCGACGGTGCGCTCGTCGACCGCGGCGGCGACCGCGTCGGGATCGTCGAAGCCGACGTGGACGAAGCCCTCGGGCATGGGCTCGAACGGCGCCATGTAGCGGGGGTTGCCGGTGGCGGCGACCGTCGCCAGGGTGCGGCCGTGGAAGGCGTTCTCCACACAGACGATGCGGAACGCTCCGTCGCGATGGCGCTGCCCCCACTTGCGGGCGATCTTGATCGCGCCCTCGTTGGCCTCGGCGCCGCTGTTGCAGAAGAAGACCCGCGCCGGGAAGGCGGTGCCGACCAGCCGGCGCGCCGCGTCGACCATCGGCTCGCTGTAGTAGAGGTTGCTGACGTGGAGGAGCAGCGACGCCTGGCGCTCGAGGGCGGCGCGCACCGCGGCGGGGGCGTGGCCGAGCACGTTGACGGCGATGCCCCCGACCATGTCGAGGAGCTCGTTGCCCTCGGAGTCCCAGACCCGGACGCCCTCGCCGCGGACCAGCGCCACCGGCTGGCGGGCGTAGGTGCCCATGATGTACTGCGCCTCGAGCTCGCGAAGGGCGTCGAGTCCGGTCGTGCGCACCAAGCTCATGCCGCCTCCGGGTCGTCGTCGGTGGCATCGCGGATCATCGTCCCGACGCCCGACTCGGTGAGCAGCTCGAGGAGCAGCGAGTGGGGGACGCGGCCGTCGATGATGTGGGCGGCGCCGCCCCCCTCGAGGGCGCGGAGCGCCGCCAGCACCTTGGGGATCATCCCGCCGCTGATCGTGCCCGCGGCGACGAGGCGCCGTGCCCGTGCCGGGTCGAGCTCGCTGATCAGCGAGCCGTCGGCGTCGTGGATGCCGTCGATGTCGGTGAGCAGCAGGAGCTTCGAGGCGCGCAGCGCCACCGCGAGCTCGGCGGCGACGGAGTCCGCGTTGACGTTGTACGCCTGCCCGTCGTAGCCGAGCCCGATGGAGGCGACCACCGGGATCCGCCCCTGGTCGAGGATCGACTCGATCGGCTCGGGGTTCACCTGGGCGACGTCGCCGACGAAGCCGAGGTCCTCGCCGGCCTCGGGGGGGCGCGGGCGCACCAGCAGGGTCGGCCCGTCCTCGCCGCTCAGCCCGATCGCGCGCCCGCCGAGCCGGTGGATGCCGGCGACGAGCTCCGGGCCCACCTTGCCGGTGAGCACCATCTTGGCGATCTCCATCGTCTGCGCGTCGGTGACCCGCAGCCCGTTGACGAAGCGCGTCTCCATGCCCATCCGCTTCTGCCAGGCGCTGATCTCCGGCCCGCCACCGTGGACGAGCACCGGGCGCAGCCCGACGAAGCGCAGCAGCACGATGTCCTGCAGCACCGGTTCGGGATCGCCACCCTCGATGGCGGCGCCGCCCAGCTTCACCACCACGGTCTGACCCGCGAATCGGCGGATGAAGGGCAGCGCCTCGACCAGCACCTCGGCGCGGCGAATGCGTTCGTCCATGGTCTCGGCGGTCATCGGCAACTCCGCTAACTCCGCTAGGTCGTGTAGTCCGCGTTGATGCGCACGTAGCCGTCGCTGAGGTCGCAGCCCCAGGCGTGCCCCGACGCCTCCCCGGCGCCGAGGTCGACGTCGAGGTCGACGCGGTCGGCACCGAAGATGCGGCGGACGGCGTCGAGATCGGCGTCGACGGGGGCGCCCGCGTCGAAGACGGTGACCCCGCCGATCGTCACCCTGCAGCGGTCGAGCACGAACTCGGCGCCGCTGCGCCCCACCGCCGCAACGATGCGCCCCCAGTTGGGATCGCGGCCGTGGATCGCGGTCTTCACCAGCGGGCTCCCGGCCACGGTGCGGGCCGCGAGCCGCGCCTGGACGACGTCCACGGCGCCGCGAACCTCGACCCGGAAGTGACGGGTCGCGCCCTCGCCGTCGGCGGCGATCATCTCGGCGAGGTCGTCGCAGACCTCGAGCACCGCGGTCTCGAGCGCCGCCAGCCCGGCGCTGCCGGCGGTGACCGGGTCGCCGCCCGCGGCGCCGTTGGCGAGCAGCAGCAGGGTGTCGTTGGTCGAGGTGTCGCCGTCGACGGTGACGCAGTTGAAGGTCTGGTCGGTGACCCGCCGCAGCAGCGGCCCAAGGACGCCGTCGGCGACGAGCGCGTCGGTGGTCACCAGGGCGAGGAGGGTTGCCATGTCGGGGTGGATCATCCCCGATCCCTTGGCCACGCCTCCCACGACCACGGTGCGTCCCTCGATCTCGATGCGCCGCACCGCCTGTTTGGGCACGGTGTCGGTGG
This sequence comes from Chloroflexota bacterium, assembly GCA_005889515.1. Taxonomy (GTDB): domain Bacteria; phylum Chloroflexota; class Dormibacteria; order Aeolococcales; family Aeolococcaceae; genus CF-96. Next base: position 2,743 of record VBHE01000106.1, on the reverse strand, counting down.
TCATGATCGCCCGGGCCAGGTCGTCGCCGCCGCCGGGGCGCATCGCGGCGACCGCGCCCCGCACCCCGGCGACCACCTGCGACATCGGCATCGGCCGGCCGATCACCCCGGTGCTGCAGACCAGCACCTGGGCGGGGTCGAGGTCGCAGGCGTCGCCCGCGGCCTTGATCATCTGCAGGGCGTCGCGAAAGCCCTGGGCGCCGGTGCAGGCGTTGGCGTTGCCGGAGTTGAGGAGCACCGCCTGCACCCGGCCCTGGCGCAGGGTCAGCTGGGAGATCACCACCGGCGCCGCCTTCACCCGGTTGCGGGTGAACACCCCCGCCGCCTGGCAGGGCCGCTCGCTGCGCACGATGGCGACGTCGAGCCGGCCGTCGTCGCCGTGACCGCGGATGTCGGCCGCGGCCGCGCCGGCGACGAATCCGCGGGGTGCGCACACCCCGGTGCTCTGGGTGTCGCCGCCCACCGCGGCGGCGCTCAGGGCCACGCCGGGTGCAGCGGCAGACCCGCCGTCTCGTCGAAGCCGAAGCGCAGGTTGAGCGCCTGGATGCCCTGGCCGCCGGCGCCCTTGACCAGGTTGTCGACGGCGCAGGTGACCACGGCGACGCCGTCCTGCCAGGCGACGTTGAGCGCGGCGAGGTTGCTCCCGACCACCGACTTGGTCGGCGGCGGGGTCTCGTCGTAGCGCAGACACGGATGCGCGGCGCAGAGGTCCGAGTAGAGCTCGCGCAGCTCGGCGACGCCGGTTCCGGGGAGCGGGCGCAGGTAGGCGGTCGCGAGGATGCCGCGGGTCATCGGCACCAGGTGGGGAACGAAGGTCAGCCGGACGTCACCGCCGGCGGCGGCGCGCAGCTCCTGGAGCATCTCCGCCTTGTGGCGGTGACCCTCGACCCCGTACGCCTTCACCGACTCGTTGACCTCGGCGTAGTGCACCCCGAGGGTCGGCGAGCGCCCCGCGCCGCTCACCCCGCTCTTGGCGTCGACGACGACGTCCGGCTCGACCAGCCCGGCGCGCAGCGCGGGGACGGTGGCGAGCAGCGTCGCGGTCGGATAGCAGCCCGGGGCGGCGATGAGGGTGGCATCGCGAAGGCCATCGTCGAGGAGCTCGCAGAGGGCGTAGACGGACTCGCCGCAGAGCCCCGGGGCGGGATGGGTCACCCCGTACCAGCGCTCGTACTCGGCGGCGTCGTGCAGACGGAAGTCGGCGCTCATGTCGACGACGACGGCGCCGCCCTCGATCCAGCCTCGCGCGTGGGCGGCGGCCACGGTGTGGGGCAGCGCGGTGAGCACCGCGTCGACCCCGTCCACCTCGAGCCCCGCCTCCAGGGGGAGATCGACCGCGCTCCCGGGCACGACCTCGCTGAACCGCTTCCCCGCGTGGGAGCGGCCGAGGAGGTGGGCGAGCTCGACGTGGGGATGGCGGGCGAGCATCTCGACGCACTGCATCCCGATGTAGCCGGTGGCCCCGGCCACGGCGACGCGACAGCGACTGGTCACCGCGCATTTATACACGTTCTATGAATTTTCATGCAAGGAGCCGTGAAGGCGCCGCTCGCCCGACACGGAGAGCGCCCATCGCAAGATCCGGACCGGGACGGCCGTGGGTCCCTACCGCCGCCGGCCGATGAAGTCGATCTGCTTGGGGGTGAGCGGCGGCATCCCGCGGTCGACCCGCATCCGGTTGTAGCGGGCGTGGAGGGCGGCGCGGCGTCGCTGGCGAAGGGCGCGGAACACCATCGCCGCGGCGAGGGCGGCGGCGGCGAGGACCCCGACGGCGATCTGCCACGCGTGGGCCGCGTCGGAGGCGGGCGTCACCGTTCCGAGGCTCCGCACCGGGGTGGCGTCACGGCCCTGGGGCACGATCCCGGTGCTGGGTGGCGTGACCGTGGGGGACGCGGCCGGGGTCGCGGCCGGCGACCTCGTGGCCGGGGGCACGGCCGCGGGGGTCGGGCTCGAGGTGGCCGAGGGCCTCGGGGTGGGCGACGGCTTCGGGGTCGGGGTGGCGGGCGCCGGGGTGTGCGGGCCCGCCGGGGGCGTCGGGGACGGGACGGCCGTCGCCCTCGCGGTCGGCCGCGGCCGGGGGGTCGGCGTCGGCGGCGGGCACAGCTCGGGGGGGAACGGGCAGTCGGCCGCCGCCACCGTCAGCACCGGCGGCGAGGGCCAGAGGCCGGCCGAGAACGGCGCCGCCGCCAGCATCGCGAGAACCGGCGCGGCCAGCCGCAGCCGCCGGCGCGCCGGGCGCGCCCGCCTGGGGGGCTGCGGATGAAGCGACATTCCGGGCATTCTCATCGGACCGGGGCGCATCCTCGCAGGCCGCGACCCGGTCCTTCCTCCTCTCCTGGATTCCGGCAGTCTACCCCCCGTTCCCCCGCGCGCCGCCGCCTCCTGATCGCGCGCGCTCGATGTCGACCGCGGCGCCGACCAGGGCGAGGTGGGCCGCGGCCCGGGGGAAGTTGCCGAGGAGCTCGCCGGTGCGCGTGTCGACGTCGCCGGAGAGCAGCCCGAGCGGCGATCGGTGGGTGAGCAGCCGGGCGAAGAGCCGCTGCGCCTGGTCGAGCTCGCCGTGCCGGGCCAGTGCGCCCACCCGGCGGAAGGCGACCGCGAGCCCGGGGTCGGCGTCGCCCTCGCCGCGGTCGCCCGCGCCGACCCGAACGGGGCCCACCCCCCGGTGGCCGTCGAGGTGGTCGAGCGCGCGCTCGGCGCCGGCGGGGCCGCCGTCGAGGAGGACCAGCCCGCCGGCGCCGCC
>VBHE01000105.1:18101-20812 GCA_005889515.1 Chloroflexota bacterium | reverse complement strand
ACGCCTCGGCCCTGCCGACGGAGGCTAGCAGGCTCCGTTGTTGTGGATGATTTTCCGTATGGGCCAGGTTGGGCCCGAAAAGAACGCGAGCTTGTTCAGCCCCAGGTCAGGTCTCGCCGAGGTGCTGTCGGGCTTGAACGGCGCGAACAGAGGGTCGGTGAGCGACCCCGGCGGGGTGCGCTCGGTTCTGCCGTCATTCTCCCGCCGCCCAGCGACCAGCGCGAATCCGGTGATCGCTACTCCATTGTTGTCGAAGTCGACGACCTGCGGTGTCTGGGCGCTGTCCGCCAGGTTCTTGAGCGGGTGGTAGGTCTGCGGAAAATTGCCACCACCTGTGCACGCATAGGACTGCGGCCTCGTGGGCAAGGAAGGCGGCGGACTGATCTGCAGGAAGTTGGGATACGCCAGCGGAAGCAAGGTCTGGTAGAACCAGGCCTGGGCCGCGTACCGCATGCCGATCGAGGCCTTCGTGTCGTCGGGCGGGAGCTTCCAGGCTCCATTGACCTTACCGGCGGCCGCGTTGAGCCTGCCGTAGTCGCTGACGATGAGAAGGCCGGCCCCGGTGATGGACTGTTCGGAGGTGCGGTAGCCGGCCAGGAGCCGCGACCCCAACTCCGTTGTCCTCGCCTTGATCGCATCACCGATGGCCGGGCTGCCGCTACTGGTGCTGAGGTCCTGCGCCAACATGACGCCGGCGCTGAGGACGTCCAGGAAGATCTTGAGCTCTGGAGGGCCGATGAGCCCGGTGACGGTCTTGCCGTAGCTCAGGATCTTGTTCAGGATGGCCCAGCCGCTCGCCGTGACGTCTGCGGCCGGGGGCCTGACGGCATCTTCGACTGCTTTCGCAATGGCCTGCAGGTCGACGTACGACGGCAGCTGGCCGCTCTGGAACGGCTTCTTGAGCTCGTTGAGATAGACGAAGACCTCGCTGACCTTGGGCACCTCAGACAAGAGATGGCTCTTGACCCGGTCGAACTCGATCCGAGTGAATCGCTGTTGAGCGGACGGGAACCGGAGGTTGGAGAGGGTCGTGTACTTCGTTGCCCAACTGGCGCGGGAGTCCAGGTAGTACTCGCGGCGAAGATCACACGCGGTCTGGGGCATGTCCGAGCAATAGTTGAGCTGACGGGCGATGTAGTCGTCGGCGGCCTGCTCACCGGGCATGGCGAAGGCGGGGAAGTCCTGGGCTGGTTGGTCCGCGATGGTGAGGAGATCGGTGTTCAGGCTGCCCGAAGGGTCGGATGCCAGGAGACGAAAGATCCACAACCTGTCCCGGCTCAGGACCCCAGCCAGACGGCCCGACTGGCCGGCACTCGAGCTCGACTCGGCCGTGACGTCGGCCGGCCCCGGGACGACTCGACCGATGAGCGCGTAGCCCCCCGGACCATTCAGGGCGTTGAAGACCGCGGAGCTGCCACCCAGCTTCCCGATCTCGGTACCCAGCGAGGCCTGGCGGGGACGAACTTGGTGGATGCTCTGGATGATGACGAGCGCCCTTGGATTGTTCGAGGCCAACGTGGCGATGTTCACGGCCAGGATCTTCTGGTCATTGATGTCGGCGGCGACCCCTTGGCCCTGGCGGTTGGTCGCCCAGGCGCGATTGTTGAGGTCAGTCGGGAGGGGTGCCAACGTGTCGGGGTTGAGGGCGAGCACGTGTAGTCCCGACGAGCCGGCAGCAGGTAGACGCGCGGTGTAGGTCCGGTCCCTGACCCGGATGACGTTGGTGTCGCTCGTGGTCCCCGCCGCCTGGGTGTCGATGGTCGGGTGGTGTGGGCTGACCAGATCGTACCTGCCGGTCGCGACGTTGAGCCGCAGAACGCCCGTCATGTTGCCGCTGCCGCCGTATCGAGAGCTGTGGATGTAGCTCCAGGCGGCGCCACTTCCGGTTGCGGCTCCGGGGATGCCCAGGAACGAGAAAGGATGATCGATCAGCTCCGTTTTCGTGCCAAGGTCCAGTGCGACGTGTCCGAGGCGCTGCATCGACTGGGACAGCGGGTCGACTTCGCTCACCCCGACGCCCAGGGAACTCACGATCATGAGATAGCCGAGGGTGCCCACCCTCGACCACTTGTCGACGACCTTGTCGAGCCGGTCGACTCCTTGCCGGTTCGGCATCACCGTATCCGACTCCACGACGCCTCGAGTGGCGCGGTCCAGCACGGCGAAGTAGATCCCGTGCGGATCGGTGGTGCGCGCCACAGGCTGATCATCGATCTGGATGTGACCGTCGGGTTTCGACGACAGGGTCTCGATGGGTACCCCGAGCGGAGGATCGTCGGGCCGGGCGGTGAGGACCACGGGGTGTTCGGACGCGTGTCGCCCCGAGGTGACGGCAGGCCGATCGCGCACCTGGACCTGGAGGTCATAGGTCCCTGGCCGGTCGGGCTGGATGACGGCGGAAGCGGTGTCCGGCGCGGTCAGCGCGGCCTGAGAACCGGCCGGAGCGGAGACCATCCTCCACTCGAAGCCGAGGGACCCCTCCAGGGCCATGCCGTTGAGGTAGGCCTCGACAGAGACGCGATCGACCCCCGGATGGTTTCCACCGCCGACCCAGAGCGTCCCGACCGGGGTGGGCTGGTGATCGGGGGAGGGCCCGCCGGGCGCCCAGGTGCCGTGGACCTGTGCCCGCGGGGTGGTCAGACCTGGTTCTGTGACCTCAGCGCGCACTGGTCCGTCGCCATCGCTGACGACGAGCCCCACTCCGAGGGTGA
>VBHE01000105.1:15738-17812 GCA_005889515.1 Chloroflexota bacterium | reverse complement strand
CGGCAGGCTAGCGGAACACCTCGGAACCGTCCATAGGCCAGACCGGGGGCCTGTCCGGTTCGATCGCACTATTTCATCTCGCGCGCTCCGCGCGCGGCAGCGGCATCTCGTCTCGTCGCTCACGCGCGTCCTCCGCGCAGCCCGGTCCTCCCGGATCCCGCCGGCGGTGGACCACCGCCGCGCCAGTAGGTGCGGGTCGCGTCCTCGCGACTGAGCATCCCCTCGTCGACGAGGTGGCGGCGCAGCGCGGCGTCATCGGGGTGGAAGCGCCGCAGGATCCGCCGCACCTCGGCCTCGTCGTAGTAGCGGCCCGGCTCGAACTCGTCGATGAGGGTGCGGAGCACCGCCCTGCGCCGCCCCTCGGCCGCGGGGATCTCGACCAGCCGGCTGCCCCGGAAGTAGCGGGCCGCCACGACCGCGTCCTCCTCCTCGAGGCCGCCGAGAAGGGCCGCATCGGCGGGCTCCACCGGCGTGAGGGTCTCGGCGAGCTCGCGGAGCCGCTCCTCATCGAGGTCATAGCGTCCGGCATTCACCCTCACAAGGCCGCTGGAGACGAGCCGCCCGAGGATGCGCACCGCCTCGCGAGGGGAGGTCCCCGTCGCCGCCGCCACCTCCGCGGCGCTGCGCTCCCCCATCGCGAGGCAGCCGAGCGCCGCGAGCCGGGTGCGGTCGGCGACGAGACGGGCGACGTCAGCGGCCTGGAGCATCGCGATGATTCTCGCGGGGCGGCGCCAGGACGCGACGCCTACCCGATCAGCCCCGCCTGTCGCGCCGCCTCGGCGGCGAGCTCGATCGGCTCGAGGTCGTAGACGCCGTACATGCTGAAGGTCACCCCGTCGAGGCCGGCCTCGATGAACTCCCGCAGCCTGTCGGCCACCCGGGCAGGGGTTCCGACGGGCAGCAGACGTGACAGCTCGTCGACGCCGAGGCCACGCAGCGCCGGAGGCGGCGACGCGGCGAGCGACTCGAGCCGGCGACGCACCCCCGCCTCGGTCTCGTCGATGACCATGATGCCGATGGTGGCGGTCTTCACGATGTCCGCCATGTCCCTGCCCTCGGCGCTGCAGTGCTCGCCGAGGATCTCCATCTTGCGCCGCACCAGTGCGGGGCCAGCCTCGTCGCCGAGTGCCGCCCACCCGATGACGTTGCAAAGGTCCGCATGCCGCGCGACGAGGCGCAGGGTACGCCGTTCACCGCTGCCGCCGATCATGATCGGCACCCGCGACCGCACCGGCCGGGGAATGTTGATCGCGCCGTCGATGCGGTGGTGGCGACCCTCGAACGAGGCCGTGGGGTTGTCGAACATCGCACGGCAGATCTGCACCGCCTCCTCGAGGCGGTTCATGCGCTCACCGATCGGAGGGAACTCGAACCCGTAGGCGCGACTCTCCTCCTCGTTCCACGCGGCGCCGATGCCGAGCATCGCGCGCCCACCCGAGATGACGTCGAGCGGTGACGAGGGTGTAGAGCTGGATGCGCTCGGTGCGCGCCGCGAGGGCGCCCAGCGTCGTGTAGGCCTCGAGCATCGGTTCGTCCGTCCGGCCCGCCGGAGCGATCTGATGGAAGTGGTCCATCACCGACAGGGCGGTGAAGCCGGAGCGTTCGGCGGTTGCGGAAATCTCGGCCAGTCTGGGGAAGAGCCCAGCGCCTTCCGCACCGGGGTAGGTGAAGGAGGGGACGTGCAGTCCGAGAAAGGGCTCTGTCATGACTCCACCTTAGTGGTCCGCGGCACACGTTCGTGAGGGCGGAGTCCGCCCGGGTCAGCCGGTCGACTGCGCTCCCGGCAGCCTGCGGGCGATGGCGACCAGCTCGTCCCTGCCGATCCCGTTCGTCCGGCAGCCGAGGATCGCGTAGGTATCCTGGCGCGCGTCGACGAGGAGCAGGTTGACGGCGTTGGCGTCCCACCGGCAGCTCACCTTCTGGTCCGGGAACCAGTAGCCGCCGCTGCAGAGCACGGTGTGGAGGACAGGAGGCAGCCACCGCTGATAGTAGACCGCGGTGCCGTGCGCCGAGTTCAGGTCGACGAGCCGCCCCTGATGAAGTCGGGCCGGGGAGGCGGGCCCGCCGGCGTCGG
>VBHE01000105.1:15098-15664 GCA_005889515.1 Chloroflexota bacterium | reverse complement strand
TCCAGTACCAGAGGTACCGGTACCCGCGCGCGAGCCGCGCCGGCGCGCCGTCCGGTGGGGTGCGGAAGCACTGGTCCGCGCCGGCCTGCGCCGGTGTCGCCGCGGTCGCGGTGACGGGGATGGTCCGTGGCGCCGGGTGGGGACCGAGGGCACGGCCCATGCCGATGAGGCTCATCGCGGCGACCGGGATGGCGAGGACGAGGCCGAGGACGCCGCCGTGCCCGAGGGTCCGCGGGCGCGCTCCGACCACCCGGTGACCTTCGCGATCCATGTCGTCCAAGGCGGATCCACGCTAGCTCACGTGAGACGCCCTGTCCAACCCGGAAATCCGTAGCCTCGGGCGCCCGGGATCCCACGGCAAGCCGCCGGCGATCACGCGACGACGATCTGCACGAACCCCACGGCAAAGAGCGCCAGAGCAAGGATCGCGATCACCGGGAATCCTGCCCGCAGCAGCCGTGCGCGGCCGAGCAGGGCCGCACACCCGGCGGCGACGCTCGTCACCGCTGCGATGCGCAGCGTGCGGCCCGCGACGAACCATGGGACGACGCTCCAGGGGTCGAGAC
>VBHE01000105.1:14012-14767 GCA_005889515.1 Chloroflexota bacterium | reverse complement strand
AACGATGCCGCGTCGACGGGAGCGTGGCGAGTGCGGACATCGTCGGGGCCGGCTCCGTCAGAAGCTCAGGGCTGTGGGTTGAGAACGGACAGGAGCGCGATCAGGCCGATGCCGGCGGCGATGAGGAGGAAGAGGGCGAGGCCGCAGAGGCACACGAGGCGCACGAGCGCCTGCCGCGTGCGCGCGGGCGGCGGGTCGGGAGCGACGGGGTTCCAGAGGGTGTTCACCGAGGGGCCCTCCATGGTCGATCACCCCGCGAGCCGCAGCGCCAGGTAGGCGTCGGCCTCTGCGACACCGCGCGGGTGGATGAACGGGAGGTGGAGGAGGACGCCGGTCGCCATCGACGGCGCGAGCTCCGCGGTCAGGAGCGTGCAGATCCCGCCGAGCGCCATGCCCAGCAGGGCCGCGAGCAGGAGCCGGGGGAGCCGCCGGCGCGTGCCGAGGGCGAGCAGGCCGAGCGCGAGGTCGGGGACGATCGGCTGGACGGTCGCCTCGCCCACCGCCCAGAGCAGGACGGCGACGACGGCGGCATCGCTCTCGGCGATGCGCCGCCAGCCGTCGTGCATCCGGTGGGCGACCTCCGTCCAACGATGCCGCGTCGACGGGAGCGTGGCGAGTGCGGACATCGTCGGGGCCGGCTCCGTCAGAAGCTCAGGGCTGTGGGTTGAGAACGGACAGGAGCGCGATCAGGCCGATGCCGGCGGCGATGAGGAGGAAGAGGGCGAGGCCGCAGAGGCACACGAGGCGCACGAGCG
>VBHE01000105.1:11333-13962 GCA_005889515.1 Chloroflexota bacterium | reverse complement strand
TGTTCACCGAGGGGCCCTCCATGGTCGATCACCCCGCGAGCCGCAGCGCCAGGTAGGCGAGCGGCATCGCGAGGAGCAGGCTGTCGATGCGGTCGAGGATCCCGCCGAAGCCGGGCACGAGGGTGCCGGCATCCTTCACCGCGAATGCACGCTTGACGAGCGACTCGAGTAGGTCGCCCCAGATGCTGGCGACGGCGATGACCACCGGCAGCGCCAGCGTGATCGCCACCGGCCACTCCGGGGGCGCGATGCCCGCCATGATCGCGAGCCCGAGATAGGCGCCCAGGACATTGCCGGCGGCGCCGGCGACCGTCTTGTTGGGGCTCACCCGCGGTGCGAGCCGCGGTCCGCCGACGAGCGTGCCGACGCAGAAGGCACAGACGTCGGAGAGAGCGACACAGACGCCGACCACGAGGAGCACGGCGATGCTGCCGGGAAGATCGTTCCTGCGGCTCCGGCGCCGGCTCCGCTCGGGGCAGATCGCCGCCGCCGCGGAGACCGCGCTCGCCATCGAGCACCTCGCCGCCGAGCTCGGAGTCCACGAGCCGTGCCTGTTCCCCTGGGCGCGTGACGCGGTCACCGCGCACCTCGCCGCCGGTCACGACGGCGATGCGGAGCGCCTCGCCCGGTGGCTGGAGACCCAGGGAGCCACGCTCGACTGCCCGTGGTCGGCGGCGATGGGATGGGCTGCGCGGGCCGCCCTGCTCGAGCTCGCCGGCGACGTCCCCGGGGCGATCAGCGCGCACGAGGAGGGCCTGCGCATCCTCGAGCGGGTGCGGCTGCCCCTCGAGCGCAGCCGCAGCCTCGGCGACCTCGGGGCTCTGCTGCGCCGGAGTGGTCGCACCGTCCCGGCGCGCGAGGCGCTCGCCACCGCCGTGCGCCTGGCCGAGGAGGCCGGGGCCGCCGGGGTCGCGGCACGCTCCCTCGAGGAGCTGCGCCTCGCCGGTGGCCGGCGCCGTCCGGAGCGGCCTGCCCACGACCGCCTCACCGCCGCCGAGCTGCGCGTCGCCCGCCTGGCCGCTCAGGGCGCGACCAACGCCGAGATCTCACGCCGGCTGTTCCTCTCGGTGAAGACGGTCGACACCCACCTCCAGCACGTCTACGGGAAGCTCGGCATCAACTCACGTCGCGCGCTCATCCCCCTCGCCCGCCGGCTCGAGGAGGAGGCGGAGACCGTCGCCGGCGGGTCCTGAGCTCAGAAGAGGCGGGTGAGCTGCCGGGCGAGCAGTCGCCGGCCACCGCGGTCGGCGTGCTCCGGGAGGAGGGCGAGGACGGCGTCGCGTCCGGCGACGGCGAGCGTCTCGGCGGTGTGCCCGGTGACCGGGAGCGGGGTGCCCACGGTGACGGTCAGCCGCTTGCGCAGCCACAGCTCACGGGTGCCGTGAAGGCCGACGGGGAGGACGGGCGTGCCGGTGTGGAGCGCAAAGTGGGCGAAGCCCTTGTGGAAGTCGCCGGCGGCGCCCTCGGTCTCGTTGCACCGGCCCTCGGGGAAGATCAGCAGCGAGCCGCCCACCTGCAGGCAGTGCTCGGCGTGCTCGAGCACCGCGGCGCTGCGACCGTCGCGGCGGTCGACGGGGATGACCCCACCGACCCTCCTCACCAGCCGCACCGCCCACACCGGCACTCCGAGGAGATCGCCGAAGACGTGGATGCGCGGCTGCGCGGGGAGACCGGCGACGACGGCGAAGGCGTCGATCCACTGGAGGTGGTTGGCGACGATCACGTACCCGCGGCCCGGCTCCAGGTTCTCGAGGCCGCGCACCTCGACCTGGAACAGCCCGCGTCCCACCCCACGCAGCAGCCGCCGGGTGGCTCGAAAGGTGAGGGTCGCCCGGCGCTGCACCGGGAACTCGGACGGCGGTGGCGACACGGTGAGGCGGGCGGCCATCAGCGCACCCCCCGGATGCGGCTGACGAAGACGGTGCCGAGGGTGAACCAGAGCGCCGCGCTGCCGAACACCACCCGGAAGCCGAGGTTGTGGCCGGTGGTCATGCCCAGGAGGTGATGGGTCCCGTTGAGGTAGGTGAGCAGCAGTGCGGCGAGGGCGGGCGCGATCACCTGGGGCAGGGTGAGCGAGATGTGCCAGATCGCCATGTCCCGTCCGGAGGCGTTCTCCTTGTCGGGGAGGACGTCGCAGGCGAGCGCCCAGTCGATCGCGTAGTACATCCCGTAGCCGATGCCGAAGAGCAGGCCCACCGCGTAGAGCGCGAGCGTCGAGCTGACCAGCGAGAAGATCACCACCGATGCGGCGAGCGCCTGGATCGCTCCGGAGATGTAGACGAAGGGCTTGCGGCGCCCGATCCGGTCCGAGAGCGCGCCGCCGACGATGGCGGGCACCACGCCGCCGGCGATCACCGCCAGCAGCCAGTAGCTGCTCGCGGCACCGGAGTTCGTCGACCCCGCCACCTTCTCGAAGTACGAGTCCATGAAGGGGACGATCGAGAAGATGCCGAAGTTCATGAACATCCGGGTCAGGAAGCACCAGCGGAAGTCGGGATTCGCGAGCGCGGAGAGGTGGCGTCGGAGGCCGTCGATGCGCCGTCCCGCCGTCAGCGAGACCAGGCCGCCGGCGATCGCGACCCCGGTCACCACCATCAGGGCGCCGGTCGCCAACGGGGCGGTCAGCAGC
>VBHE01000105.1:9415-10991 GCA_005889515.1 Chloroflexota bacterium | reverse complement strand
CGGCCTGCAGCGCGACCGCGAAGATGATCAGCGCCGCCGGCGTCCAGGCGAAGGCGATCAGTGCGAGGGCGAGGACGTTGAACGCGGTGCCGGCGACCATCCAGGGGCGCCGCCGCCCCCAGCGGGTGCGGGTGCGATCGGAGAGCCAGCCGGCGATCAGCGGCACCAGCAGTGCGAAGACCCCGCCCGCGGCGGTGGCGCGGCCGACCAGGGCGTCGCTGGCGTTCGCCCCCACGAGCAGCTTGGCGCCCTCGGGGATGAGGGCGACGAGGATCGGCTGCCAGTGCGCCCCGTTGCCGAACCAGAAGGCGTTGATGGAGAGGAGCCGGCCGAGGCCGAGGCGGGCGGGAGGGGTGACCACCCGGGCGGGGGCGGTCGGGAGCGCGGTGGCGGTCATGCCGGGCTGGTCCTCGAGGGAGTGGGCGGTGCGCTCATCGTCCCGTCGACTCCGCGCCGGGCCATCAGGAGTGGCACCTGAACCTCATCGGCCTGCGGGCATCCGCCGAGGCACGTCTCCCGAAATCTGGGGGCATTGTCCGCCCGCGCCCCGTCCCTGGCCGCCACTGCGCCCGATTGGCACCCGGGCGTTACACCCCACACACGGCCGCGGCCGGCGACCGCTCCCCACCGACAGGGGCTCTCGATTCGCCGGTCTGCTACCCTCGCAAACGTGAGCGCTGGAGCATCGCCGGGGGGCGCGGCGACCCCGAGTGGTTCGACGAGCTCGACCGCTCGATGAGCACGGCGATCGGCGGCGAGGGATACGCGATGGCCCGGGCGGCGGGGGAGATGGGATGGGCGCTGCGCACCTCCGCGCCCGGCGTCGACGACTTCATCGACTACGAGGCGCGGGCCAACTGGTTCGCCCCCCGCTATCCGCAGATCCTCATGTGCTTCTACGATCTCGAGCTCTTCAGCGGGCAGGTCATCGTCGACGTCCTCAAGACGCACCCCCGTGTGCTCTTCAACAGCAGGGTGGTCGAGAACCCGTACTACGTGTCCCCGGAGGAGCTCCTTCACCAGCGGAGCTGACCCATGCACCTCGGCGTCCTGCACTTCGTCACCGACTTCTCCATCGACGTCCGCGAGCTCGCCGTAGCCCTCGAGGAGCGCGGCTTCGAGTCCCTCTTCGTCCCCGAGCACACCCACATCCCGGCGAGCCGGCGATCGCCGTGGCCGGGCGGGCCGGAGCTCCCCCGCCACTACTGGCACACCCTCGACCCCTTCGTGGCGCTCACCGCGGCCGCATGCGCCACCACCCGGCTGCGACTGGGGACGGGCATCTGCCTGATCGTCGAGCGCGATCCCATCACCACCGCCAAGGTGGTGGCCACCCTCGACCTGCTGTCGGGCGGCCGGGTGATCTTCGGGATCGGCGGCGGATGGAACCGCGAGGAGATGGAGAACCACGGCACCGGGTTCTCGACCCGCTGGCGGCTGATGCGCGAGCGGGTCCTCGCCATGAAGACGATCTGGGCAGCCGACGAGCCCGAGTACCACGGCGACATGGTCGACTTCGACCCGATCTGGTCGTGGCCGAAACCGGTGCAGAGGCCGCATCCGCCGGTGCTCCTCG
>VBHE01000105.1:8742-9374 GCA_005889515.1 Chloroflexota bacterium | reverse complement strand
GACGGCTGGATGCCCATCCCCGGCCGCGGGCCGCTGCTCGAGCGCATCCCGGAGCTGCGCGAGCTGTGCGCGCGAGCGGGCAGGCCGCCGCTGCCGGTGACCGTCTGCGTCGTCCCGCCCGAGGACATCGGCCGCTACCAGGAGGCGGGGGTCGAGCGCTGCCTGCTCGCGATCCCGTCGCTGCCACGCGACGAGGCGCTGCGCGAGCTCGACCGGCTGGCACCGCTGGTCGCGCAGCACGCCTGAGGCCGCGGCGGCCCCCGGCGCTACAGGGTGACGACCACGGTCTTCGTCTCGGTGAAGACCTCGACCCCCTCACGTCCCTTCTCGCGTCCCCAGCCGCTCTGGCGCACGCCGCCGTACGGCAGGGCGACGTCGCTGGCGCCGTAGCCGTTGATCCACACCGTGCCCACGCGCAGCCGCGCCGCGAAGCGGTGGGCGGTCGACACGTCCCGCGTCCACACCCCGGCCGCCAGCCCGTAGCGGGAGCGGTTGGCACGGGCCGCGACCTCGTCGAGGTCGTCGAACGGCGCCGCGACCAGCACCGGCCCGAAGACCTCCTCGCGCACCAGGTGGGTCGTGTCGTCGAGCCCGGTGTAGATGGTGGGCTCGACGAAGTAGCCGGTGTCGCC
>VBHE01000105.1:0-8631 GCA_005889515.1 Chloroflexota bacterium | reverse complement strand
CCGTGCCCCAGGCGGATGGCGGCGGCGCTCTCGGCGAGCCCCGACAGCACCCTGTCGAAGAGCCGGCGGTGGACGTACAGCCGCGAGCCCGCGTAGCAGACCTGGCCGGCGTTGGTGAAGATGGCGCGGGCCGCTCCCCGGATCGCGGCGTCGATGTCGGCGTCCTCGAGCACGATGTTCGGCGACTTGCCGCCGAGCTCGAGTGCCACCCGCTTGAGGTTGCCGCTCGCCGCCTGGACGATGCGGCGTCCCACCTCGGTGCTCCCGGTGAAGGTCACCCGGTCGACGTCGGGGTGGGCGGCGAGCGCGGTACCGGCGGTCTCACCCAGCCCGGTGACGATGTTGACCACTCCGTCGGGGAAGCCCGCCTCGGCGATCAGCTCGCCGAGCCGCAGGGCCGTCAGCGGGGTCTCCTCCGCGGGCTTGAGCACCACCGTGCACCCAACCGCGAGCGCGGGCGCGAGCTTGCGCGACGCCAGCACGAGCGGATAGTTCCAGGGGATGATCGCGCCCACCACGCCGACGGGCTCGGGACGCGTGTACGCATGGAACGAGCCCGGCGACCCCACCGGGATCGTCGCGCCCTCGAGCTTCGTCGCCCAGCCCGACATGTAGCGGAACATCTCGGCGGCGGCGGGGATGTCGCCGCCGCGTGCGGCGAACAGCGGCTTGCCGTTGTCGAGCGTCTCCAGCTCGGCGAGCTCGGCGGCGTTGGCCTCGACGAGGTCGGCGAGCCGCCAGAGCAGGCGGCACCGCTCCCCCGGGGTGGCGCGGCTCCAGGACCCCTGCTCGAACGCGTGGCGGGCGGCACTCACCGCGGCGTCGACGTCCTCCGCGCCGCCGGCGGGGACGAGGGCCAGCCGGGCGCCGGTGGCGGGGTCGAGGGTGGCGAGGGTCTCGCCGCCCGCGGCGCCGACCCACCTTCCGCCGATGAGCATCGTCGGAGGCCTGTCGAGGAACCCGGCGGTCGCCGGGAGCAGCTCCGCGCCGGCGAGGCTCATCGCGGTCGGCCGGCGAGGTCGACGATGTCGCGACCCTCGCCGTCCACCACCCGGATCGCCTGCCGGGGACACGCGCGCGCCGCCTCGACGAGCCGCTGCGGATCCACCCCGGCGGCGTCGCCGGCGACGCTCAGGCCCTCCTCGTCCTGGCTGAACACCTCGGGCACCTCCTCGGTGCAGCGCCCGAATCCGAAGCACCGCTGGCGGTCGACGATCGCGCGCATCACGCTCCCTCAGCGGGCCGGCAGCAGCGGTCAGCCGCGCAGCCGCGCCGGCAGCGACCAGAAGCCGCGGAGGTCCCCGTGCGGCGTGGGCACGAGACGCCCGGGCTCGGCCACCCGGTGGTCGGGGAAGCGGCGCAGCATCTCCTCGAGGGCGACCCGCATCTCCAGCCGGGCGAGGTGGGCGCCGATGCAGGCGTGCGGCCCGGTGCCGAAGGCGATGTGACGGTTGGGGTGGCGGTCGATGATGCAGCGGTCGGGGTTCTGGAAGACCCGGTCGTCGCGGTTCGCGGATCCGTAGCTCACCGCCACGAGGTCGCCGGCGTGGATCGCCTGGCCATGCAGCTCGATGTCGCGGGTGGCGTTGCGCCCGAGCACCTGGATCGGCGACATGAAGCGGAGAAACTCCTCGATGGCGCGGGGCAGCAGGTGGGGCTCGGCGATCAGCCGGGCGCGGTCGTCGCGGTGATCGGAGAGGTACCAGAGGCTGTTGCCGATCCCGTTCACCGTGGTCTCGTGGCCCGCGGTGAAGGTCACCACCGTGTAGCCGCGGATCTCCAGGTCGGTGAGCGGGCGGCCGTCGAACGTCGCGTTGGCGAGCAGGCTGAAGTAGTCGTCGCGGGGATTGAGCCGGCGGTCGGCGGCGAGGTCGTCGAGGTAGTGGATGAGCTCGCGGCTGCAGCGGTCCGCGCGCGCCGGATCGTTGAGCCGCCCGTGGAAGATGCCCTCCATCCATTCGATCCACTGCTCCGCCTCGCTCTCCGGCATGTGGAGGAAGACGGCGAGCGACCGGCCGACGAGGGGGAGCGCGAACTGCTGGACGAGATCGCACTCGTCGTCGCCGGCGAAGGCGTCGATGAGCTCGGTGGCGATGCGGCGTTCTTGGAGAACCAGGGGTTGACGATGGCGCGGTAACGGGTCTGCTCGGGCGGGTCGACCTCGAGGGGGATCTCGTTGAAGCTGCGGCGCACGCTCGTGGGGATGGTGGTGGTTCCCGGCGTCGCCGACGAGAACGTCTCCCAGTCGAGCAGTGCGTCGCGGACGTCCTCATGACGGCTGAGGATCCAGTAGCCGCCGTACCGGTCGCTGCGCAGCACCGGGCAGCGATCGCGCATCACGGTGTACATCGGGTAGGGATCGGCGACGAAGTCTGGGTCGTTGTGGTCGAACGACCGGGTCATGTCCGGAACCGCCTGGGTCATCGTCGGTCCACCTCCTGTCACGCCGACGCGAAGTCGAGCGGGATGTTGCTGCCGGTGACCATGAGCGCATCCGGCGAGGTCAGCCAGGTGAGCGCTGCCGCCACCTCCTCGGCGGTGAGCCAGCGCTGCACCGGCTTGCCCGCGAGCAGCCCGGCATCAGGGCGGGGCGCGCCGCCCGCCCGATCGTTGAAACCGTCGACCATCCCCCAGAGGAGCGGGGTGTCGGTGCCCGTGGGACAGGCGCCGACCACCCGGATGCCGTCGGCCGCGACCTCCCTCCCGAGGACACGCACGAGCATCGCGAGCCCCGCCTTCGACACGCAGTAGGCGCCGAGGTCGGCGCGCGGGTGCAGCCCGACCGTCGACACCAGGCAGAGGATGGTGCCACCGCCGGCACGCCGCAACGCCGGCACGGCGTGCTTGCAGAGCAGCCAGGTGCCGGTGAGGTTGACGTCGAGCACGCGGCGCCAGACCTCCTCGGGGGTGTCCTCGACCGAGCCCACCGCCTGGATCCCGGCGCCGGCCACGGCGACGTCGAGCCTGCCGCAGCGCAGCTCCGCCTCCGCCACCGCCGCCGCGAGCGCGGCGGAGTCGGTGACGTCGGCGACCACCGCGCTGAGGCTGCTCCCCGCCTCGCCGAGCGAATCGCGCACCGCGCCGACCCACTCGTCGCAGAGGTCGGCGCCCACCACCGTCGCCCCGCTGCGTGCGAAGGCGGCGCAGGTGGCACGGCCGATCCCCCCGCCCGCGCCGGTGACGAGCACACCGGCGCCCCGCAGCCAGGGGCGGTCAGACATAGGCGTACTTCGACCTCCACAGACCGGCACCCCCGGGGACCAGGGCGAACGCGGAGTCCTTGGGGTCGAAGAGCTTGGTCGGGACGGTGACCCGGGCGAACTGGTTGCGGTCGAGCTCGTAGTACACGCGGCTGACGCGCTCGTCGAAGTCCCAGAGCCGGTACTCGTCGCGGATCTCGTCGTAGATTCCGAGCTCGCGCAGGAATGGGTGGATCATGCCGACGCAGTAGACGAACGCCCCCTGCTCGATGAGGTGCCGGCGCGGGGTCCGCGCGAAGATGTTGAAGATCCTCAGGCTGGCATCGCTGATCTGCTCGTACCAGAGCGTCCGCGCCTCGCCGACGGAGACCTGCCGGGGCTCGGAGTTCCACTCGTCGCGCACCCACACGCTGCCCTTGACGATGCCCGACACGTAGTCGTAGGGCTTGGTCATCAGCGTGCCGATGTCGATACAGCGCAGCTCCTCGATCGCGGCGCGCTCGGCGTCGATCTCGAGGACGAAGGTCATCGCGTAGGGGAGACCGTCGCAGGGTTCCGCCCACGGGTACACCTCCTCGCGGAGGAAGGCGTTGCGGACGATCACCGGGTTGCCGTTGTCGAGGATGTACGGCCCGAGGTCCATCATCCCCAGCCGGCAGTCGAAGTGGACGTAGAAGGCGAGCAGCTCGGCCGCGGCCATCAGCGAGCGGAAGTCGGAGGCGCCGTTGTCGAGGCTGTCGACGCTCCCCACCAGCCGGGTGGCCCACTGCTCGTCGAGGTTGCGCTGGGTGTAGCGATCCTGCGAGCCCAGCAGGTACCCGTCGGCGCGGTGGCCGTAGGCGAGCGCCTCCCAGAACTTCATCGCGGTGTTCAGCTCGGCGACGTGCTCGGACGGCTTCTCCTGCCCCAGGATCAGGAACACGCCCCTGCCGAGGAGCGAGCAGATCCCCAGGCACCAGATGTGGAGCATGTTGATCTTCGATCCCGGGACGCGACCGCGGCGCCCGAGCTCGACCACGCCCTCGAGACCGCCCACACGGTGCTGCATGTCGAGCATGAACTCGGGCCAGCGCAGCCAGGCGTTGGCGAAGGACAGCAGCTCGTACTCCTGGCGCGGGATCAGGCCCGACACCCCTTCGGTGGCGCGCAGCACCAGCTGGTCCCAGAAGTTCCAGGGGAAGTACTGCATGATGTCGTTGAGCTCGTCGATCGAGTGCTGGGGCGCGAGGATGGTCGACTCGGTGAGCGGTCCCTTGAAGAGCGCCGTGCGCAGGTTCTGGCGCAGCACCTTGTCGCCCAGGATCCCGTCCGGGAGCGGGGGCAGCCCCGCCAGGTTGAACTCGAGCCCGGGCATGAACCGGACCCCGTCGTCCTCGGGTCGATACCGCTTCAGGTACTCGGCGGCGATCGTCGTCTGCATGTCGGTCTCGCTGGTGGTGTGGCGGCGGCCGGTCAGTCGGCGGCCAGGATGACGCCGCGGTCGGCGTCGGAACAGTCGAGGACGACCCGCTTGCCGTCCAGCTCGCCCGCGGCGTAGTCGACGTATGCCTCGCTGGTCACCCCGTCGGGACCCTTGCGCTCGACCGCGCTGTCGGCGAGCTCGATCGACATCACCGCGCGCACGCCGAACTCACGGGCGAGGATGCCGAGGTGCGACTGGGGCGCTCCCTCGATGGTGATGATGCCGGCCGGCTTGCGGGAGAGCACCGGTCCCACGAAGGTCACGGTGCCCGCGCGCGCGAGCACCACGGTGTTCCCGATGTCCCCGTCGCGGACGAGGTTGATGACGTCCGAGGGCTTCTTCAGGTACCGCACGACACCCTCGGAGCGCTCCGCGGCGCAGATCACATTGAGCCCGGTGCCGATCACCCTGTCCTCGCTCACAGCATCGCTCCTCCTCGTCGGATCCGTGGTCAGCCCCTGCGCCAGCGGTAGCCGACGCCGCGAACCGTCTCCAGCCATGCCCCCCGCGGGCCCAGCTTCCGCCGCAGCGAGCGCACCGCCACCTCGACGACGTTGCTCGCCCCGCGGTAGTGGTCGCCCCACACGTCCTCGAGCAGGGACACGCGGTTGACGACCCGTCCCTCACGGCGCATCAGGTACTCGAGCAGCGCGAACTCCCGGGGCGCAAGGCGCACCCGGGTCTCCTCGAGCACGAGCTCGCGCGCCTCGGCGCCGAGCAGGTCGGGATCGGCGACCCCCAGCTCGGCGGCCGCCAGCCGCGCCTGCCAGCCGTCGACCGAGCCCGGTCCGAAGTCGAGGGAGAGGGCGTGGTAGACGGCGCCGTCGATCTCCACCGAGCCCGGGAGCAACTGGTACTCGAGGGTCGTGAGAACCGGCAGGAAGGGCCCGGGGTCGCGATGCACCGTGTATAGCCTGCGCAGCGTGGGCCGCAGCTCCATGTAGCGGCGCTTGATGTCCAGCCAGCTCGCCGCCTGGACCGCGGACGGCCCCTCGCCGGCGTCGCGGCCGAGGCGGCGGCGGTGGAGGAGCACGCGCTGCCCCGGAGGCACCGGTTCCTCGCGCAGGTGGCGGAGCCACGCCGCCATCACCGGGTCGACGTCGAGTGCACGCTGGTCGAGCCACGAGAGGTCGAGCAGCAGCGAGAACCCGACCACGGCGCCGCGCCGGTCGCGGACCACCCGGAAGCAGCCCGGCGCGCGCCGCCACCACCACTCGAGGATGGCGACCGCGCCCGGCGGGTCGTGGCGCACGGCGATGTCGAGGATCGCGTCGCCGTCCTCGATGGTCGCGGGCTCGACGGCGTACCGGTACTCGCTCGTCGGGAAGAACGCCTCCCGGACGGCCGGGTTCTCCAGCAGGTAGAGGAGGTCGGCGGTGTAGCGCCAGAGCTCGGTGCGGTCGGCGTCCGCCACCTCGGAGCGCAGCCGCCGCCAGGCGGCGCGCCGGTAGGCCCGATGCGCCGAGGGATCGGCCTCACGCAGCCAGGCCGAGACCGCCTCCTGGACGCTCTCGTGGAGCATCAGGCCGTCCCCCACCGGCTCGACGAAGGGGAGCCGGGCGAGCAGGGCGTGGGCGTCGGCGGGACAGGACTCGCCGAGCATGGAGGCGAGGAGCGAGCGGGTCACCCGGCGGACCACCGAGGCGGCTTCGACGAGCCGGCGTGTCCCGGGGGCGATCTCCGCGAGGTAGAGGCCGACGAGGCCCTCGAGCACCCGGGCGACCGCCACCGATCCGAGGTCGGCGTCGGGGCGCTCGCGGGCGGCGGCGGCGCCGATGCGCAGCGCCAGCGGATGGCCACGGGCCACCTCGTTCAGCCGCGACGCCTCGTGCCGTGAGAGCCCGGCGCGCTCGAGGAGCTCGAGGGCGTCCGCCTCGGGCAGGGGGCCGAGACGCAGCCCCGCGAAGGTCCGATCCCAGCCCGGCGACGACCACCACTCCGAGGTCGGCGGCTCGCGCCCCGCGACCACCAGCCGGACGTTGTCGGGGAGGGAGGGGACGAAGACCCGCCGCAGCCACGCGTCGGAGAGGCGGAACAGCTCGTAGGTGTCGAGGGCGAGCACGACCACCGGGCCGAGCGACCCGAGCAGCGCCGCCGCCTCGTCGAGGGTGTCGACCTCGGTTCCGGCGTACCGTGAGAGGGCGCTCAGCAGGCCCCGGGTCGTGGGCTCGAGGTCGCGGCAGTCGAGCTGGACGACGGTGGCGCCCCGCCTCCTCGCCGCCTCGCCGGCGGCGGTGAGCAGGGTCGACTTGCCGAGCCCGGCGGGGCCGTGGACGCAGAGGACGCGGGGCCCGTCGTCCTCGAGGATGCGCAGCGCCTCGACGAGCTCGTCGCGGCGCCCGACCATGCCCGCGGAACTGCGCTCGGCGAGGACGTCCCTGACCGTACGGGCTGGAGGTCTGGTCGCCTCTGCCACGCGCGCAATCCTAGGGCGGCCGGGACGGCCTCAGAGGAGGAGAAGATGAGCGCCCCGGGTGTCAGCCCTGGAGGGGCTCGCCGGTGAACCGGTTGCGGACGGCGAACTCCTCGACCGGCTTGCGGGAGAGCCGGGCGGGGAAGGGGTCCCTCCGGTGGCCGACGCTGACCGCGCCGGCGACCGCGTAGCCGTCGGCGATGTCGAGGAGCCCCTTCAACGCCGGCTCGTCGGCGACGAGCAGGGAGGTGAAGGTCGCTCCCAGCCCCTCGTTGCGGAAGCCCAGGATCAGGTTCTGCACGAAGGGATAGATCGACGCTCCGCCGACGATGCTCGGCCGCTCGAGGGTGGAGTCGACGATGGCCAGGGCGCCGAGCCGGACGCAGATCACGAGCTGGAGGGGGATGAGGTGGAAGCTCTCCGCGAAGCGGTCGGCGCCGGCGAGGAACCGGGCCGTCGCCGGGCTCATCGCGACGCTGCCCGCGGCGCCGCCTCCTCCCCCTGAGCCGTAGACGCGGCCCGACCTCGCCGCCTCGACGTACGCGCTCCACCGCGCGCGGTACAGCTCGGCGAGCTTCCCCCGGAGCTCGGGATCGTCGACGACGATGACCCGCCAGCCCTGACGGTTGCCCCCGCTCGGAGCGAAGCGTGCGTTGTCGAGCACCAGGTGGACGACCTCCGGGGGCACGGGATCCGTGGTGAAGTCGCGCGTCGAGATCGCGGTTCGCATCGCGGCGTACAGGTCCATCGCTCTCCTCCCGGGGCGCGCAGCATCGCACCGCCCCGGCGGCCCGGACAACCCACCGCTCGTGGCGGCTTGACTCCCGCCGGCCGTACGCGTACGGTACGCGTATGCCAGCGACCGGCCCCACCACTCGGGGCCTCACCCTCGACACCGTCGTCGACGCCGCGCTCGGGCTGATCCGTGAGGAGGGCTTCGGGGCGCTGAGCATGCGCAAGCTCGCGGACCGCTGCGGCGTCGGGGCGATGACGCTCTATGGATACGTCCGGACCAAGGACGAGCTCCTCGGGCTGATCGCCGACGACCTCCTCGCGGCGGTGGAGCTGCCGGTGTCGCGCGACATGCCCTGGATGGAGGCGGTGAAGTGCGTCTTCCGCTCGGTCCGCCGGATCTTCCTCGAGCATCCCGAGCTCGCCGACGTCGTCGCCCGGCAGCACCTCAACTCGGTCGCGGCGTACCGCGGCGCCGAGGTCGTGCTCGATGCCGTGCGCCGCGCCGGCCTCACCGACGAGCAGGCGGTGAGCGCCTTCGTCGCTCTGACCGCCTTCACCACCGGCCTCGCCCAGCGTGAGGCCCACGCCACCGAGCGCTCGGCGCAGCAGGCCCAGCGACTGATGGCGATCCACAGCCTGGCCGTCGACGAGTTCCGCAACGTCGTCGAGCTCGGCCCGCTGATGGTCGTCGGCGAGTCCGAGCGCAACTTCGAGGATGGCCTCGACCTGATCATCCGCGGCATCGCCGCACAGGGGAAAGCATGAACGCCATCGCAGTCGCCGGCAGCCTGAATGCGCTCGATGCGGCGTGGTTCACCACC
>VBHE01000390.1:5469-6014 GCA_005889515.1 Chloroflexota bacterium | reverse complement strand
TCGACTATCCCAACCTCTGCGTCCAGGTCGTCGACAACAACACCAAGGACGAGGCGCTGTGGCGGCCCGTCGAGGAGCTCTGCGCACGCCTGGGCCCCCGGTTCACCTTCCTCCACCTCGACCCCTGGCCCGGCTTCAAGGCCGGCGCCCTCAACGAGGCCACCCGCCGGCTCCCCGACCACATCGAGATCATCGGCATCGTCGACGCCGACTACGACGTCGTCCCCCACTTCCTCCGCGCCACCATCCCCCACTTCTCCGACCCCCGCGTCGCCTTCGTGCAGAGCTCGCAGCACTACCGCGACTGGGAGGACAGTCCCTACCTGCGTGGGCTGTTCTACAGCTTCCGCTACTTCTTCGACATCACCATGCCGACACGCGCCCACCGCAACGCGATCATCTTCGCCGGCACCATGGGCCTGATCCGGCGCTCCGCGCTGGAGGAGATCGGCGGCTGGAACGAGGCCTGCATCACCGAGGACGCGGAGGCGAGCCTGCGCATGCTCGGACGTGGCTGGGTTGGCGTCTACGACCGCGACCACTAC
>VBHE01000390.1:1655-5301 GCA_005889515.1 Chloroflexota bacterium | reverse complement strand
CGCGGTGGCCCCCGCGCTCCACCACCAGCTGCCGCTGCGCCGGCTCACCGGCTCGGTGCTCGCCGTGCCGCTCGCGTTCGCCGTCGTCGGGGTGCTGCGCGCGCTCTGGGCGATGCGCCGCACCACGGGCTGCACCGCCGGCGACGCGGTGCGCGCGATGCGGGTGTGGTTCGCGCTCAGCTGGGTGGTGACTCTCGCCTGCGTGCGCGGCCTCGTGAGTGCCAAGGCGGAGTTCCTGCGCACGCCGAAGAGCCGCGAGGGCGAGGGGACGCTGCGCACGGCGCTGCGCACGGTACGGGCGGAGACCGCGCTCGCCGCCCTCGCCGTGGTCACCGCGGTCGTGATGATGGTGCGCGCTCCGAGCGTCGCCCCGCTGCTCCTCGGCGCCCTCCTCCTCTTCGAGGCGGGCGTGTACAGCAGCGCCCCGTGGGCCACCGTCTCCGCCGAGCGGGTGGCGCGTACCCCCGACCGGCAGGTCTGGCGCCGCTCCTCGCAGAACACCGGCGAGCGCCCGCCCTGGCGCTCCGCTGCGGTGCCGGCGGTGGCCGCTGTCCTCGCCGTGGCGGCGGTCGCGGTCGTGGCCCTGGTCACGGGCGGCCCGCCCGGGCAGGGGCCGCCGTTCGGCGGCGGCGGCGCCGGCAACCTCGTGCAGATCGGGCGGTTCGTCCCGCGGGTGCCGGGCATCGGTGGCCCGCAGCAGCCCGCCCCCGGCTCAACCCCCTCGCCGGCGCCCGGGGGCACGCCGTCCGGCTCGCCGGGATCGGCCTCGCCCGCCGCCTCCGCGACGCCGGCGCCCTCGCCAGGGGGCGTTCGGGGCGCGACCGCGCCGGCGGCGACGGGGTCGCCGGCGCCGCAGTCCCCGGCGGCCACGGCGTCGCCCGGTGCGCCGAGCACGCCCTCGGCGAGCGGCGCCACTCAGCAGCCCACCGGGTCGCCGCCGTCGAGCGCCGCGCCCGCGCCGTCGGGGACGCCCGCGGGTGCGCCGACGCCCCCCTCCGCGTCGACGCCCACCCCCACGCCCTGATGTCACGGGCCCGCGGTCGGGTCACACGTCGATGGCCATGCCCATCGCCGCCAGCGCAACACCCCGGACGCGCTGCGCTTCATCGAGCGTGCGACCAACGACGGTGTCGGGCGGGCGGTCGCCGAGCGCGACGGCCCCTTCGGCGACTACAGCCAGGCGCCGCCCGAGGGCAGGCCGGGCTCGCGCCAGATCATCGATCCGCGTAGCCGTCCCGGCGCGAGGTGAATACCCGCATCCACGTCAAGTGTCGACCGAGTCCGATCGTCCTCGCTCATGGAGGGCGTTGGCAGTGGGGGCACGCGTAGGAGCTCCGCCCTCCCGTCTGCCGGCGTTCGAGCGACCTTCCGCACCGCGGGCACGCGGCATCATCCCTGGCGCGGACGCTGGTCAGCCATCCCGGCCGCTGGGGCACACACCCCTCGCGCACCGAGACGCTCAGAACCCGCCGCAGACCGCGATGCAGCCGTGCGTGTTCCGCATCGGTCAGCGACGCGGCGGCGCGGCGTGGATCGATACGCGCCTGCCACAGGATCTCGTCGACGAGCAGGTTGCCGAGACCCGCCACCAGCGCCTGATCCATGAGCGCCGGCTTCAGCTCGCCGCGCCGCCGACACAGCAGGTCGCGGAGCTCGGCGGCGCCGATGTCGAGGGCGTCGGGGCCCTGCCGACCCTGGATGCGCCCGACGTCGTCGCCGCGCGCCACCCAGATCCCCTGGAGCTTGCGCTGGTCGCGGTACCGGAGCTCCCCGCGATCGAGCACCAGTACCACCCGGTCATGCGGCTGCCGTCCCTCCGCCGAGGGCGCCCACAGGACCTCGCCCGTCATGCCGAAGTGGAACACCAGAGCGGTCCCGTNNNNCGCAGCGCGCGTCGCAGCGCCGGTGCCGTCGCGTTCCGCAGCACCCCGGAATCGATGACGATGACGTCCTCCACCACCCGCCCACGACCCTGCCGCTGCAGTCGCCTGCGGAAGCCCTCGACGTCGGGGAGCTCGGGCATGGCTCAGCCGCGCGACTCTCGTGCCATGGCGCCGGCCTCGCGCCCCGCGCCGCCGGCGAACGGCGATTGCGGCTGCTCGAGCTGCTCGAGCCGGTCACGCAGCTCGCGCAGGGTGGCCGTGTCGTACCCCGTCCCCTCCTTCCCGGCGTCCACGAGGCGGCCCTCGTCGTGATAGCCGGTGAGCAGCGCGCCGAAGCCGACCCGGCTCCCCATCGGCTCGGTGAAGCCACCGACCACCATCTCCTGCCGGTTGCTGCACTTGAGTTTCAGCCAGTCGGCCGAGCGGCGGCCCACGTATGCGGCGTCGGCGCGCTTGCCGATGAGGCCCTCCCAGCCCTGCCGGCAGGCCTCGTCGACGAAGCGCTCACCCTCGGCGTTGCGATGCACGGTGATGCCGAGGCGTCCCTGGAGACGGGCGAAGCTGGTACGACCCTCCTCGAAGGCGACGACCTCTGGATACGTTCCCTCCAGTCTGCGCCGGTTGCGCGAGAGCAGGCGCACGGCGCCGACCCTCACGAAGGCGAGGCAACGCTCGCCGTCGAGCTTGCGCTCGAAGATCCAGTCCGGGCTGCTGAACCGCCGCTGGGTGAGGGTCGCGAGCATCGGGGGCACCCACTCCGGTTGCGGACAGGAGCGCAGCCGCTCCCGGGCCTCCCCCGGCAGCGCCGCGATGAGGTCGCTCACCGGGCCCGCGACCGGCGGCTCCGACGCCCCGCGGCAACCTCCTCGACCGTGCGCCCGGTGAGCACGGATTCCGGCTGCTCGGCGACCGGGTCCCGCGCCGGGTCGGCCGCCTCATCGGCCCTCTTGACGAGCAGCCAGGCCTCCCTGCCCGGGCGTCGCAGTCGGGTGAGGGCATAGCCGCCGCTGAGCTTCCGCCCCTCGATCCAGATGCTCAGGTGGCCGGCGGCGAGGCCCTCGCCGGGTGGCACCTCGTGCCCGTCCCGCTCGGTGAGGTTGCGGTACGTGCCTTCGTCCCACACCACGACCGAGCCGGCGCCGTACTCGCCCTCGGGGATGACGCCCTCGAAGTCGCGGTACTCGAGCGGGTGGTCCTCGGTGCGCATTGCCAGCCGCTTGTCTCGTGGGTCGGTCGAGGGACCTCTGGGGACCGCCCAGGAGGCGAGCACACCGTCGACCTCGAGCCGGAGGTCGTAGTGGAGTCGGCTGGCGTCGTGCTTCTGCACCACGAAGGCGGGGCGGGCGCCGGTTCTGGGCCGCCGTCCGCCCTTCGGCTCGGAGGTGTGGCCGAAGTCACGGCGGCGCCGATACTCCTCGAGTTGCGGGCCGCGCTGTGCCGTCATCGCCGCCGCCCCGGTGGCGGCGGCACCTGAGGAGAGCGGTCGGCCCAGCCCGTCGCTTGTGGGGAAGCCGCCGCCTCGAACGGCTGGTTGGGGAGCGCACCGCGGATCCCCGCGATGTTCTGAATGACCTGGTCGAGATCGAGCCCGTGGTTGCGAGCCGCGAGGATCAGATCCCCCAGGACGATGTCCCCCGAGAGGTGACGGATGTGCGGCTCTCCGCACCCACAGCTGGCGCACATTATGAGGCCCTCCCGCTGGGAAGCCGGGCGCGCGACGTTCGGGTGGTGATCTTTGTATGATATCAGTGATCACCTAAATA
>VBHE01000390.1:0-1634 GCA_005889515.1 Chloroflexota bacterium | reverse complement strand
GGCCGAGGGACCGGTGTTCCGTGACCGCCGGCATGCCGGAGCGGTGCTCGCCGACGCGCTGCGGGCGCATCGGGACGGGATCGGCGAGGTGGTCCTGGGGCTTGCGCGTGGCGGTGTCCCCGTCGCCATGGAGGTCGCCACCCGGCTCGGGCTCGAGCTCGATGTTCTCGTGGTCCGCAAGGTCGGCGTCCCCTGGCACCAGGAGCTCGCGATGGGGGCGGTCGCCGGCGGTGGCGTCCGCTACCTCAACAGGGATGTCGTCCGCGAGGTGGGGATCGCCGCCGAGGATGTCACCGCTGCCATCGAGCGGGAGTTCGAGGAGGCGGAGAGGCGGGAGCGCTCCTACCGCGACGGCCGGCCCCCGGTTGCGGTGGAGGGGCGGCCGGCCATCGTCGTCGACGACGGCATGGCCACGGGTGCGTCGATGCGTGTCGCCGTGGCGGCGCTCCGGCAGCGGGGCGCGACACGCTGCACCGTCGCTGTGCCGGTGGCCGCGCGTGCGGCCTGCGCCGAGCTCCGCGGCGAGGTCGACGAGATCATCTGCGCAGCAACCCCGAAGCCCTTCCTCGGGGTGGGCCTCTGGTACGAGGACTTCTCGGAGACGACCGACGACGAGGTCAGGCGGCTGCTGGCCGAGGAGAATCGCCGCATCAGCTACCAGGTCCTGCGCGCCGTTCTGCACACGCTGCGTGACCGGCTCCCCACCGAGCAGACGGCGCACCTCGGCGCGCAGCTTCCCATGCTCGTGCGTGGCCTGTACTACGAAGGGTGGCGGCCCAGGAACAAGCCGGAGAAGATCACGGCCGACGAGTTCGTCGACCAGGTGGCACGCGAGGCCATGCTCGAGCCGGAGTATGCGCGCGACGCGATCAAGGCCGTGATCGCCACCATCCGCCATGAGATCACGCCCGCCGCTCTCGACAAGGTCCTCGATACCGTCCCCGATCGCATCTTCGAGCTCATCGCCGTGTGAGGGGCCTCGGACCGCGGACGAGCTCCGCGACGGGGCTCAGCGCCAGCAGACGGCATGGCTCCCGTCGCGTCGTGCGAACTCGTCCAGCTCGTCGAGGGTGAGCGCCGGCGGAGCGTCGCGCTGGTCGAGTTCGGTCATCTCGTCGTGGAAGCGCACCAGCGTCGCGAGATCGCTGGGAAAGCGCCGCACGTCGACGCCGAGGAGGCGTCCCGGACGCCGCCCGCGCCGCGTCACCGCCTGCCAGCGCAGCGCATCCGCGAGGCCGATCGAGCGGAGGCCGTGGGTGGGCGATCAGCGCTTCCTTGCCCTGCCCCCCTCGAAGAGCTCTCGCCAACTGCCCGCGGAGACCTCGACGTCGTACTTCTTCGCGGCCGCCTGGATCCGCTTCCATGCCCTGTCCCGCTCCGCGTCGGTGACACCCTCCACCTGATCGAAGCGCGCGATGGCGTTGCGAACGTGGGCGGCGTCGGTGAGCGGCTCCTTCCGTTGCTCGGGGAAGGCGAACTCCTTCTCCGGCATGCGATTCTCCTCCGCGGTGCTCAGGCCCTGTGTGCGTCGTGGGATCCGCTCACCGTGCGCACGGGCGCTCTGCACCTGGCGCGCCTTCTCGATGTTCTTGCGAGCGGCCTGCTTCTGCCTGGGTGTCGCCATGTCACACCCT
>VBHE01000104.1 GCA_005889515.1 Chloroflexota bacterium | reverse complement strand
CCCACCTCCAGGCGAGCTCACGAACGCTCGAACCCTGATCGGCGGCCTCCATGTCAGCCGCCGGGGATCGGGTCCTCCGATCGTCCTCACCCACGGGTTCGCGACCTCGGCGGAGGTGTGGGACGCCCAGGTCGAGGCGCTCGCCGCCCGCCACACCGTCGTCACCTGGGACCTGCGCGGCCACGGCCGCTCGGCGCCGTACCCGGGCCCGTACACCCGGGAGGCCGCCCTCGCCGACCTCGCCACCGTCCTCGACTCCGCCGGCGAGCCGGCGCTCCTCGTCGGCCACTCCGTCGGCGGCTATCTGTCCCTCGCCCACGCGCTCCTGCACCCCGACACCGTCGCCGCGCTCGCCGTCCTCTCCGCGGGTCCGGGCTTCCGCAACCGCGAGCGCCGCGCCGCGTACAACCGCAGCGTCGAGACCGTCGCCGAGCGCTGCGGGTTCTCCCGCGAGGTCGCCGAGGTGGCGGTGCAGCACGACTCCCTCGTCATCGACGGCCTCGGCGGGATCACCTGCCCCACCGCGGTGATCGTCGGCGCCGACGACTGGCACGTCTACGTCGCCGGCTCGCGCCACCTCGCGGCGAACCTCCCCGACGCCCGGCTCGTCGAGGTCACCGGCGCCGGGCACGACGTCCACCGCGAGCGCCCCGAGGCGGTCGCCGCGGTCCTCGCCGAGCTCGCGGACCGGGTCTGGAGCTGAGCGGGGGTTCGTCCCGGGGGGCGCCGACGGACCTGTGCTAGGGTCCGGCGCAGGGGTGGGCGCGAATCGAGGAGGGAGCGGCACACCGTGGCGCTGTTGGTGTCGGCGCTCATCATCGGCGTCACCCTGGGGACCATCTACGGGCTGATGGCGTTCGGGATGGTCGCCTCCTACCGCATCAGCGGGGTGGTGAACCTCGGACAGGCCGGCGTCGCCGCGCTCTGCGCCGCGCTGTACTGGCGGATGGAGGCGGTCTGGGCGGTCCCGCGGGCCGCCGCGGTGCCCGCCACGCTCGTCCTCGGCGGCGTCCTCGGCGCGGCGCTCGGCCTGTTCGTGCTCCGCCTCGCGACCTGGGCGAAGGGGCTGGTGATGATCCTCACCCTCGCGATCACGCTCCTCCTCCTCGCCGCCGCCGACCTCATCCTCCCCCTCAACAACCCCGCGGGGGCGCCGGTCTTCGGCTCGCGGGGCTTCGACTTCGCCCTCACCTACGTGACCGCGGACCAGATCGGGTCCTTCGTCACCTGCATCGCCGTCGCCGCGGTGACGACCTGGGCGCTCCGCCGCACCCGCTTCGGCCTCTTCGTGCGGGTCATCTACGACGACCCCGACACCGCCGCGACGCTGGGGATCCCGCTCACCGGCTACGTGATCCGGGTGTGGGCGCTCGCCGGGAGCATGGCGGGCCTCGCCGGCATCCTGGTGAGCACCCGCACCACCCTGGCGACCCCGCTGCTGCTCTTCGTGATGGTGTGGGGCCTCTCCGGTGCGGTCCTCGGCGGTCTCGAGTCCTTCGCCCTCGCCTTCGCCGGCGGCCTGGTGCTCGGCATCGCCGAGGGGATGATCGGGTCGATGCTCGCCGGCTATCTCGCCCCCGGGCTCGAGAACCTCACCGCGGTCGTGATCATGGCGGTCGGCGTGCTCTACGTCGGCCGCAAGCGGCGCCACCTCGCCCACCTGCAGACGTGAGGAGGGGCCGGTGCTGCGCCGCGCGCTGACCCCCCGCGCGCTCCCGGCGATCCTCGTCAGCCTGCTCGGCGTGGGGGGCTTCCTCCTCCTCCCCGGGTACCTGCTCTACGCGGGGTCGACGGCGCTCGTCTCCGGGCTCATCGGCCTCGGGCTCTTCCTTCCCATCGCCGCGCTGCGGGAGATGCCGCTCAACGCCGCGGGCATCGCCGGGATCTCCGCGTACCTCTTCGCCCACTCCGCGACCAACGGCGGGGTGGGGAACCACGTCACCGGCATCCTCCTCGGGCTCGGCGTCGCCGTCGGGCTCTCGGTGCTCACCGGGCTGGGCTCGCTCGTGGTCACCGGGCTGTACTTCGTCGTCGCCTCGCTCGTCGTCCAGGTGGGCATCGAGAAGGTGGCGTTCTCGATCCCCGGCGTCACCGGAGGCGCCGCGGGGTGGAGCGTGGCCCAGCCGGAGCTCTCCGGCTGGTTCGACACCCAGCGCGCCCTCTACCTGATCACCGGGGTGATCGTGCTCGTGCTCGCGCTCGCCGTCCGCGCCACCCTGCGCTCGCGACTGGGATTCCGCACCGTGCTCGTCGGCCACGTGCCCGAGGGCGCCGCCTCGATGGGGCTGCGCAACTGGGCGATCAAGCTGCTGGTGTTCGCGATGAGCGGGCTGCTCATCGGCATCGGCGGGCTGCTCATCGCCTTCGTCAACGGGGCGCCGCCGCCGGTGTTCTCCTTCGGGCTCATCTTCTCGGTGATCTACGTCGCGATCCCGATCGCGAGCGGGATGCGCGAGCTCTCGTCGATCTGGCTGGTGGCGGCGGCGTTCACCGCCATCCCCATCCTCCTCGAGCCCCTCCACCTCTTCCCCAATCTCATCTCCGGCTCCATCCTCGTCGCCGCGCTCGTGCTCGGCCAGAACCGCGAGCGCATCGCCGCGCGCACCCGCAGGCTGCGGATGCGCACCGCGGAGGTCGAGCTCGAGGGCAGGGCGGCCGTCGCCGGGCCACCGCTGTCCCGGATCGCGCTCGTCAGCCTCGGCGAGGGTGCGATCCACCGTCCGGTGGCGGCGATGGCGCTCGAGGGACGGGGCATCACCGTGGACTTCGGCGGCATCCGCGCCGTCGACTCGGTGAGCGTCCGGGTGGCCGGGGGCGAGCGGGTCGGCATCGTCGGCGCCAACGGCGCGGGGAAGACCACGCTCATCAACGCGCTCACCGGGTTCGTCCCCCTCCACGACGGGACGGTGCAGCTCGGCGGCCACGACATCACCGGCTGGTCGCCGATGGCGCGGGCGCGGGCCGGGATCCGGCGCAGCTTCCAGTTCCCCCGTCTCGCCGACGTGCTCACCGCCGAGCAGAACGTCGTCGCCGTCCACGGGATGGATCCCCGGCGCGACGAGCGCCTCGAGATGCTGCTCGCCGCCTTCGGGCTCGACGGGCTGCGGGCGACACCGGTCGCGGCGCTCTCCTTCGGCCAGCGGCGCAAGCTCGAGCTCGTCCGGGCGCTGGCGACGAGGCCGCAGGTGCTCGTCCTCGACGAGCCCTCCGGCGGCCTCACCGACGAGCAGGGCGAGCGTCTCGCCGAGGTGCTCCTCGACCTCCAGGCGCGCGACGGCTGGGGGCTGCTCGTCATCGAGCACAACCCCAGGGTGCTCACCGCCCTCTCCCGGCACCTGCTCGTCCTCGAGAACGGCCGCCTGCTCGTCGAGGGCCCGACCGCCGAGACCATCCGCCAGGAGGAGGTGCGCCGCGTCTACCTCGGCAGGAGGATGGACGCCCGCCGTCCGCCGCGCCGGGCCGGCGACGCCCCGGCCGCGGCGGGCGCCGCCGCGCCGCGGGTTTCGGTCACCTCCGACTTCAAGGGTGGCCCGGTGGCCGAGGGCGGCGGCCTGGTGGTGCGCGACCTGCAGCTGCGCTACGGACCGATGCCGGTGCTCCGCGGGGTGAGCCTCGACTGCCACCCGGGGAAGGTCGTCGGGGTCGTCGGCGGCAACGGCGTCGGCAAGACCAGCCTGCTCGCCGGAATCGCCGGCCTGGTCCCGGTGTCCGCCGGCTCGGTGCACCTCGACGGCCGCGACATCTCGCGCTGGCCGGGATACCGCCGCGGTCAGGCGGGGATGGTGATGGTCGCCGAGCGCCGCCGGGTGCTGCCCTCGCTGTCGGTCCGGGACAACCTCTGTGCCGGCGGCTGGGGTCTCCCCCCCGACGAGGTCGACCGGCGGGTCGAGCGGGTGCTGCAGCTCTTCCCGCGGCTCGCGCAGCGGCTGAGCGTCCCCTCGTACCGTCTCTCCGGCGGCGAGCAGCGGATGGTCTCGATCGGCCGCGCGCTCGTCACCGGCGCCCGCTGCCTGCTCTTCGACGAGCTCTCCCTCAGCCTCTCCCCGCAGATGGTCGGTGAGCTCACCGGCATGGTGCGCGCGCTCGCCGACGAGGGCAGGATCGTCCTGCTCGTCGAGCAGTACATCGGCGCGCTGCTGGAGATCGCGGACACCGTCCACGTGCTCGAGCGCGGGCGGTTCGTCTTCGGCGGTCCCGCCGGCGAGGCCGCGGACTGGCTCGAGGAGCACGGCTACCTCGCGCGCGCCGAGGCGGTCGCCGCCCGCGCCGACTGAGTCCGCGCCCGGAGTGCGTCCGTCCCGGCGCACCGCCGGTGCGCACCTTTACCGGGCGCGCCCCGCCTTCGACGCCTCGGCGGCGGCGCCGCGGAGCTCGACCTCGACCGGCTCCGGCCCCGGCGGCGCCGGCCACGTCGGCGGTCGGTATCCCGAGGCCGGAGAGGCGAACCCCTCCCTCCCGGCCGCCGCCTGCTCCTCCCGGAAGCGGACACGGTCGAGGGCGCGCAGCGGCGCGAGGATCCGCGGCTCGCGCAGCGGCCAGACGTCGCAGCGGCGGGCGGTCGATCGCGCGGTGTCGAGGATGGCGTTGACCGCGCGCCGCGCCGCCTCGTTGGCCGCCTCCATCGTCGCCACGTCGGTGTTCGTCCGCACGTAGTCGGAGGCGAGGAAGAGGTTGTGGACCGCGGTGGCCGCATCCGGCCGGCAGCTCCAGGAGCCGATGGTGTTGATGAGGAGCGGCTCGGCGTTGGTGTCGCGGTTGGGGTTCGGCTCCTGGATGTCGTCGTCGACGAAGCTGCGGACGATGTTGGCGTCGGCGAGCCCGGGGACGCCGCGCGCCACGAGCTGGTGGCGGACCTCGGCGATCAGCTCGGGCGCGGAGCACTCCCTCGCCGGCTTGTGGTGGAGCTCGCCGTCGGTGTCCCAGTCGGAGATGATCACCGAGAGGATGCCGGTCGCCTCGCCGCTGCCCATCGTGGTGAGGTCGATGCCGCTCCAGAACTGCTGCTGCGAGATCGAGGTGAGCGCCCACGGCGAGTCGATGAAGAGGCTGTGGCCGTGCACCAGCGCCGGCGCCGAGCGCAGGTAGAACATGACGCCGTTCATCCAGCTGGTGCGCAGCTCGCCGAGCCGCGCCAGCTGCGGGTCCGCGGCGGCGAGACCGGGCTCGCTCGCCAGGAATCCCCGCATCGCCTCCATGGGGACGGCGGCGATGTAGTGGTCGGCGTCCTCGGTCCGGGGGGCGGCGCCGCCCTCGGTGCAGGTCACACCGGTGATCCGGCCCGCCTCGCAGCGGATTCCCGTCACCACTGTGTTCAGCCGGTAGCGCACCCCGCGTCCGGTGAGGTACCGCAGCCAGGGGTCGATCCAGACGTCGTTGGTGGGTCCGTTGAGCACCCGGTCGCTGCAGCCGCCCGGCGTCACCAGGCCGAGGAGGAGCTGGGCCATGGTGACGCCGCCGGTCCGGGCGCTGAGGTCGCGGGCCTTGACCGCGACCAGGGTGCGGCTCAACCCGTCGGCGAGGTAGTCCTGATACCTCCTCGACCGCCGCGGCGCGTCGCAGAAGTCCCACCAGCTCTGGTTCTCGAGCTGCTCGATGCGGCGCTCGTCGCAGCTGGTGAGGATGGCGACGATCCGCCTCGCGAAGTGGACGATGTCCGCGAGCGAGAGTCCCGGGTCGCCGAAGAAGAGGTCGCGGATCGCCGCGGTGAGGTCGAGGCCCAGCTGCGCCGCGCTCCTCGGGAACCCGGCGGCGATG
>VBHE01000388.1:3242-3791 GCA_005889515.1 Chloroflexota bacterium | reverse complement strand
CAGCGGCATCGACGGCTGCATGGCGATCAACCTCGACGAGCTGACCACCCGCCGCGGGGTGCGCATCGCGTAGCCAGAGGAGGAGACGGAATGCCCGTCGACGTTCTGACCGAGATCGAGATCCGCCGTCCCCGCGCCGAGGTCGCCGCCTACGCCTCCGACCCCGACAACGCGACCGCCTGGTACGTGAACATCAAGGCGGTCGAGTGGAAGTCGCCGCGGCCCGCGGTCGCCGGCTCGCGGGTCGCCTTCACCGCCGCCTTCCTCGGACGCCGGCTGTCGTACACCTACGAGGTCCGCGAGGTCGTCCCCGGCGAGCGCTTCGTGATGAGCACCGCCGAGGGGCCGTTCCCGATGGAGACCACCTACATCTGGGAGGACGCACCCGGCGGCGGGACCCGGATGCGGCTGCGCAACCGGGGCGAGCCTGCGGGCTTCTCGAAGGTCGCCGCCCCGCTGATGGCCACGGCGATGCGGCGCGCGAACCGCAAGGACCTCGCCCGACTCAAGTCGATCCTCGAGAGCGGCGGGAGCGGCGGTTGAGGCGGG
>VBHE01000388.1:0-3188 GCA_005889515.1 Chloroflexota bacterium | reverse complement strand
CGGGCCGACGAGAGCTGCAACGCCACCTACTACGACCAGGGCACGCGGACCGCGAGCGGCGAGCCCTTCGACCCCAACGCGATGACCGCGGCCCACCGGACCCTGCCCTTTGGGACCGTGGTCCAGGTCACCGACACCGACAACGGGAAGGTCGTCGCCGTCCGCATCAACGACCGGGGGCCGTTCGCGCCAGACCGGTGCATCGACCTCACCCGCGCCGCCTTCGAGCGCCTCGCCCCGGCTTCGCGGGGGGTGATCCCGGTGCTGCTCAGCATCGCGAGCCCGGTGCCGCCCGCCCGCGACCCCGCCCGCGACCTCGCCGCCCGGATCCTCGCCGAGGGGCGCATCACCCTCGCGACCGGCCACCTCGATCCCCGCGGCGACGATCCTCCCGACGGAGCCAGCGCCCACGACAACGTCGCCGACACCGCGCACGGGCGCCCGGCGCGGCGCAGCTCCTACGGGAGCGGCGAGGGAGGGACGGTCGCGTTGAGCCCGGCCATGCTCCGCGGACTGCTCGACCGCGCGACGGCGTTCACCTTCGGCGTCTCGGAGATCGCCGGCGGCTCACACTCCGGCCACAACCGGCACGCGTTGGGCCTGGCGTTCGACGTCGACAGCATCGACGGGCAGCCGGTCCTGCGTCTCGGCGGCGACGCCGAGCGGCGCTTCATGGACGGCTGCCGCGCCGACGGCGCCACCGAGGTGCGCTACGAGGGCCTCCATATCCACTGCGGGTGGTCCTGAGCGGCCGCGCTGCGGCGGCCGCTCAGGAAGGAGGATTGGGTCAACGGATGACGTAGCCGCCGCCCCCACCGCCCCCGCCACCGCCGCCGGGACCACCGCCACCCGGGGTCGGCGAGGGCTCGGGCGAGGAGGAGGGCTTGCCCGAACCTCCGCCGGGGTCGGGGAGCGGCGGCGGGAGTTGGTGGACACCTGCCGGCGCGGGACTGCTGTGCCCGCTCACCACGGCGGGCGCGGCCACGGCGAGGGCGCCCGCCACCAGGCCCCCGGCGATCAGCTGTCGGCGTACACGAGGCTTCATCGTCACCCTGTCTCCCATCTCACGTCGGCTGCGGTTCCCGCTGATGGGTCTCCCGATAGCGGTTATCAATAGCCGCATAGGCTAATGAGATGTACCTCACATTGCACGCCATTTCCTACTAGGAACCGACATCGATAGTTGTCCGGCAGCGATAACCTCGGCCGTTCTCCACGTGGTTGTCCAGGGATTGCCTCCCAGGTGTCGTGCGCATGCCCTCGGCACCGGACCGGTGGCCGCCCACGCTGAAGGGCATGGTCGACATCCACCGCGGACGCTCCCGGTACGCGGCCCTGCGAGCGCTTCTCGCCGTGTGCCTCCTCCTCCTTGCCGTCATGGCCGTGGCCGCCATCGTCCTGGGGCCGGCGGCGCCGCCCGCTGCACGGGAGGTCGAGAGGCGGATCCTCGCCAGCCCGCGCATCACCCTCGCCGTGGTGCGTGCTCGACCTGTCCGCGACCTACACCTTCCGCGTCGCCGGGATCACCGGCGACGGGTTCGACGTCGACCGCATCGGCGGCCGTCCGGTGGACGCCTCGGGTGCCGTCGAGCGACAGTTCCTGGCCGGGTGCCGCGCCCACGGCGCCACCGAGGTGCTCCAGCAGGCCGACTACGTCTACTGCGGGTGGCCGTCCTGACCCCCGCGCCAAAGAGGCACATGGACACGCACGGCTTCACTCACCGCGCCCGGCTCGCGCTGGGCGTCCTCGGCGCGGCCGCGCTGACGGCCGCGGCCCCGGTCGTGGTCTCGGCGGCGACCTCCCAGGACCTCGCCACCCAGATCCTCGGCACCCGGAACATCACCCTGGCGACGGTCCACGTCAGCAAGGTCGTCGACGGCGCCGACGCGCACAGCAACATCGTGGACACGGCGCACGGCGGTCAGGCGAAGCGCAGCCACTACGGCACCGCCCCCGGAGGGACCGTCGCCCTCGACACCCGAATGCTGAGGGGGATGCTCAACCGCGCCGGGTCGGTCTCCTTCAGGGTCTCGGAGATCGCCGGCGGCTCCCACACGACCACCCGATCCCGCCACTACGACGGGACCGCCTTCGACGCCGACGTCATCAACGGTCACCCGGTGAGCCGCCTCGGAGCCGACGAGAGCGCCTTCATGCAGGGCTGCCGCACCGACGGCGCCACCGAGGTGCTCTTCGAAGGCACCCACGTGCACTGCGCCTGGTAGGTCAGCGGACGGGTGGCCGTAACCACCCGGGTTGCGTCGGGCTCGCCGGACGTGTACGGAACCGCTGGCGACTGTGGGGAAAGCCACGGAGGTGCAACCTCCGCGTAACAGCGCGCTTCGATTGCTTCTCGACGCATACGACGCGCTTGATTCGCTTGTAGCCTCCCCCGGTGAACGGGGGGGCGACCGGGACTGGTCGTCCACATCTTCTCAGCGTTGCCTGGCACCCAGGCGAGGAGTGGTCATGACCGTCCGGACGTCGACGAACAACTATTCAGGTCCCGAGCATGCGTAGGCGGCCCGGCGGCCTCGCCCTGGCAACCGGCGCCGCCCTGCTCGCCGGCGCGATGAGCAACGGTGTCGTCGCCCACGCGGGCACCGCCCACCTCGTGCTCAACCCCTCCAGCTCCAGCATCACCGCCGGGGGTCACCAGTCGTACACCGCCCATTTCATCGACGCGTTCGGGAACGACCTCGGCGACGTCACCGCCGTGACCGTCTTCGCCCTGGACGACGCGAGCGGGTCGTGCACGCAGGCCACCTGCACGGAGACCAAGCCGGGCACCCACACCGTGACTGGCACGGATGGCCTCGCATCCGGCCACGCGAGCCTCACCGTCAACCCGGGCCCACTCGATCACCTGACCCTCAGCCCCAACCCCAAGACCATCACCGCCAACGATCCCCCGGTCGCCTACACGGCAGAGGGCTTCGACGCCTACGGCAACGACCTCGGCGACATGACCGCGTTCACCACCTTCACCGTCGACGCTCATGCCTGCACGGTGAACTTCTGCAGCCCGACCACGCCCGGTGACCACACCGTCACCGGCGACGACGGCGGCAAGACCGGGACCGCCACGCTCCATGTCAACGTCGGGCCCCTCGACCACCTGACCCTCAGCCCGGCGAGCACTTTCATCCCGGTCGGCGGCCACCAGACCTACACTGCCGAGGGTTTC
>VBHE01000103.1:1089-11513 GCA_005889515.1 Chloroflexota bacterium | reverse complement strand
TCAGGCTCAGCTCATCGCCGAGATCGCGCACGCGGAGCGCGAAGGCGAATCCACGAGCTACTACGAGCGCTGGCTGCACGCGTTCGAGCAACTGCTCGCCGACAAGGGCTTGCTCGACTCGGGCGCGCTCGCGGAGCGCACGCGTGACTTCGAGAGCGGTCGGCGCGACGACGTGTTCTAGGCTGTCGCCGAGATGTCATCCCGAGAAGGAGAGCGTGCCATGGCCCTCGATCCCCAGGCCCAGGAAGTGATCAACCTCGTCATCAAGTCGGGGCGGCCCGCCTACAACACGCTGTCGCCCAAGGACGCCCGACAGCTCTTCCGCGAAACCCGCCCGGCTTCGACTCCGACGCCGGCGGAGATCGGCGCGGTCAAAAACCTCACCGCCGACGGCCCGGGCGGGCCGATCCCGCTGCGGGTCTACCGGCCGGCGGATGTGCCTGCCGGCACCCCGCTGCCGGTGCTCGTCTACTACCACGGCGGCGGCTGGGTGATCGGCGATCTCGACACGCACGACGTCCAGTGCCGGCAGATCACTGCCGAAGCGGGCGTCACCGTCGTCGCCGTCGACTACCGGCTGGCGCCGGAGCACAAGTTCCCGGCGGCCGTCGACGACGCATGGGCGGCGACGCGCTGGGTCGTCGCGCACGCCGGCGAGCTCGGGATCGACGGCCGTCGGGTCGCCGTCGCGGGCGACAGCGCCGGCGGTAACCTCGCCGCGGTCGTGGCGCTCATGGCGCGCGACGCCGGCGGCCCCGCCATCGCGCTTCAGGTGCTCATCTACCCCGTGACGGACGTCGCGGCCGAATCCAAGTCGTATCGCGATTTCGCCGACGGCTACATGCTCACGCGCGACGGCATGCGCTGGTTCACGAACCACTACTTGAAAGCGGCGGGCGAGGCGCAGGACTGGCGCGTCTCGCCGCTGCGCGCGCCGTCGCTGGCGGGTCTTCCGCCGGCGCTCGTCATCACCGCGGGGTTCGACCCGCTGCGCGACGAGGGCCTCGCCTACGTCCGGCGCCTGCGCCACGCGGGAGTGCCCGTCGATCTCCTCCACTACCCCGGTCAGATCCACGGGTTCATGAGCTTCGACCGCGTGCTGGTCGGGGCGCGCGACGCCCTCGCCCGCACCGGGTCGCTGCTCGAGCAGGCGTTTCGCGACGACCTGCACGGGTCGAGCGTCGAGGAGATCGCCATCCCGTGGCCTCGCGCCTGGGAGAGCATGCCGTGGCTTCATCTCGGACAGCGGTGGAGGGAGACGAGGGTCGCCTGCATGGTGGCGCGGGATCAGGTCGGTCGCAGGGGGGTACTCGAGGGCATCGCGAAGCGATGGCCTCGAGTGAGCGGGGGGAGTCCCCCCGCAGATTGAGGAGCTTCGATGTATCCGGGAACGTACGCACGAACTGATCCGAACCACGTCGCCGTGGTGATGACCGGGACCGGCGAGACCCTCACCTACGGCCAGCTCGAGGAGCGCTCGCTGCGGCTCGCGCACCGGCTCCGTGACATGGGGTTCCGGCGTGGCGACGTGATCGCACTGCTCTCCGACAACAGTCCCCGGGTCTTCGAGATCTACTGGGCCGCGCAGCGCACCGGCCTCTACGTGACCTCGGTCAACCACCGGCTCGGGCCCGAGGAGATCCGCTACGTCGTCGACGACTGCGAGGCGAAGGCGGTGTTCGTGAGCGGCGCGGTCAGCGGCGCCGCCGAGGCGCTGGACGGAGCTCGACGCTCGCTGTGGTGCGTCGCCTTCGGGGGCGAGCTCGACGGGTTCGACGGCTACGAGGAGGCCCTCGCGGCGTCGCGCACCTCGCCGCTCGCGGACCAGCCGCGCGGCGGGGACATGCTGTACTCGTCGGGGACGACAGGACGGCCGAAGGGCATCAAGCCCCCGCTGCCGGAGCGCCGGGTCGACGAGCCGGGTGACGCGATGGTGGGGCTCTTCGGGGGCCGCTTCGGGTTCGACGAGCGCACCGTCTACCTGTCGCCGGCGCGGCACCGTCGTGGTGATGGAGCGCTTCGACGCCGAGGCGGCGCTCGCCGCCGTCGAGCACCACCGCGTCACCCACAGCCAGTGGGTCCCGACGATGTTCGTCCGCATGCTGAAGCTCGACGATGCGGTGCGTGCGCGGTACGACCTCTCGAGCCAGCGGGTCGCCATCCATGCCGCCGCACCGTGCCCGGTCGCGGTGAAGCAGCGGATGATGGACTGGTGGGGGCCGATCCTCCACGAGTACTACTCCTCGACGGAGACGAACGGGGCGACGATGATCACCCCGGAGGAGTGGTCGCGCCGGCCGGGCTCGGTGGGCAGGGCGGTCCTCGGAACCATCCGCGTCTGCGGCGAGGACGGCCGCGAGGTGCCGGCGGGAACGGTCGGCACCGTCTACTTCGAGCGGGAGGTCCTGCCCTTCGCCTATCACCGCGATCCCGAGAAGACGCGCCAGGCGCAGCACCCCGACCACCCCACCTGGACCACGGTCGGCGACATCGGCTACCTCGACGAGGAGGGGTATCTGTTCCTCACCGACCGCAAGGCGTTCATGATCATCTCCGGCGGGGTGAACATCTACCCGCAGGAGATCGAGGACGTGCTCGTCCTCCACCCGGCGGTCGCCGACGTCGCCGTCGTCGGCGTGCCCGACGAGGAGATGGGGGAGCAGGTCAAAGCGGTCGTCCAGCTCGTCCCCGGCGGGGAGGGCAGCGACGCGCTCGCCGCCGAGCTGATCGGCCACGTGCGTGCGCGGCTCGCCGGCTACAAGACGCCGCGCAGCGTCGACTTCGTCGACGACCTTCCCCGCACACCCACGGGAAAGCTGATCAAGGGCCGGGTCCGCGACCGCTACTGGAGGGTGCCGACGTGAGGCGCCTGGTCTGCCGCTCGTTCGGGACACGGGACGGGATCGCGGTCGAGGACGGCCCGACGCCGGCGCCGGGGCCGGACGAGGTGTCGATCCGCATCACCGCGGCGAACGTCGCCTTCGTCGACCGGCTGATCGTGCGGGGCGGCTACCAGGTGCGGCCGCCCCTGCCCTTCACCCCGGGGGCGGTGGCGGCAGGCGAGGTGCTCGAGGTCGGCCCGGGCGTCGGGCACCTGCATCCGGGCACACGGGTCGTCGTCCTCAAGAGCGACTACGGCACCTGGGCGACGCACGTCGTGGCGCCGTCCCGGTGCGTCGTGCAGATCCCGTCCGGGGTCGATGACTCCGTCGCCGCCGCGTCGATCGAGGCCTACGGCACGGCGAGCTACGCCCTCGAGGACCGCGGCCGGCTGCGCGCCGGGGAGACCGTGCTCGTCCTCGGAGCCGGCGGCGCGGTCGGCCACGCCGCGGTGGAGACCGCGGTGCAGCTCGACGCCCGGGTGATCACGGTGACATCCGATCCGGATTTCTGGGCCTCCGCCCCGGTGCGGCCCGCGCTGGTCCTCGACCGGCGCGTCACCCACCTGCGCGAGGCGATGAAGCAGCGGTTCCCCGCCGGGGTCGACGTGGTGCTGGACCCGGTCGGCGGGGACATGGCCGAGGCGGCGCTGCGCTCCCTCGGCTTCGGCGGGCGCTACCTGGTCGTCGGCTTCGCGAGCGGCCACATCCCCCGGCTGCCGGCGAACCACGTGCTGCTGCGCAACCGCTCGGTCGTCGGCGTCGAGTGGGCCAGCTGGATCACCGAGAACCCCGACAACCTCGCCCGCACCATCGAGGTGGTGCTGAACCGGCTGGCGCGGGGCGTCCTCCATCCTCCGCGTCCGCACCTGGTGGCGCTCGACCACCTTCCCGACGTCCTGCTCGCGGCGCCGCCCGAGTCGGGACTGGTGCGCACCGTCGTGATCCGGGCGCCGACGGGGAGAGCTCTACCCAGCAGGTGCCGGTGGCGGCAGGGACCTGAACCAGACCTCGGCCACGCACCGCGCCAGCTCCTGGATCTGCTCCTGCCGCGGAGCCTGCTCGGGCAGCCCGATGTGCACGTAGCAGGTCTGCTCGACAGTCGACCCGAGCACGTCGGCGAGCACCGGGAAGTTCCCCTCACCGATGTGGCCGCCGGCGTGGAGCCGTTCCATCCACCGCTGGGTGCGTCCGATGAAGCGCTGCCGCTGGTTCTGCCAGCGTTCGTAGAACTCGGCGTCGATGACCGCGGCCTCACGGAGGAGGCGCAGGAGCAGGCGGTTCCTCGCGTACGAGGTGAAGTAGGCGCTGGTCACCTGCATCATCGCCTCGAGGCTCGGGGCGCCGCCGCCACCCCCGGCACCGCTGGTGACGGTGAGCAGCTCCTCGAGGCACGGCTCGAGCGCCTCGAGGAGGAGCTCGCCCTTGGTCGTGAAGTGGCGGTAGAAGCTGCCCTGCGAGACCCCGGCCTGGAAGACGATGTCCTGGATCCGGGTGCGCCGGTAGCCGTAGTCGCTGAAGCAGCGGATCGCCGCCTCGATCAGCTTCTGCTTGGTCCGCCGCCCGCGAGCGTTCTTGACCCGCCCCGCCACCGCGTCGGCGCGGCCGCCGGTGGCGGCGTGCCGATCGAGCACCGCCAGGGCGACGTCGTCGACGTCGTCCTCTGGATCCGCCACGGTCGTCGACCTCGGTCGTGCAGTCATGGTCATCCCACCGCGAGCCCGGCCTGCGAGCGCGACGCGCCCGAGCGCGCGGCGAGCAGGCCGCCATCAACGCAGAGCTCGATCCCGTTGACCCACGACGCCGCCGGAGAGAGGAGGAAGGCCACCGCGGCGGCGACCTCCTCGGGCCTGCCGTGACGCTCGACGAGCGCGGTGGCGCCGTCGACCCCGTCCATCGTCGCCCGGAAGTCGCCGAGGATCGGGGTCTCCACCGGGCCGGGGCTCACGCTGCAGCTCCGGATGTGTCGCGGCAGCAGCCGCGCGGCGAGCGCCGACGCGTAGCGGATGACGAGTTGCTTCGACAGCCGGTAGGCATCGGGGCCGCCGAGCCCGCGCCGCTCGAGCCGGTCGAGGATCTCCTCATCGCCGGACGCGAGGAGCGTCGCGGCCTCTTCGTCGAAGGTGCCGCCGCCGTGGCCGGCGAGCGAGGCGAGGTGGACAATCGATCCTCCCTCGGAGATCCGGTCGAGCAGGGCCTCGGTGAGCGCGCGCAGTCCGAGCAGGTTGACGGAGATCACGGTGCGCGCCGGTGCGGTGCCGGGGACGCCGGCGATGTTGGCCAGGCCGTCGATCGGACCCGGGATCCCGTCCGCGACCCGACGGACGGCCGCGAGGTCGGAGAGATCGCAGAGGACCGGCACGACGCCCTCGGGGACATCGGGCCTGCGGTCGATGCCGAGGACCTCACACCCCTCGGCGACGAGAGCGGTCGCGAGCGCGGCCCCGATGCCGGACGCCGCCCCGGTGACCACGATCCGTCGCATTCCGGCCCTCCGCTCGGCAACGCCCCGTTGGGGGCGGGTGAGAAGTGAATACAGACTATCATACCGGGCGGGGTTTTGCCTCAGCGAGCTCTAAGATGTATACTCTCAGTCACAAACTGCGGACCGGTTCCCCCTCGCCTGGAGAGCGCCATGTCCACCGCCAAGTCCCCCTCCCCTCCCCGGCTGGGAGGCATCGACCTGCTCGAGACCGGTCCGTTCGCCGCGATGCGCGACGGCGAGCTCTTCCGGACGCTGCGGGACGAGGCTCCGCTCTTCTGGAACGATGAGCCGGGTGACGAGCCGGGATTCTGGTCGCTGACCCGGTACGCCGACGTCGAGGCGGTGGCCAAGGACCCCGACACGTTCTGCAACAGCCAGGGCACCCAGATCCTCAGCCGGCGCCGGGGCGAGGGTGAGGGCGCCCCGCCCCAGATCCACAACATGGACGAGCCGCGCCACAACCTCATGCGCCGGCCGCTGATCAGCAGCTTCGCGCCGCGCGGCGTCGAGGTGATGGCCGACCGGGTGCGGGAGGTGACAACCCAGCTGCTCGACGAGGCCCTCGAGCTCGGTGAGTTCGACTTCGTCAAGGTGATCGCGTCCCGGCTGCCGCTGCTCGTCTTCGCCCCGATGCTCGGCGTCCCCGTCGAGGACGCGCACCTGCTGCTGCGCTGGACCAACCAGATCAGCAGCGAGGACCCCGAGTACTCCGCTGGTCCCGAGACCGCGGCCGCGGCGCGCACCGAGCTCTTCGAGTACTACCACCGGCTCACCGCACAGCGCCGCGCCGAGCCGCGCACCGACGTGGTGAGCACGCTCGTCGGCGCCGAGGTCGAGGGATGCCCGCTCGAGCAGGGCGAGCTCGACTCCTACTACGTCCTGCTGACCGTCGCCGGGAACGAGACCACGCGCAACCTGCTGTCGGGGTCGGTGCACGCGCTGAGCGCTCACCGAGTATGGGACGAGCTGCGCGAGAACCCCGGCGTGCTGCGCAGCGGGCTGGAGGAGATGGTGCGCTGGGTCACCCCGGTGATCCACATGCGGCGCACCGCGACGCGCGACGTCGAGATGCACGGCCGGACCGTCCACGAGGGCGACAAGGTCGTGCTCTGGTTCGCCTCCGCCAACCGCGACGAGCGCGTCTTCGGCGAGCCCGACCGGTTCAACCTGCACCGCAAGCCGAACAAGCACCTCGGCTTCGGCGCCGGGCCGCACTTCTGCCTCGGCGCCCACCTCGCCCGACTCGAGGTGCGCGTCTTCTACGAGGAGGTGCTCGGCCGCGACCTCCGCATCGAGGTGCTCGACGAGCCGGACCGGCTGGTGTCGAACTGGTTCCGCGGCGTCAAGCGGATGCCGGTGCGGGTCACGCAGGGCCCGGGCCGGTGACCTCGGCGGCGGCGGTGCTGCCCGCGTCGGTGCGTGACCGCCTCGAGCACCTCATCGGCGGGGAGTGGGTCGGGTCGAGCGGCGCGGAGCGGATCTCCGTGGTCAGCCCGAGCACCGAGCTGCCGGTCGCGCACGTGCTCCAGGGCACCGCGGCCGACGCGGACCGCGCGG
Source organism: Chloroflexota bacterium (assembly GCA_005889515.1). Classification (GTDB taxonomy): domain Bacteria; phylum Chloroflexota; class Dormibacteria; order Aeolococcales; family Aeolococcaceae; genus CF-96. The sequence goes on along the minus strand of VBHE01000103.1, from coordinate 4,592 downwards.
TGCGGGCGGCGCACGATGCCTGGCCGCTCTGGGCCGCACGCCCGGTCGGGGAACGCATCGCGCTCGTCCGCGCGCTGGCCGCCGAGCTGCAGCGCAGGGGCGACGAGCTCGGGGTGGTGATCGCCACCGAGGTGGGGATGCCGCGGCACATCGCGGTCGCCGCGCAGGTGCGCCTGCCCGCGACGGTGATCGAGCGGATGGCCGACGTCGCCGCGGACCATCCCTGGGAGGAGCGGATCGGCGCCGCAACCGTGGTCCGCGAGCCCGCCGGGGTGGTCGCCGCGATCACCCCGTGGAACATGCCCCTGCACCAGATCGCGGCGAAGGTGGCCCCGGCGCTCATCGCCGGATGCACGATCGTCCTGAAGCCGAGCGAGGTCGCGCCTCTCAACGCCTTCGTCTTCGCGGAGTGCACCCAGGCCGCCGGCCTTCCCGCCGGGGCGTTCAACCTGGTGTGCGGCAACGGACCCGGGGTCGGCGAGGCGCTCGTCACCCACCCGCTGATCTCGGTGGTGTCGCTGACCGGAAGCGTCCGCTCGGGCGCGCGGGTTGCGGCGCTCGCCGCCGCCGGGGTGAAGCGCGTCTGTCTGGAGCTCGGTGGGAAGTCGCCGAACCTCGTCCTCGACGACGCCGACCTCGACGCGGTGATCCCCAGCGCGATCGAGCAGGCCTTCTTCAACAGCGGGCAGGCGTGCAACGCGCTGTCGCGGCTGCTCGTCCCGCGCCATGTCCTCGACGAGGTCGAGGAGCGGCTGGTGGCGGGCACCCGGGCACTGCGCGTCGGCGACCCGTTCGATGACTCCGTCCACCTCGGGCCCCTGGTCAGCGCCCGCCAGCGCGACAGCGTGCGCGGCCACATCCGCGCCGCGATCGACGATGGGGCCCGGCTGCTCACCGGTGGCCCTGAGGCGCCACCCGGGCTGACCCGCGGCTACTACCAGGTGCCGACCGTCTTCTCCGATGTTGTGCCGGCGATGCGACTCGGGCGCGAGGAGGTGTTCGGTCCGGTGCTCGCGGTGCAGCCGTACGCCGATGAGGACGACGCGGTCGCGATCGCGAACAGCACCCCGTACGGGCTCTCCGGCGGGGTGTGGTCGGCCGACGTCGAGCGGGCGCGGCGGGTCGCCCGGCGCATCCGGTCGGGTCAGGTGAAGATCAACGGCGCGAGGACCCGCGATTACCTCGACACCCCGTTCGGGGGATACGGGCTCTCCGGCCTCGGTCGCGAGCTGGGATCGTCTGGAATCGACGAGTTCGTGGAGATCAAGGCGATCCTGGGCTGAACGCCGGTCGCGGCGGCGTGCTACGCGGCGTGCAGCCGGGCGGCGAAGTCGAGCGCCTCGTCCCAGCCGGCACGCTTCGCGATGAGCGCCCGGTACTTCATGATGCTCGCCTGGTGGTTGACCGCCAGAGCTCCGACGAGGCGGTCGCCGTCACGGTAGAGGCCGACGAAGCGACCGCTCTCCGCGGTGCCGGTGACCACCGTGCTCTCCGTCGACGACGGGATTCCCAGGAACTGGATGCGGCTGTCGTACCAGTCGGACCAGAAGTACGGCACCGCCGCGTACGGCCGGGCCGGGTCGCGATCGAGCGCGTTGCGCGCGGCCAGCGCGCCCTGCTCGGCGGCGTTCGTCCAGTGCTCGACGCGCATCCGCCGGTCGAAGAGGGGATTCACCCACTCGGCGACGTCGCCGGCGGCGTAGACGCCCGGCACCGACGTCGCCAGGGTCTCGTCGCAGAGAACCCCGCCCGCCACCTCCACGCCCGACCTGTCGAGCCATCCGATCGCCGGCGTCGCACCGATCCCCACGACGACGAGATCGGCCTCCACCACCGACCCGTCGGAGAGCACGAGCCGCTCCACCCGTCCGTTCCCCTCGAGGGCCTGCACACCGGTGGCACACCGCAGGGTCGTGCCGCGCCGCTCGTGGAGCAGCGAGGTGGCCCGTCCCAGCTCGGCGCCGAGGGCGCGTCCGAGCGGGGTCGGGAGCGACTCGAGGATGGTGACCGCGAGCCCGCGCGATCGCGCGGACGAGGCGATCTCCGAGCCGATGAAGCCGGCGCCGACGATGGCAACGTGCCGCGGTCGCGCGTCGAGCGCGGCGCGGAGCGCGAGGGCGTCGTCGAGGGTCCGCAGCGTGTGGATCCCGGCGAGGTGCTCGCAGCCGGGAAGCGACCGGGCGGACGACCCGGTGGCGATGATCAGCGCGTCGTATCCCACCGTCCCGTTCGCGAGCACGACCTCGCGGCGAGCCACGTCGAGGGCGGTGGCCGGCGAGCCGAGCCGGAGCTCGACGCCCAGCTCGCTCGACAGCACGTCCTCGGAGCGGAACGTCGTCCGCTCCGCGGGATCGGTGTCCACGTCGAGGAATTTCTTGCTGAGGGGAGGACGATCGTAGGGCAGGTGATCCTCGGCGCCGACGAGGGTGACGGAGCCGGTGAAGCCGCTGCGCCTCGCGCCCTCCACCGCGCGCAGCCCGGCGAGCGATGCCCCGACGACGACGAGGCGGCGATCATCGGTCACGGTCTGTCCTCCCGGTCTCTCAGGGCGCGAGGCTGAGCGCCTCGGTCGGGCAGCCATCGCAGGCCTCCCGAAGCTCCTCGAGACGGTCCTCGGTGACGAACTCCTCCTTCAGCACCATGATTCCGTCCTGGGAGATCTCGAAGAAGTCCGGGGCGACCGACTCGCAGATGCCGAGCGCGCTGCACTTGTCGCGGTCGACGATGATCCTCATGAGGGCCTCTCCACTGAGATGTGACCGATAAGGGACCGAAGCTCGGGTAATGCATGGCCACGGCTGGGCTGATGGTAGCATAAAGTGACTGAACAATCACATCATGAGGAGCTGGTGGAGACGGTGTGGGCTGAGGAGCGCGCTGCGGAAGAGGAGCCGGCGGGGGGCGCTGGGAGTGTCGGTGGCTACGCGGCCCGGAACCGGGAGCCCACATCCCTCGCAACGGCCAGCGTCTCGAGGTCGGCGATGAGCCCGCACCTGCGCAGGTGATCGTCCAGTGCGAGCATCCCCGCGAGCAGGCGGCCCGGGCTCATTCTCGTCCAGGCGTGGAGAACGTCTGTGAGCAGGTCGACCGTCTCCCAGAGCATCACGCGTTCTCTCGACACGTGCCCCGCAGCCTCATAGTGGTGCAGGAACCACTCGCACGCCGCCTCCAGAGCGGTGGTCGCGGCGCCGGTCGCCTCCGGGCTGGGGATGGTGCCGTCAGCCGCCACGTGAGTGCGCATCCAGCAGTCCCGGACGCCGGCTCGGAAGCGGGCGACGTCCAGGGCTGGTTCCGCCTGGCAGAAGTCGTCGAAGTCGATGAAGCCGACCCTTCCCCGATGCAGCAGCACCTGCGCGGGGCGAAAGGTGCCGTGTGATGGCCGGGCGGGATCGGCAGGGTGCTGGGCGGCGAGGTCGGCCACTCGGGCCAGCAGCGGCGCGGCGACCCCGGAGAGTCCGGGGAAGCGGCGGGCGATGCGTTCGATGGTGGCGTGGATCTCCGCC
>VBHE01000103.1:487-1057 GCA_005889515.1 Chloroflexota bacterium | reverse complement strand
CCACTGCGGCCTTGGCCAGGTACTCGTCGACCTCGTCCCGCTCCGCCGGCGTTCCCTTCCGGACCGACAGGCAGATGAGCTCCTTGAGCGTGCGGTCTTCGGCCACGGGGCCCTGGACGAGCAGTCGCAGCTCGGGCACATAGGCGAGCGGCTCGGCGATCGCGACAGCGGAGGACCGGGACAGCTCCGAGCTCCACAGCGCTCGCATGCCGTGGAACGTGTTCTCGCCCCTGCCGTCACGATACGTCTTGGCGACGACCACGTCAGGCCAGTCTGGTCCGCTCGCCACGCCGGGGTGATCGAGCTCGTAGCGGATGGTGCAGCGGCTGCCCCGGGCATACCGCATGACCCTGGGCCGGCAGGCCGCGATGCGCACGCCGGCGCGGGTCGGGGTGCCGGCCCGAATGGCATCCTCCAGCAGCACACGCGCCCGCCTCGCATCCGTGAGCTGTGGCATCAATGGGAGCCTGGTGTCCGGCGGGGCGGTGTGCAGCTCCACGCCGATCTCCGGGAGCAGACAGCGCCATCCCTCGGCGCCGAAGGCAATCGCCGACCCGGGCTGAGCGGCCT
>VBHE01000103.1:0-417 GCA_005889515.1 Chloroflexota bacterium | reverse complement strand
CCACGTGCCCTTGTCCAGGCGGAAGTGCCGGGGATCGCACTCGTGGAGGATGAGATCGCCCCGGGCCACCTCGGGCACGGCCATGGCGAGCCCCGCGCTCAGCCGGTCGGGCTGCGCCGCGGACAACCACTCGGGAAGGGTCGCGAGACGATCCAACCCGGTGACGTCGGGGGTCGTTGAGCCATGCTCGGCGCCTTCGACCGGCGTCGAGGACGGCAGCCTGGCGCTGCGCCGCCTCGCTGCCAGGTCGGTGGACCGTCGCGCGGGTGTCTCAGCCATCTCGGCGCACCGGCAGCGTGTGCTGCGCTGGATCAGGACGGCAGCAACGCATCAGGCTGAGCCCTCGTGAGGCGCCCTTGGACCGATACGCACAGGGGCCGAGCGTGGGCGGTGCTCGCCCCGTGTTCCCACTCACCT
>VBHE01000102.1:9022-15685 GCA_005889515.1 Chloroflexota bacterium | reverse complement strand
GCGGCCCTGCCGGAGCTGATCGCCGCCCAGCAGACCGCCCGTGGCGGCCGCTGACGAGGAGCACGCCGAATGAGCATCTTCCGCCGCTTCAGCAACGTGGTGCAGCAGAAGGCGAACGCCGCCGCCGACCGGCTCGAGGACCCGGGGCAGGCGCTCGACCTCTCCTACGAGAAGCTTCTCGAGGAGCAGCAGCGGATGCGCAGGGCGCTGGTCGACGCGACCACCGGGCAGAAGCGGTTGGAGAACCAGGCCGCCGATCTCGACGCCCGCGTCGCCAGGCTCAACGGCCAGGCCCAGGCCGCGGTGCAGCAGAGCCGCGACGATCTCGCCACCCAGGCGCTCACCCAGGCCAGCGTGCTCCAGGCGCAGCGCGATGCCCTCACCCCGCAGCTCGCCACGATCCAGTCCCAGGTGGCGAAGCTGCAGACCGCGCTGCAGAAGTACCAGGCGCGGCTCACCGCCTTCCAGAGCCAGCGCGACACCCTCAAGGCGCAGTACGTGGCGAACCAGGCGGTGAGCCAGGCGGGGGAGTCGCTCGCGGGGATCGGCGAGCACATCAACGACACCTCGCTGATGATCACCCGCGCCCAGGACAAGATCGCGGGGATGCAGGCACACGCCGACGCCGTCGACTCCCTGCTCGACAGCGGCGTGCTCGACCAGCCGGGGCTCGGCGGCTCGGCGCTCGACGCCCAGCTGCAGGTGACCGCGATGGAGAACGACGTGCAGGCGAAGCTCGCGGCGCTGAAGGCGCAGGCGAAGCTCCCCGCACCGGCGGCCGCCGCGGCGCCGGCGCTCGGCGAGGCGGGCATCGTCATCCGCATCCACGGCGAGGGCCAGTTCCGGCTCGATGCCTCGCTGCGCGACCCGCTCGACACCTACGACCACACCCTGGTCGCGGCGGTCAGGGCCGGCGACGATGCCGCCTACCACGCCGCGCTCGCTGAGCTCTTCACCTTCGTGCGCGACAAGGGCATCCGCGTGCCCGCCGACGACATCCTCAGCAGCGACATCGTCCTCCCCAGTGACGACATGACCCTCGCCGAGGTCACCGACCTGCTCGCGAGGGAGGCCTGGCTGGAGCTGAACTCCACCTCCTGACGCGCGGGTGTGCTGCACCGCGACCCCTTGACATGGCGCTGAACAGTCAGCGGCGTAGTGCATCTGCGCCATGGTGGTGTCGAGTGTCATCCCCGCATGAGCAGCCTGCACTTTCCCCGCAGTGCACGACGGTGTACTGTGTGCAGCACGCCGATGGCCGAGCGCTGCACCATGCCCGAACTCATCAGCACTCACGGTCTCATCCTGCTCTGCATCGCGTCGACGCCGCGCCCGACGGTGGCCCGGCTGGCGGCCGTCGCCCACGTCAGCGAACGGACGGTGTCGCGCGTGCTCACCGACCTCGTCGAGGCCGGGTACGTGACCCGGCAGCGGCAGGGGACGCGGAACTCCTACACCGTCCGTCCGGAGGCGGAGGTCAGCGACCGGGTGGGCCGGGGCTGGCGGCTGGAGCGTCTCCTCGAGCTGTCGCCGCACACGCCGGAGGCGGTGCCGAGTCAACCCGTTTGACAACTGTCGACAGTGACGACAACGTCCGTAGAAATTACGGTGGACCGTGCGCGCGGGGTTGCGCTATACACCGCGCATGGCGACAGAGGAGACGAGCTTCGGCGCGGCCCTGCGTCAGTTCCGCCTGCGCCAGGGACTGAGCCAGGAGCAGCTGGCGCGGCGGATCTCCTACTCGCGCCCCCATCTCGCCAACCTCGAGCGGGGCGCGCTGCTCCCAGGGCGCGCTTTCCTGCCGCGGATCGAGACCCAGTTCCCGGGCGGCACCGCCACCCTGCTGGGGCCGTATCGGATCGCCCTGCGCGAGCGCCGGCGCGCCGGCGGCGGCGCCGGCGAGCCGGTCGACGCGCCGGGCACGCTGAGCCTCGCCGGCACCTGGTACGCGCTCTGGGAGACCACCGCCGAGGGACGGCTGAGCATCGACAGCGAGGCGGTCACCGTGCGCCAGACCGGCCAGGACCTCTGCATCGAGAATCACAGCCGGGCGCCGGAGAACCCGCTCGGATCCTTCCTCTGGCGGGCGCAGTGTCGCGTGTACGACAACCGTCACATCCTCGGCATGTACGTCCCCCGGGAGGCGAACGTGCGCTCCAAGGGAGTCGTCTACCTCACCCTCCACACCTCCGGAGCGTTCATGCTCGGGCGCTGGCTCGGCTGCAGTTACGACGACGAGTTCGCCTCCGGGCTCAGCGTCATCGCCCGTGACCGCCGGGTGGCGCGGATGCAGATGAGCAAGAGCCTTCCCGCCGCCGCCGAGCTGCTCGGCGTGGCCGCCGACGGGAGCGAACAGACGTAGCAACCGGCCTCACCGGTGTTGCGAACCGTCGCATGTTTGTCGAACCTTGCCAAACCCCCGGGCGCCGGGCTTGGATGCGTGCCCGCAGCGCGAACTCTCGGGAGGTGGGGCATGGCGGAGCGAGCAACGACATGGGGAGAGGCCGGCTCGCCGGCGGCGGCCGGCCTGGGATCGACGGTGCGATGTCGGGACAGCGAGGGTGAGCACCTGTACACCCTGGTCCTCCCCGCGAACGCCGCTCCGCTGGAGGGACGCATCTCGGTGGCCTCGCCGGTGGGCAGGGCACTGCTCGGGCGCGCGGGAGGCGAGGAGGTCGACGTGGCGACGCCCGGCGGCGTGCGTCCGCTGACCATCCTCAGCGTTCGCGACGGCGGGCCGGGCTGACCCGCGGATGGGCGCGCGAGCACTCGGCGAGCTGCGGCCGGCGCCGAGCTACCGGCAGCTGCTGCTCCTCGACGGCTTCGCGCGCCTCGCCGTCGCCGCCCTCTGTGCCCGGGTGGCCCTCAGCATGGGCCAGGTCACCGTCGTCCTGCTCGTGCTCGAGCAGTACCGGTCGCCCGGCCTCGCCGGGCTCGCGGTGTGCCTGAGCATCGCCCCGGGCCTGCTCGTCAGCCCGCTCGCCGGCGCGCTCCTCGACCGCTATCCGCGAGTGCGGCTCATCCGCGTCGACCACGTGGTCGCCGCGCTCTCCCTGCTGCTCGTCGCGGGGCTCTCCGCGACGGGGCGGCTCTCACCGTGGCTGCTGCTCACCGCGCTCACCGTGTCGTCGTTGACCACGCCGCTCAGCGACACCGGGACCCGGGCGATGCTCCCCGCGGTCGTCCCCAGCCGGCTGTGGGACAAGGCGAACGCCCTCGACAGCGGGGGCTACGTGGTCGCCGGCCTGCTCGGTCCGCCGCTCGGCGGCGTGCTCGTCGGCTCCGCCGGCCCCGCGGTCGCCATCGTCGTGACCGGCGCCCTCCACGCCTGCGCGGCGCTCACCGTCGGCGGGGTCGCCGATCCCCGGCGCACGGAGGCCGACGGAGGGGCGCTCGCCGGGCGGGTGCTCGACGGCCTGCGCTACGTGCTCGCCCACCCCACGCTGCGCGGCCTGGCGGTGAGCGTGTCGCTGCGCAACGTCGGCCCCGGGGTGCTCGTCGTCGCCCTGCCCGCGCTCGCCGCGCAGCGGCTCCACGCCGGCCCCGCGGTGATCGGCGCCCTCTTCGCCGTCCTCGGGCTCGCCGGAGTGATCTCCGGGGTGGTGTCGGGGTCGGCGAGCACCGAGGGACGCGAGCGCAACCTGCTCGCCGGCGGCATCGCCGGCTCCGCGCTCGGGCTCGCGGTGGTCGCCACCGCGGACACCGTGGCGCAGACGGTGATCGGGATGATCGTGATCGGACTGTCCACCGGCCCGCTCGACGTCAGCCTCTTCTCGCTGCGTCAGCGCTGCACCGAGGTGACGGTCCAGGGCCGAGCGTTCGCGGTGTCGATGGCGCTCAACTACGTGGGGCTGCCGCTCGGCTCCGCGATCGCCGGCCCGTTGGTGCAGTGGTCCGCGGCGATGGCGCTGCTCCTCGCCGCAGCGGCCAGCGCGGTCGCGGCGGCGCTCGGCCTGGTGCTCATCCCCCGCCGGCAGTAGTGCCCACGATTGACCGGAACTGCAGCTCTTCGCTCACACCCCGGCGGGGCGGGGTCGCCACACCTCACCGCGCAGGCGTGCCTCGAAGGTGTCGGCGTCGGCGGGCGGAGACAGCAGGAATCCCTGCACCCAGTCCACGCCGAGCGCGCGCACCTGCTCGAGCTGCGCCGAGGTCTCGACGCCCTCGGCGACGATGTCGAGGTCGAGCGCCTGGAGGAGGCGCACGATGGAGGCGATCAACGAGGGCGTCTCCGGGTCGAGGTCGAGGTCGCCGACGAAGACGCGGTCGATCTTCACCAGGTCGAGTGGGAGACCGCGCAGGTAGCCGAGCGAGGAGTACCCGGAGCCGAAGTCGTCGAGCGCCACCCGGACCCCGGAGCCGCGCAGCCGGTCGAGGCGCTCGCGGACGGTCACCAGGTCGTGGACCATCGCGCTCTCGGTGACCTCCAGGGTGAGTCGCGACGGCTCCAGCCGGGTGCTCTGGAGCACGTCGTCGACCTCGTCGACGAAGCGGCTCTCGCGCAGTTGCTGGGGCGAGACGTTGACCGCCATCGGGAACCGCATCCCGGCGGGCAGCGTCGCCTCCCAGCGGCGCATCTGCTCGCAGGCGGCGCGCAGCACCCAGCTGCCGATCGACACCATCAGCCCCGTCTCCTCGGCGAGGGGGATGAACTCGGTTGGGGAGATCACCCCGAGGCGGGGATGGCGCCAGCGCACCAGCGCCTCGACGCTCGCCACCCCGCCGGTGGAGAGCGAGATCACCGGCTGGAACTCGAGGAAGAACTCGTCGTTCTCGACGGCGCGGCGGAGGTCGGTGGCGCGCTCGAGCCGGCGCAGCTGGCCGCCATGCCGCGCCGGCGCGTAGACCTCGTAGCGATTGCGGCCCGCCGCCTTCGCCGAGTACATGGCGAGGTCGGCGTCGCGGAGCAGCTCGTCGACGGAGCGGCCGACGCTGGAGACCGCGCCGCCGACGCTGGCGCTCACGAAGATCTCCGAGCCGCCGGCGGTGAAGGGCATGCGGAAGGAGTCGAGGATGCGCTCGGCGACCCCGTTCAGCTCCTCGGTGCCGGCGCTGTCGAGGAGCATGGCGAACTCGTCGCCGCCGATGTGCGCCACCGTGTCGCCGGGCCGGACCAGGCCACCGAGCCGGTCGGCGACGCCGATGAGCAGCTCGTCGCCGACGCCGTGACCGAGGGTGTCGTTCACCGCCTTGAAGTTGTCGAGGTCGATGACCACGACGCCGAGCGGCCCGGGCTCGCGGCGGCGGCGGGCGATCGCGTGGGCGAGGCGGTCGCGGAGCAGCGCGCGGTTGGCGAGCTTGGTGAGCGGATCGTGGAAGGCGCGGTGGCGCAGCTCGCGCTCCAGGGCGGTCTGCTCGGTGACGTTGATGCACAGCGCGAGGATGGCGGGACGCTTCTCGAAGCGGACCCGGTCGAGATACACCTGGGTCTCGATGGAGCGGCCGTCCTTGAGCCGGTGCACCTCGCGCAGCCCGCCTGCGGGGGTGCCCATCGCGCTCGCGGCGCCGGTGAGCAAGCGCCGTGCCGGGGCGATGTCCGACAGCCGCATGTGGGCGAGCTCCTCGCGGAGGTACCCGTACTGGACGACGGCGGCGTCGTTGGCGGCGAGGAAGTGCTCGTCGTCCACCGCGTACACCCACATCGGCTGCGGGTTGGTCTCGAAGAGGTAGCGGAAGCTGCGCTCGCGCACCCGGAGGCCGTCGACGGCGCCGCGCATCAGCATGCCGCCGATCGCCACGGTGCCGAGCACCATGAGACCGCCGAGCGGCATCGCCGGCGCGGTGCTGCCGAGGCTCCCGTAGGCGGCGGTGATCACCGCGAGCTGGAGCACGATCTGGCCGGCGTAGAAGTAGTAGAAGGCGTAGAGCGCCGCCCAGACGTAGAGGTACGCGAAGGCGCTGCCCTCGGTGCCGCCGAAGTGGACGGCGACGGTGATGAGGGCGGTCCCCAGCGCGGTGAGCGCCGGATAGGCGGGGCGCGGCAGCCGCTCGCCCCAGCGCCAGAGGCCGAGGGCGACCGCGCCGGCGGCGGCCGCGGTCAGCCCCAGCGCCCGGTCGTCCGCGCCCGGGTGGGGGAGGAGGAGGGCCAGGGCGACGAGCGCCGCGCCGGGCCCGTAGAGGAGCGCACCGCCCCGTGCCATCTCCTCGGAGCTCGCCACCGAGCCGGGCTGGAAGCTCCGGGCGAAGGCGCGGAGATGCCGTCGCGCCGCCGCGCCCCAGCTCTCGCCGGCGAGGCGGACCTGCCGGATGCCCCCCCGTGGAGGGGGTGTCGGCGTCAGCACCTCGTCCCTCGGCCTCCTCACCCCGCCTTCCGTCGGCGACACGCTAGCGCATTCGGAGCGTCTGCGCGACAGTCCACCTCCGGGTGGACAGGTGTTTGTCCACCCGCGCAGGTTTTGGCGGCGTCTGCGCGTCACATGGCGGCGCCGTCGACAACCGACGCGCGCAGTCCACACCGAACCATCCAACCCTCCGCGGCCCCCGCCGCGTCCACGCAACTGCGGCGGGGGCCAACTCCCTCCGGGAGAAGTCCGATCGACGACGGCATGTTCCCGACTCAGAAGGGCGGTTCGTGGTGCAGTCATACGAATCATTCGGAATGGCCCGAACCCGCCCCGATTTGGCGCCCGTGGCGTAGGATCGGCGGGCGATTGTGCGCCAGGG
>VBHE01000102.1:0-8937 GCA_005889515.1 Chloroflexota bacterium | reverse complement strand
GCATCCGGCCGCGGCCCGACCAGCCGCGCCGTCGCATCGACCCGCGCGGTCTCGAGGAGCTGACCCGCAGCGTCAGCGTGCACGGTGTGCTCCAGCCGATCCGGGTGCGCCGCCGCGGCGAGGACGGCTATGAGATCGTCGCCGGCGAGCGTCGCTGGCGCGCGGCGCGCGGCGCCGGCCTGCAGGACATCCCCGCGATCGTCGTCGACGCCGACGACGACCGCGCGTACGTCGAGGCGCTCATCGAGAACATCCAGCGCGAGGAGCTCAACGCGGTCGATCGTGCGCACGCGCTCACCCGGCTGCGCGCCGGTCTCGGGCTGCGCTCCTGGCAGGAGGTCGGCGAGGTGGTCGGGATCACCCGGCAGCACATCCACAACCTGCTCAACGTGACCCGGCTGCCCGACCCGATCCGTGACGACATCCGTGCGGGCGCGCTCTCCGAGAAGCACGCTCGCGCGCTGATGCGACTGCAGCCGCATCCCCCACTGCAGCGGCTGCTCTGGGAGCGGATCCACACCGAGCATCTGTCGGGACGGGCCGCCGACGAGGCGGCGCGGACGATGGGGGCGCGGCTCGAGCCGCGCGCCACCGGCGCGGCGCCGGTGCGCGGCGCCGGCCTCATCGCCCTCGTCGAGGCGACCACGGCGGCACTCGGCGCCGCCCGGCCGGAGGAGATCCGCGCCGCCGCCCCCGGTCTCGCCGGGCTGCACCGGCGGCTGGGCGAGGTGCTCGCCCAGGAGCAGCCGGCGTCGGTCTGAGGGCGGCGGGTCGACCCGAGCGGCAGTGTCGTCAGCCGGCCCCGCGCAGCACGGCGAAGGCGCCCACCGAGGTGGTGCCGTAGACGAGGTGGGCGGCGAGGTCGGGGGCGAGCTCGCCGATCCCGTACTTCCAGATCGGCTTGTAGAGGCCGGCGAGGGGGAGGACGACGTAGCTCGATCCCCAGACCCCGAGCCCGAGCAGCGGACCCTCCGCGAGGCGCACCCGGCGCAGGGAGCCGCCCACCACGCCGAACATCGCGCCCCAGGTGACGCCGTATCCCCAGTGCATCAGGTTGTTCGTGAGCCGGGCCCAGCGGGCGTCGAGGGGGCGCTGGGTGAAGCCCTCGACGAGGCGGCGGCCGACCTGGGCGGGCGCCGAGACGTGCTCCCAGTCGCTGGGCCCGCCGAACTCCCAGCTCAGCGGATCCTGGGTGCCGCCGCCGAGGCGGTGGCGCGCGTACCAGAAGGCGTCCATCGCGACGGTGCCGGCGGCGCCGGCCACCGCCCCGCGGATCACGGCGCCGAGCGGGGTCATCGGCGCCATCCTACGGCCCCGGACCCCCCGGCCACCCGCGCGGCGGCCCCACCCTTCACCCTGCGGTTGCCGCGGCGTCACGGGGGCGCGGTCGACCCGCGGGCACACTCGCAGGGTGCCAGACCACGAGAGGGGCGCGGCCAGCCCCGGAGACGCCGCGCCGCTCGATCCGTCCCTGCCCCCGGACGCGCCGTGGGGCGGGTTCGGCGCGTGGATCGGCGCCTCGGCGGCGTTCGGGCTCGCGCTGCTGTCGATCGCACTGCTGCTCCCCGACCGCCGGGTGGAGCTCAGCTGGTTCCTGCCCGCGGTCTCCCTCTCGACCGCGGCGATCTACACGGTCGTCGCCGCCCTCGCCCTGCTCGATGCGAGCTGTCGGGTCCACGGCCGCTCGCTGGGAACCGCCACTGCCGCGATCGCACTCGCCGCGCTGAGCGTCCCCCGCGCCCTCTCCTTCCCCGGGGTGGTCCCCGGAGGGCTGCACGGGGTCGGCTCCCAGACGTCGTCGATGGTCGTCGCCCTCATCGTCCTCGCCACCCCGGCGCTGCTCACCGCGGCGATGGTCCACCACGGGGGCCCGCTGCGCCGGCCGGGTCGCGCCGTGCTCACCGCGATCGCGCTCGGAGTCGGGGGCGCGGTCCTGCTCACCGCGCTCGGCGCGGTGCTCGCGACCGTGCTCCCCGCCACCGTCGACGCCCACGGCGCGTACACCGGCTTCAGCCGCGCCCTGACCCTGCTCACCCTGGTGCCGACGGCGACCGCCGCCGGGCTGCTCGCCCTCGGCCATCGCGGTGACGGCCGGGTCGCCCCGAGCGTCGGTGGCGCGCTCACGCTGCTTCTCCTCCAGGAGCTGCTCGCCCCGTTCATCCAGGCCCGCTTCGACCCGCTCTGGTACGTGGGGAACCTCCTGGTCGCCGCCCCGGCGCCGGTGCTCCTCGTCGGCCAGCTGGGCCTCTACCGGGCCTCGGTGAGGGCCGAGCGGGAGCGCTCCATGGAGACCGCGGCCCTCTACGCCGCGACCCGGGCGATGTCCGGCTCCGCCGACCCGGACGGCATGCTCGCCACCATCCCCCGGCTCGCCAGCCTCGCCCTGACCGCCGTCTCCGGCGGCACCGAGACCCGCTGCACCCTCGTCGAGGTCGAGGACGGCGTGGCCCGGATCGTCGCCGAGCACGACCCCGAGGAGATCCTGAACACCGGCGGGTCCTTCCCCCTCAACGAGCACCCGCCGCTCGCCACCGCGCTTCGCGAGCGCCGGGTGGTGACCCGCGAGCTGACCTCCCTCGGCGCGGTCGCCGGGACGATCGCCCGCCGCAACCGGGTCCGCCGCGGCGCCTACGCCCCGGTGCTCCGCGGCGACGCCGTGGTCGGCGCCCTCTGCCTCGGCCTGCGCTCGCGCCGCCGCGAGGGCCTCGCCGGCGTCGCCTCGCTGGCGCTGACCAGCCGGCGCCGGGAGTCCCTCCGCCAGCTCCAGTACGCGGTGGCGCGGAGCCTCAGCGTCGCCGAGACCGTGGGCGAGGCGGCGACCGAGGTGCTCGCCCATATCGGCCGGGGGTTGGAGTTCGAGGTCGGCAGCCTCTGGGTGCGCGATCCGCGGATCGAGGTGCTGACCCGCGCCCACGGCTGGCATGGCGAGGGATTCGACCTCGACCGCCTCGCCGCCGAGTGGGACGGCCTGCGGCTGTGCCCCGGCCAGCATCTTCCCGGCCGCGCCTGGGCGACCGCACAGCCGGAGGTGATCCCCGACCTCCACCGGCTCCCCGACATCGCCTGCGCGCCGAGCGTCTCCGCGCTCGGGCTGCGTGGCGCCGTCGCCGTGCCGATCGTCATCGACGGGGCCTGCACCGGGGTCATCGAGGTGCTCTCCTTCCAGCCGCGCCCGGCGGGGGAGGAGATCGTCGACGTCCTCGTCGACATCGGCGGCCAGCTCGGCCAGTTCATCGGCCGCAAGCGGGCGGAGGCCGCGCTCCACGAGAGCGCCGGTCGGCTCGCGGAGATGGCGACCACCGACCGGCTCACCGGCCTCAAGAACCGCCGCGAGTTCGAGCGGCTGCTCGGGGTCATCCCCGGGCAGCGCTACGCCGTGCTCGCCATCGACGTCGACGGGCTGAAGCCGATCAACGACGGTCTCGGCCACGAGGCAGGCGACGTCCTGCTCCAGGCGGTGGCGATCACCCTGCGCTCGCTGGTCCGGGCGCCGGACGTCGTCGCCCGGGTCGGCGGCGACGAGTTCGCCGTGGTCCTCCCCGGCGCCGGAGCCTACGAGGCGGCGGCGATCTCGGAGCGGATGCGGCGGGCGATGCATGCGGTGACCGTCCTCGAGGGCGGCGCGCGGATCAGCGTCGGCTGGGCGGCGGCGCCGGCCGGCGCCGATCCGTCCTCCACCTGGCGGGCCGCCGACGAGCTCCTCTACCGGGCCAAGCGCTCGGGCCGCGACCGCGTCGAGGGCACGGTGGCGCGCGACGACGCGGCGGACCACGCCATCTCCGCCGACGGCGCGCTGCTCACCGAGGTGTTCGAGCGGGGGACGGTGGACGTCGTCTACCAGCCGATCGTCGACCTCCGGGACGGCCGGGTGCTCGGCTGTGAGGCGCTCGCCCGGCCCGCCGGCTCCGCCCCCGCGGCGAGCGTGGCCGGCCTCTTCGACGCCGCCCGCCGGCTCGGCCGCATCCGCGACCTCGACTGGCTCTGCCGGCGCGCCGCGCTCCGCGAGGCCCGCGGGCTGGCGCCGGGCACGACCCTCTTCCTCAACGTCAGCGCCGCCGCCTTCCTCGACCCCGTCCACGAGGTCGACCAGCTGCTCCTCCTCCTCCGCTGGGCGGGACGCTCGCCTACCGACGTGGTGCTCGAGCTCACCGAGCAGGAGGCCGTGCCCGACCTCGAGCGCCTCCAACTCGTCGCCGGCGCCTACCGCGAGCACGGGATCCGATTCGCCGCCGACGACGTCGGCGACGGCCACTCCACCCTCGAGGTGCTCGCCGCCCTCGATCCCGAGTTCATCAAGCTCGCCCGCAGCCTCAGCACCACCACCGCACGGACCGGCTCGCGGGCCGCGATCCGCGCCGCCCAGGCCTTCGCCCGCGACCGCGGCGCCACGGTGATCGCCGAGGGGGTGGAGAGCCCCGAGGTGGCCCGCGATCTCCTCGAGCTGGGGATCACGGTGGGCCAGGGGAACCACCTCGGGCTCCCGGCCTCGGCGCCGGTGGCCCAGGGGGTGCGGCTCGCAATCTGACACCGGCTGTCACGAAACGATGACGTGAGACTGTGGGGATATCAACCTACCTTACAGTTTGATTGGATTATTTGCCCTGAGGTGAGACCTATGGCTCGCGTCCTCCTCGCCGAGCAGGACCCTCAGGCTCGGCACTTCCTGACGAGCGTCCTCGAGATGGGCGGCCACGACGTGGTCGAGGCTCCCGACGGCGAGCGGGCGCTCCTGGCGATCAGCCGGGGCCGGGTCGACGTCGCGGTCACCGAGCTGCGGCTGCCCGGAGAGACCGGCGCCGGCCTGGTGCGGGAGGCGGCGCGGATCGACCGGACCATCCCCTGCCTGGTCCTCGCCGGATTCGGCGACCTCAGCGCCATCGACGATGCGCTCGAGGCGGGCGCCATCGGCGTCATCCCCAAGCCGACCACCGCCTGCCAGGTGCTCTGCTGCGTCGCCCGGGCGTACGAGCGGCGGCTGCTCGCGGGTGAGGCGGCGCGTGGGCGGCTGCTGGACGGGCTCGTCGAGGCCTGGAGGGCGACCTCGCCCTGCTGAGCGCCCGTCAGGCGCCGGTCACGCGCGGTCAGCGCGCCGAGGGGAACCTCGGCGGGCGCTTCTCGATGATCGCGGCGGCGCCCTCGACGACGTCCTCGTCGAAGAAGTTCAGCATCTCGAGGGCGAGCGAGGCGTCGAAGATCGGGCCGGCCTGGCGCAGCCAGTTGTTGAGCGCGCGCTTGGTCCAGCGGTGGCGACCTCGAACGCGGTGGGCATCAGCTGCTCGCCGGGGACGCAGCGGCTCACCAGTCCGATGCGCTCGGCCTCGCGACCGTCGATGAAGTCGGCGGTGAGCAGGTAGTACTTCGCCTTCGCCATGCCGCAGAGCAGCGGCCAGATGATGGCGGCGTGGTCGCCGGCGCCGACCCCGAGGCGGATGTGGCCGTCGGTGATCCGCGCCTCCTCGGCCATGATGCTGATGTCCGCCATGATCGCGACCGCGAGCCCCGCGCCGACGGCAACGCCGTTGATCGCCGAGATGATCGGCTTCTCGCAGTCGATGATGTTGTAGACGATGGCGGCGGCCTCCCTCATGATGCCGGCCATCTTCGGGAAGTTCCCGATCTGCGTCTGCACCATCGCGAGGTCGCCGCCGGCGCTGAAGGCGCGGCCGGCGCCGGTGATCACCGCCACCCGGGTCTCGGGGTCGCTGGAGACGTCGGGCCACACCCGGACGAGCTCGTTGTGGAGCACCTCGTCGGTGGCGTTCATCCGGTCGGGGCGGTTGATGGTGATGAGCAGCACGCCGTCGGGGCGGCGCTCGAAGAGCAGATGGCGGTAGTCCGCGAAGTCCAACCCGAGTCTCCCCTTACAGGCCCATGGTCCTGGCGATGATCTCGTTCATGATCTCGTTGGTGCCGCCGCCGATCCCGAGGATGCGGCTGTCGCGGTAGTGGCGCTCGACCTCGCTCTCGCGCATGTAGCCCATCCCGCCGAAGATCTGCACCGCCTCGTCGGCGACGTGGTCGCAGGCCATCACCGCGGTGTTCTTCGCCATCGACACCTGCTGCACGCAGTCCTCGCCGGCGAGCATCCGCGCCATCACCGCGCGGGTGTACACGCGGGCGACGTCGACCTGCCGGGCCATCTCGGTGAGCTTGTGGCGAACCACCTGCCGGCCGACCAGCGGCCGTCCGAACGCCTGGCGCTCGCGCGCCCATGCCAGCGCGAGGTCGAGGCAGCGCTGGGCGGTCGCGTACGCCTGGACGGCGATCCCGATCCGCTCGGTCTGGAAGTTGCGCATGATCTGGAGGAAGCCGGTGCCCTCGGCGCCGACGACGTTGGCGGCGGGCACCCGCGCGTCGGTGAAGGAGAGCTCGGCGGTGTCCGAGCACCACCAGCCCATCTTCTCCAGCCGCCGGCTTACCGTGAACCCGGGGGTGTCGCGCTCGATCACGAGCAGGGATACGCCGCCGTGGCCCTCGCCGCCGGTGCGCACCGCGGTGGTGACGAAGTCGGCGCGCGCGCCCGAGGTGATGAAGGTCTTGGCGCCGTTCACCACGTAGTGGTCGCCGTGGCGGACCGCCCGGGTGCGCAGCGAGGCGACGTCGGAGCCGGCATCGGGCTCGGTGACCGCCAGGGAGCCGATCAGCCGGCCCTCCAGGGTGGGCCGCACCCAGCGCTCGATCTGCTCCGCGTCGCCGGCGGCGAGGATGTGGGGGATGGCGATGCCGTGGGTGAAGAGCCCGGCGATGACGCCCCCGGAGCCGCCGCTCTGGATCAGCTCCTCGGTGACCACCGACGCATGGGTGATGTCGCCGCCCGAGCCGCCGACCTCCTCGGGCCAGCCCACGCCGAGCAGGCCGGCGTCCCCGGCGCGCCGGGCCAGCGCGCGGGGCAGCTCGCCCTGCCGCTCCCATTCGGCCAGGTGTGGCACGATCTCGCGCTCGGTGAAGGCGCGCACGCTCTCGCGGAGCAGCCGGTGCTCGTCGCTCGACCAGACCGCGGCGGTCACCTCAGGCCTCCTCGACGACGGCGACGACCGCGCCCGCCTCGACCTGCTGGCCGGTGCGCACGCACACCTCGGCGACCCGGCCGCCGGCGCCGGCGACCACCGCGTGCTCCATCTTCATCGCCTCGAGCACCGCGACCACGGTGCCGGCCTCGACCGCGTCGCCGGCCGCGACCTCGACGCGCAGCACCGTCCCGGGCATCGGCGCGTGGAGCGAGCCCGGGGCCTCCGCGGTCTCGGCGGCCGCGAAGCGCGGCAGTGCGCGAAGCGTCACCGCGCCGCCGGGCCCGTCGACGTGGTGGACGTCGCCGGCCACGTGCACCTCGCGGCGGCGGCGCACCCCGCCGGCCTCGAGCACCACCGCGTCCTCGGTGACCTCCACGGCGACGGCGTCGAGGGCGGTCCCGTCGACCTCGAGCCGCAGCCCGTCACGGCCCATGCGGTAGCCGGCGGCGTGGCGTCCCCGCGGGCCCTCGAACTCCACCCGCTCGAGCTGGGAGGGGTTGTTCCGCCATCCCGGCGGCACCGTGCCGAGCACCCGGCGGCGGTTCGCACGCCGCACCTGCCCGGCGAGCGCCGCGACCGCCACCGCCCACCGCTCCTCGGCCTCGTCCGCGAGCGGGGCGCCGAGCTCGGCGGCGGGGTGACGCTCGAGGAAGTGGGTGTCGGTGGCGCCGGCGAGGAACTCCGGATGGCGGAGCACGCGGACCAGCAGGTCGCGATTGGTGGTGACCCCGTGGAGCCGCGCGCCGCTGAGCGCCGCGGCGAGCAGCCGCGCGGCCTGGGTGCGGGTGGGCGCATGGGCGATCACCTTGGCGAGCATCGGGTCGTAGTGGGTCGAGACCACCGAGCCGTCCTCGACGCCGCTGTCGACCCGCACCCCGCGCGGCGTCGGGATGGCGACGCGGCTGAGGGTGCCGGTGCAGGGCGCGAAGTCGCGCTCGGCGTCCTCGGCGTAGAGGCGCACCTCGATGGCGTGGCCGTCGCGGCGCGGCGCCAGCGCCTCCGGCGGCAGCGGCTCACCCTGGGCGACGAGCAGCTGCAGGCGCACGAGGTCGAGGCCGGTGACGCACTCGGTCACCGGGTGCTCGACCTGCAGGCGGGTGTTCACCTCGAGGAACCAGTGCTCGCCGCCGGGGCCGAGGAGGAACTCGACGGTGCCGGCGCCGACGTAGCCGATCGCCCGTCCCGCGGTCACCGCCGCCGCGCCCATCCGTTCGCGCAGCTCCTCGTCGACGGCGACGCTCGGCGACTCCTCGACGATCTTCTGGTGGCGGCGCTGGATCGAGCATTCGCGCTCGAAGAGGTGGACGGTGTTGCCGTGGGTGTCGGCGAGCAGCTGGGCGGTCGAGGTAGCGCTCGACGAAGCACTCGCCCCGGCCGAAGGCCGCGACCGCCTCACGGACGGCGCTGTCGTAGAGGTCGGGGATCTCCTCGCGGGTCCGGGCGACCTTGAGGCCACGCCCGCCACCGCCGAACGCCGCCTTGATGGCCACCGGCACCCCGTGCTCGTCGACGAACGCCAGCACCTCGTCGACACCTGCGACGGGATCTGCCGTCCCGGGAGCGAGCGGCGCCCCGACGTCCTGCGCGATGTGCCTCGCCTTCACCTTGTCGCCGAGCGACTCGATCGCTGCCGGCGGTGGGCCGATCCAGATGAGGCCGGCGTCGATGACCGCGGTCGCGAAGCCGGCGTTCTCGGCGAGGAAGCCGTAGCCGGGATGGACCGCGTCGGCGCCGGTGCGCCGCGCCGCGTCGACGATGGCGTCGCCGCGCAGGTAGGTCTCCGTCGCGGAGGCTCCGGGCAGTCGCACCGCCTCGTCGGCCTCGGCGACGAAGGGAGCTCGTGCGTCGGCGTCGGAGAACACCGCGACGGTGGCGATGCCCATCTCCCGGCAGGTGCGGAGGATGCGCCGTGCGATCTCGCCGCGGT
>VBHE01000148.1:6761-9525 GCA_005889515.1 Chloroflexota bacterium | reverse complement strand
TCGGCGACACCTTCGCGAACTCGCACGAGTACCACATGAACCTGGTGGCGAGCTGGTACCAGCAGTACCTCTTCCGGCCCCCCGACACCCAGGGCCAGAACTTCTGGGCGGCGTTCCTCGACGCCGGCCACCGCGACGACGTCGGGATCGTCCAGCTCGTGTCCTCGACCGAGTACTTCAACCACTCCTCGTTCTTCCCCTGATCGGAAGGCGGGTGACGGCGCGAGCGCGCCCGTAGACTCGTCCCGTGAGGGGACGAGCCGGGCGCGCCGCCGTCGCCGCGGTGATCGCGGGGCTGATGCTCGGCGTCGACACCGGCGCCGCGGGCGCGCAGACGCTCCCCTCCCCCGGCATCCCGCCTCCGGGCGCGAACGACCCCGGCTGCCGGCCGGCGGCCGCGCATCCCGACCCGGTGGTGCTCGTCCACGGCACCTTCGGCGACATGACCGCGAGCTGGAACCTTCTCTCCCCGGTGCTGCGCGGCCTCGGCTACTGCGTCTTCGCCCTCGACTACGGCCACCGCGCGATCGACCCGGTCGAGCAGAACGCCGCCGAGCTGGGCGCCTTCGTCGACCGGGTTCTCGCGACCACGCGCGCGTCGCACGTCCTCGTCGTCGGCCACTCCCAGGGCGGGATGATGCCCCGCTACTGGATGCGCTTCCTCGGCGGCGCCGCCCGGGTGCGCGGCCTGGTCGGGCTCTCACCGTCGAACCACGGCACCACCGTCGGCGCCGCCCCGATCGCCGGGCAGGGCGGCTGCGAGGCGTGTGCCGAGCAGGTCGCGGGATCCGCCTTCCTGGCCCGGCTCAACGCCGGCGGCGACACCGTCGGCGCGGTCAACTACACCGTCGTCCAGACCGTGCACGACGAGGTGGTGACCCCGTACACCTCCGCCTTCCTCCGCGGCCCTCGGGTCACCGACGTGACCCTCCAGGACCGCTGCCCGCTCGACCCGGTCGAGCACGTGGGGATCATCTACGACCCGGTGGCGCTGCAGTGGGTGGTCGACGCGCTCGACCACGCCGGGCTCGCCGACCCGGAGTTCAGGCCGGTCTGCTGACCCGGTGCTCGATCCCACGGCGCAGGGTTCTGCGCCAGTGGCCGTCGAGGGCGCGCTGCACCTGGATGTCGCTCCACCAGAAGGGGACGAACGCGAGCTGCTCCCGCTCGACCCGCAGCCCTCTGACGAGGAGCCGGCGGCGCACGGGGAGGCCGAAGTCACGCCGCCATCCGACCTTGTAGAGGAGGTAGAGGGCCACCCAGCCGAGCAGTCCGGCGAGGGCGAACTGGGGGTGGAGCTGGAGACTCTGGAACATGCGCCGAGGACGATACCCCCGCTCGCGAGCCGCCGAGCCCGGTGTTGCACGGTCGTGGCCCGGTCGCCGGGGCTGTGATCGACGGGTGGCGGCCGATGGCGAAATCCGCGCCGGACCGCCGGTGACTCGTCATCGGGCAGGGTGACGTGCTTTGATCGGCGGCCACGCATGATCCTCGAGACCGAGCTCTCCGTCCCAGGTCCGCCGCAGGCGGTCTTCGACGCCCTCGTCGACGCCCGCCGTGCCGCCGACGCCGTCCCCGGCGCCCGGCTGATCCCCCCTTCGACCGAGCCGCTCGGCGGGATCGGGGACGCCCCCGGGGTCGACGCCGAGCTCCGCCTCCAGGCCGGAGGGTCGCAGATCACCTATCGCGGCCGGGTGCTCCCGGGGGAGGCCGACCGCGCCGCAGGGACCCTCGCCTGCAGCCTCGACGCCCGCGAGGCGCGCGGCGACGGGGTGCTCCGCGGCCGCCTCGACCTGCGGCTCCGCCCCTCCGAGACCGGGACCCGGCTGCGCGTCGACGCCGACCTCGAGGTCACCGGCCGGGCCGAGGGGATCGGCGAGGAGCGGCTGCGCGACGCGGCGCTGCGCCTCCTCCAGCGGGTCGCCGCCCGCCTCGGCGAGACCGCCGCGAGGCCGGAGCCCGCACCCGAGCTCGCGTCCCTGCCGGTGGTGACCCTCGGCGCGGTCGAGCCCGAGCCCCGGGTGCGCGGCGAGGTCCGCCTGGTGACGACGGAGCCGCTGCCGCTCTCCGCGCTGCCGGTCAGCGGGGGCCGCCTCGACGACCTCTGGGTCGAACTCCGCCGCCGCCCCTGGGCCCCGGCGCTGGTGACCCTCGTCGTCCTCGTGCTGCTGCTGCGGCTGCGCCGGCGGGGAGGCGACTAGCTCAGGCTACGGGGTCGGCGAAGGGGCCGGCGACGCCGGCGCCGTGGCCGGTGGCGACGCTCCGGGTGACGGCGACGGGGACCCGGATCCCGACGCCTCCTGCTGCTTGAGCTGCTGCCACTGCTGTGCCTGCTGCTGCTGGAGCGCGAGCTGGTCGCGCTTCTGCTGCTGCTGAAGGGCGAGCGTCTGCTGGTCGTGCTGCGTCTGGAGCTGGGCGCTCTGCTGCTTCTGCTGCTGCTGCAGCTGCTGGGTCTGCTGGGCCTGCTGCTGCTTGACCGCCTTTTGCTGCGGCGGCGGGGTCTGCTGGAGCTGCTGCTGCTGCTGGGCCTTGAGCTTCTGCTGGGCCGCCTGCTGCTGCTGCTGGAGGTTGAGGTTCTCGCGCTGCTGCTGCTGCTGGAGCGCCATCGTCTGCGCCCGCTGCTGGTTCTGCTGCTGCTGGGTCTGCTGCGCCTGCTGGGTCTTCATCTGCTGTTCGGCGGGCGTCAGCGGCGGGGGAGTCGGCTTCGGCGTCGGCGCCGGGGTCGGCGGGGCGGTGGCGACCGGGCCGGCGACCACCGCCGGGG
>VBHE01000148.1:0-6744 GCA_005889515.1 Chloroflexota bacterium | reverse complement strand
CGGCGAAGGTCGGCGGAGCCGGCGGGGCGGTGCTCGGCGCTGCGGTGGCGGGCGCGCGGCCGGGCGTCGCCCCGGGCACCACCGGCGGTGCGGTGGCGAGGCTGGGAGCCGGCGGGTCGGGCAGCGGCGCCACCGACTGGAACGGCGCCGTCGGGCCACTCACCGCCGTCGGCGGCGAGGCGGTGTACGGCGCGGTCGGGAGCAGCCCCGGGCCGGCGGCGGCACGGAGGAGCACCAGCGCCAGCACCCCGGCGGCGACACCGGCGGGCACCCCGATCACGATGCGGCGCCGGGTCAGGGCCGGTCTGATCGCCTCCGTGTGTGCGGCGAGCATCTGGCGGATCCGCATGCGCGTCTCCCTGCGGCCGGTTCAAGGACCCCGGCCCCGACCGTCTGCAAACGGTCCACCGATGGCCGGCTCCGCCTCGCCGGCTCCCTTCCACCGCCGAGTGTATCGCCGATCGGCTGGGAGGTCATCCCCTTCGACCTGCCGGTCAGGAGGGCCTCCGCGTCCCGGCCACCGATGCCTCGCGCTCGCTCATCGCGGCGTTCAGCCGCCGCAGCAGCTTTGCGAGCTGGTCGCGGTCCCCCTCGGTCCAGCCGTCGAGCACCTGGCGCAGCGGCGCGCGACGGGCGGCGCGGATCTCGTCGACGCGCCGGTCGCCGAGCGGGGTGGTGTGGAGCTGGGCGCAGCGGCGGTCGTTCGGATCCGGGCGGGTCTCGACCAGGCCGGCGGCCTCGAGCCGGGCGATGTGCCGGCTCACCGTCGACTTGTCGAGGCGGAAGTAGCGGGCGAGCTCGCCGGTCCGCATCGGCCCCTCGTCGCGGAGGGCGACGAGGAGCGGGAAGACGGTGTGGTCGATGTCGGGGCCGTGGTCGGCGGTCCAGAGCCCGCGCAGCACCCGGCGCACCATCAGGGTGAGCTCGCGCTCGAGCGCGGTCATCGTCTCCTCGCTCATCGCGCCGCCACCTCGTCCGCCGCTCGAGAGGTGCCCAGCACCCCCGAGGCGACCTTCTCCATGAGCCCCAGCATGGTCTTCAGCTCGGCCTCGTCGAGCGCCGACATCATCTGTCCGTGGGCGCTCCGCGCGGCCTCATGGTAGCGGCCGACGAGGTCGATCGCGCGATCGCTCATCACCAGGTCGAGGCGCCCGTCGTGGACCACGACGTGGTCGACGAGGCCGCGCTGCTGGAGGACGTCGGCGAGCCGCCCGGCCGTCTCCTCGTCCATCCCCGGAGCGGCGGCGAGGTCGGCGAAGGAGAGTGTCCGGCCGATGCGCCCGGAGAGCTCGAGCGAGCGCAGCGCGAACACCTCGACGTAGCTGAGACCGGTGACGGCGTCGGCGAGCTCGCGGCGGAGATCGACGGGGACCATGGTCTGGAGCTGACCGTGCATCACCGGCCGCAGCGCGAGGAAGCGCTCGACGAGCGACGGCCGCGGCGACGGCATCCCCATGCCGACGCCGACGTGGCGGCACGCCATCGCAGGGTCCTCGCGACCGCGCAGCGGCACCTCGGGAAGCACCAGGGAGAACAGGAAGGCGAGGATCGCGATCGGCAGGCCGACGAGGAAGACGGTGGCGACGGCGTCGGCGAAGGCGGTGAGGTACCCGGTCCGCATCGCCTCGGGGAGGGCGCGGAGCGCGGCGGGGCTCCCGGACAGGGTGCCGCCGAGCTTTGCGAGCGCCTGCGGGGGCAGGTCGTGGGCGAGGTTGCCGCTCAGCCGGTTCGCGAAGACCGCGCCGAAGATCGCGGTGCCCACCGAGCCGCCCACCGAGCGGAAGAAGGTCGCCGCCGACGTGGCGACGCCGAGGTCGCCGCGCGCGACGCTGCTCTGCACCGCGAGCACGAGCACCTGCATCACCAGCCCGAGCCCGAGCCCCAGCACCACCATGTCGAGGGAGACCGCGCCCTGGGTGGTCGCGGCGTCGATGCGCGAGAGCATCAGCATGCCGGCGCACATCAGCGCGGTCCCGACGATGGGGAACAGCCGGTAGCGGCCGCTGCGCGAGATCACCTGCCCGGAGACGATCGAGCTGGTCAGCAGCCCGGCCATCAGCGGCAGCAGCAGCAGCCCCGAGTTGGTCGCCGAGGCACCGGTGACCAGCTGGAGGAAGAGGGGCAGGTAGGTGATCGTCCCGAAGAGGGACAGGCCGAGGATGAAGCCCACCGCGCTGGCGACGGTGAAGACCCGCTTGCGGAAGAGGTGGAGCGGGAGGATCGGCTCCGCGGTCCGGCTCTCCACGGCGACGAAGAGGGCGAGGGAGACGAGGGTCACGATTCCCAGCCCGACGATCTCCGGCGACCCCCACGCGTACTGGGTGCCGCCCCAGGTCGTGAGCAGCACCAGGCTGGTCACCCCGGCGGTGAGGAACGCCGCGCCCCAGTAGTCGATGCTGTGCTCGACCCTGCCGGCGGGGAGGCGGAGCACCACCGTGGTGACCGCGAGGGCGACGACGCCGAGCGGCACGTTCACGTAGAAGACCCAGCGCCAGCTGAGATGGTCGGTGAAGAAGCCGCCGATCAGCGGCCCGGCCACCGACGAGGCGCCGAAGACGGCGCCGAAGTACCCCTGGTAGCGGCCCCGCTCGCGAGGGCTCACGACGTCGGCGATGATCGCCTGGGCCCCGACCATGAGCCCCCCGCCGCCGATCCCCTGGATCCCGCGGAAGGCGATGAGCATCGTCATGTTCTGGGCGATGCCGCAGAGCACCGAGCCGATGAGGAAGATGACGATCGCGACCTGGAAGACGCCCTTGCGCCCGTAGAGGTCGCCGAGCTTCCCGTAGAGCGGGGTGCTCACCGTGCTCGCGAGCAGGTAGGCGGTGACCACCCAGGAGAGGTGCTGGAGGCCGCCGAGCTCGCCGACGATGGTGGGGAGCGCGGTCGAGACGATGGTCTGGTCGAGGGACGCCATCAGCATCGCGAGCATCAGCCCGACGAAGATCAGGGTGATCTCCCGGCGCTCCAGGCGCGGAGCGCCGACGGCGGCCGTCGCGGGCAGCCCCGGTGCACGGGCGGCGGCGCTCTCCATCGCCAGGGATGGTACCGGCCGCACCTGGGGGGATCGCGGGGCGCGATCCCGGAACTAGACTTCGTCTATGCGGAGCGAAGCCGGTCCAGCGGAGACGCCCACCCGCGCCGAGCTCGCCACCCGGGCCCGCCTCGTCGTGCTCCGGCTCGCGCGGCGGTTGCGGCGGACCGCGGACGGCGGCCTCACCGCCACCCAGCTCTCGGCGCTCGCCACCATCGAGAGCCGCGGCCCGCTGCGGCTCGGCGACCTCGCCGCCGCCGAGGGGATCGCCCCGCCGACCGTCTCCCGGCTCGTCGACCACCTCGAGGGAGCCGGCCTGGTCCGCCGCCAGACCGACGCGCGGGACGGACGCTCCTTCCTGGTCGCGCTCACCCCCGCCGGCATGGCCCTCCTCGCCGAGCTGCGCTCGACCGGGACCCGGCTGCTCGACCGGGCGATGGCGAGCCTCGGGGAGGACGACCAGGCGACGCTCGTCGCCGCCGTCCCCGTGCTCGAGCGCCTTCTCGACGCCCTCGGCGAGGGCTCCCCCCCGGACGCCTGAGACCCGCTCAGATCCCCAGGGCGTCGAGGAGCCGGTCGTTCTGCTCGGGAGAGCCGACGGTGATCCGCAGCCGGTCGGCGTGGTCGCCGGCGAAGTGGCGGACGAGGATCCGCCGCTCGCGGAGGCGCGCGAGGGTTCCGGCGGCGTCGCCCCCCGGGGGCCGGGCGAAGACGAAGTTGGCCTCGGAGGGGGTGAGCCGCCATCCCGCCGCGACGAGCCGTCGCGACAGCCGCTCGCGCTCGGCGCGCACCCCCGCCACGAGGCGGCGGTGGTGCTCCTGGTCGGCGAGGGCGGCGGCGGCGCCGGCGATCGCGCAGCGGTCCACCGGATAGGAGTCCTTGACCGCGAGCAGGTCGGCGATCAGCTCGGGATGGCCCACCGCGTAGCCGACGCGCAGCCCGGCGAGCGCGTACCCCTTGCTGAAGGTGCGCAGCACCAGCCAGCGGGGATGCCGCTCGAGCAGGGGGATGCACGAGGCCGGGGCGAAGTCGCAGTAGGCCTCGTCGATGGCGACCACCCCGGGAGCGGGGTCGAGGAGCTCCTCGAGCGCCTCCGGCGCGGTCCACACCCCGGTGGGAGCGTTGGGGTTGACGATGAAGCGGAGCCGCCCGTCGGCGGTCCCCAGCGCGGCGGGGAGGCCGAGGTCGCCGTCGAGGGGGATCTCCACCTCCTCGACGCCGAAGAGACGGGCGAGGACGGGGAAGAGCGAGTAGGTCGGCACCGGCCACACCGCGCGGTCGCCGGGGTCGCAGTAGGCGCGGAAGAGGCAGTCGATGACCTGGTCGGCGCCGTTGGCGAGGAAGACGCAGTCGGGTGCGACCCCGTGGTGGCGGGCGAGCGCGGAGCGCAGCGGCTCGCCGTACGGGTCGGGATAGAGGTGGAGCAGGGTCGTCGCGGCGGCGACCGCCGGGGCCACCGCGCTCGACGGTCCGAGCGGCGCCTCGTTGGTGTTGAGCTTCAGCCAGCCGTCCCCGTCGGGGGGCTGCTCACCCGGGGTGTAGCCGAAGCCCGCGCCGAGCGAGGCGCGGCGCAGCGTCGACACTAGGAGCCTGCGTCGGGCGCGCCCCCGCCGCCGCCCGCGCCGCCGCCACCTCCGGCACCGCCCCTGGCGCCGCCGCGGCGCCGGCGCCGCCGACCCGAGGAGGCGCCGGGCTGCTGCTCCACAGCGACCGGCTGGTCGAGCTCGAGCTCGACGGCGGGCACCGCGAGCACCGCCCCGGTGGCCTCGAGCTGGATGCTGACCAGCTCGCGGGGGACGTTGATGTCGCGGACCACGGCGCTGCCCTCGGCGACCTCGACGATCTGGCCGGGGCGGGGCAGCCGCGACTTCAGCTCGACGTACTGGTCGTTCTCGTAGACGAGGCAGCACTTGAGCTTCCCGCACATGCCGTTGAGCTTGGCGGGGTTGAGCGGCAGCCCCTGCTCCTTCGCATGCTTGATCGAGACGGGCTGGAACTCCTTGAGCCACGAGGAGCAGCAGAGCCGCCGGCCACAGGGGCCGTATCCGTCCTGGATCTTCGCCTCGTCGCGGGGGAAGATCTGGCGGAGCTCGACCCGGCACTGGAAGATCGCCGCCAGGTCGCGAGCGAGATCGCGGAAGTCGATCCGGCCGTCGGCGCTGAAGTCGAAGAGGATGCGGTGGCCGTCGAAGGACGAGGTGGCGGCGAAGACCTTCATGTCGAGCCCGAAGGCGTGGACCCGCTCCTTGGCGACCCGAACCTGCTCGGGCCCCTTCTCCTCGAGCGAACGGCGGTGGGCGAGGTCGTCGGCGGTGGCGCGGCGGATCACCGGCTTCAGCTCCGCGGGGAGCAGCGCCGCGGCGATCTCGGTGGGGGCGAGCACCACCTCGCCGATCTCCGGCCCACGGGCGGTGTCGGCGAGCACGTGGTCGCCGAGCGCGAAGCTCTCCCCGGCGGCGTCGTAGTAGGCGAGCGGCCCGTTGGGTTTGAACTTGACACCGAGGGCTAGGGTCATGGCGGCTCCGGGATCAGCGCCGCCGCGGAGCGCGCGGTCGCGGAGAGGTGCTCGCGGAGCCGGGCGGCCCCTCGAACGCCCCCCCGACGCTCACGCCGACCGTCCGCGGGGGCGCGGGGGTGACGGTGAAGATGTCGAGGAAGAGAACCTCGTAGCCGAGTCGGGGCACAGCGTACTGCCATACCTGGTCGGCGGTGTCCACACAACGGCCGAGGATGGCCGCGATCCGCTCCGGGGGCAGGGCCTGGGCCCAGGCCGCGGCGGCCTCACGGAAGGGCTCCCAGACCGCGAGCTCGGGCGTCCCGGCCGCGATGCAGGCGACGTCGCGGACGAAGCCGGTCCAGGCGGTGACCTGGGTGAGAGCGCGCTCGCGCCCCTCGGCGGTGTTCGGCGGGGCGAGGGCCGCGGCCGCCTGGAGGGCACCGCCGCGGCCGGTCCCGGCGGCGCCGAGGAACGCCGCCACCGCCTCGGTCTCGACGCGCATCGCCCCCGGGACCGTGGCCAGCTCGAGGGCGCGCCCGGGGCGGCCTGCGGCGAGCGTGGCGGCGCCGCCGGCGAGCGACGGCGCCACCCCGTGCTCCCGCTCCAGCCAGGCGCGGATCTCCGCGGCGGGCACCGGGGCGCAGCCGAGCAGCTGGCAGCGGGAGACGACGGTCGCCGGCAGCCGCTCGGGATGGGCGGCGCAGAGCAGCAGATGGGTGCCCGGCGGCGGCTCCTCCAGGGTCTTGAGGACACAGTTGGCAGCATCCTCGGTGAGCCGGTCGGCACGGGCGATCACCGCGACCCTCCGTCCGCCCGCGTAGCTGCGCAGGCCGAGGAAGTCCTGGAGGCTGGGACCGGTCTCCGGGGTGCCGCCTCCGGCGCGCATCCGGGCGATCTTGATCCGCTCGTCGGCGGAGTCCTCGAGCCAGTGGTCGGGATGGGCGCGCAGACCCCCGGGCCAGCTGCCGGCGTCGAGCACGGCCGCCGCTACCGCCTCGGCGAGGGTGGTCTTCCCGACGCCGTCGGGACCTGCGAGAAGGGTGGCGTGGGCGAGGGTCCCCTCGCGCACCGCGCGCTCGAGGCGGGTGGCGACCGGGACGTGGCCCAGCACCTGGGCCGGGAACATGCGCGCCATTGTCCCTCAAGCACGCGGGAGTCCTCGCCCACCGCCAGAAAGGGGGGGGTGGCGCCGTTACCAATAGTCGATGAGAGG
>VBHE01000386.1:2125-2570 GCA_005889515.1 Chloroflexota bacterium | reverse complement strand
AACTGGTTCATCCCGGGCATGGACAGCCCCTTCTACGGCGGCATCAACACCGCCTTCCGGATCGCCGACCAGCTCGCGCGCCGGCACGGCGTCGCCAACCGCTTCGTGGTCTCCGGCCTCGGCCCGGAACCCTACATCCGGGCCGCGATCGCCGCGGCCTTCCCCCGCCTCGCCGGCGCGGAGATCGTCTTCCTCCCGTCCCACGAGGACGTCGACCGCGCGCCCGCGGCGGACGTGGCGATCGCCACCCTGTGGACCACCGCGTACCAGGTCGCCCGCGCGCCGGGGATCGGTCGCAAGTTCTACCTGGTGCAGGACTTCGAGCCGATCTTCTATCCCGCGGGCACGATGTACGCGCTCGCCGAGGAGTCCTACCGCCTCGGTCTCCACGGGATCTGCAACACCGCCAACCTGCGCGCCATCTACGCCCGCCGCTACGGCGGCA
>VBHE01000386.1:0-1950 GCA_005889515.1 Chloroflexota bacterium | reverse complement strand
CGAGGACCGCGGGCACCTGCCGACGACCCGGCACCTCGGCCTGCTCGACTACCGCGCCACCGGCGAGCTCTACCGGCGCTGCGACCTCGGGCTCGTCCTCACCGTCTCCGAGCACCCGTCCTACCTGCCGCTGGAGCTGATGGCCTGCGGCGCGGTCCCGGTGGCGTTCGACAACCCGGCGGGCCACTGGCTGCTCGAGAACGGCGAGAACAGCATCCTCACCCCGAGGACGGTCGACGGCCTCGCCGACGGCCTCGAGCGGCTCGCCGTCGACGGGTCCCTGCGCCGCCGCCTCGCCGACGCGGGACTCCGCCGCATCGCCGCGGCGCACGCCGACTGGGACGCCGCGCTGGCGCCGATCTTCGACTTCCTCAGCGACCCGGAGGGATGGCGGGACCCGTCCCCGGACGCCGGGGCCTCGCTCGCCCTCACCGGCCGGACCCGGGCGGGGGTGTAGCCGTGGGCGCCGCGGCGACCCGCCTCATCGAATGGACCGGGGAGCGGTGCGTCCCCTGGACCGACGACGTGCAGGTGGTGTACGAGCACCTCGGGCGCTACCACTTCGCCGCCCCGGTGACGCGCGGGCGCCGGGTCGTCGACGTCGGCAGCGGCGAAGGGTACGGCGCCGCGCTGCTCGCCGCCGTGGCCGCCGAGGTGGTCGGCATCGAGCTCGACCCGCTCAGCGTCGAGCACGCCCGCCTCAACCACGTCCGTCCCAACCTCCACTTCGTCCAGGGCTCGGTCCTCGACCGGGCGGCGTACGGCGACCGCCGCTTCGACGCCGCGGTGTGCTTCGAGGTGCTCGAGCACCTCGAGGAGCAGGACGTGCTGCTCGGCAACATCGCCGAAGCGCTCACCGACGACGGCCTGCTGCTCATCTCCACCCCCGATCGCGAGGTGTACTCGGCGCCGGGGGCCACGCCCAACCCGTATCACGTCCGCGAGCTCACCATGGGCGAGTTCGACGGCCTGCTCCACGCCCACTTCCCCCACGTCGCCATCTGGGGCCAGTGGACGGTCAGCGGCGCACGCTTCGAGGCGCTCACCCCGCCGGCGCCGGACGGCGCCGCCCAGTCGATCGACGTCGGCCTGCGCGAGGGCGGCTGGGAGGTGACCGGGGCGCCGCGACCCGTCTACCTGCTCGCCGCGGCGTCGCGATCGCCGCTTCCGCCGCTCCCGGGGTCCTGGGAGCTGCGCGACCACGGGCTCGAGCTCGCCCAGGTGGTGCGCCGCCAGCTCGGCGACGCCCTGCAGCGGATCGCCGAGCTCGAGGCCCGGCTCGCCGGTCCCGCCACCGCCGCCCCGTCCCCGGTCGACCGGCTGCGCGGCCTCGGGCGCCGGGGCGCGGACGTCATCCGCCGCGCCGCACGCCGAGCCTCCGGCTGAGCCTCGCCGCGCCGCGGTGGAGAGGGCCGGGGTCGCGGCCGGCGGCGGCCGGGGGCGAGGGCGGCGCCGTGGCCTGGTCGGCGGCGCGCCAGGGGGCGGCGCAGTAGTCGAGGAGCGGCGCGGCCACCCGCTCCCAGGTGAGCGCCGTCGCGTAGTCGCGGACCCTCCGCGACAGCTCCTCGCGGCGCGCCCGGTCGGAAAGCGCCAGCAGCGCCGCGGCGACGGCGGCGGGGTCGCCGGGGGGGACGGTCAGCCCCAGCCCGCGCCGGGACACCTCGTCGGCGAGCGAGTCCCCGGAGGTGCAGAGGACCGGGAGGCCCGCCCACAGGTAGTCGAGGACCCGGGTGCGGAAGGCGAACCGGGTCTCGATGTGCGGGTGGTGGGTGCTGACCCCGACGTCGGCGTCGAGGAGCCAGTCGGCGCGATCCTCGTACGGCACCCAGCTCTCGTTGAAGAACACGTGGCGGCCGGTGAGCCCGAGGTCGTCGGACAGCCGCCGGGTGGCCGCGGCGACCGACATCTCCGCCACCGCGCGGTTGGGGTGGCGGGCGGCGTGGAGCACCA
>VBHE01000147.1:32985-35416 GCA_005889515.1 Chloroflexota bacterium | reverse complement strand
GCTCGAACTGGGCCTCGACCGGGAGCCCGCTCGCCTCCTTGACGGCGGCCGCGCAGCGGGCGAGGTAGAGAGCGCCTCGGTCGGGGCCGTAGGTGCTCCCGGTGGTGAGGGTGACGTCGACGGCGCCGTCGAGGTCGCGGGCGGCGACGGCGACCTCGGCGAGGTGCTCGGGCCGCTTCACCCGCACCGTGCTCCCCGCCTCGAGAGTGAGCTCGATGCCGCAGAAGCGGCACTGGTCGTCGGTGCCCCAGTAGGCGCAGCTCTGGATCACCGTGCTCGCGAGGGAGTCGAGGTGGAGCAGCGCGATCTTCCAGTAGGGGATGCCGTCGTCGGTGCTCAGCGCGTAGTAGCGGGGTCGCTCCGGGGCCTGCGCCGATGCCAGGCGCACGCCCTCGCGATAGATCCCCCAGCCCTCGTCCTCGCGTCGCATGGTGAACGGCGACCCGGCGACGTATCCGGCGGTCACCGGCACCGTGACCGGCACCCCCTCGACGTGGATCATCCCCGCGTCCGAGGGCCCCGCGCCCCCTCTGCGCGCCTCGACGGGCCCCTCCAGCCGCACCCCGCGGCTCTGCAGCTCGGTGAGCAGCCGCCCCAGGTCGGGCGTCACCGGGACGGTGGCCATTCGCATCTCCTTGGACCGGACGTTTCCACAACTTTGGAAGACGGACGTTCACCAAAGGAAAACAGAATCTTCCTCGGGCCTTCCCACGCTGTCAAGGCTGCCGTCACTCCCCCTCGAGGTAGGTGCGGAGCCCGGAGACCGCCCTGCTCCACCCCGCCTCGTCGTCGAAGGTGCGCGCGTCCTCGATCTCGCTGCCGCGGTCCGGGTCGCCGGTCGCGGGGTCGAGCCGGATCTGCTGGAGGCCGTAGAGGGGACGGCCGGTGGCGGGGTCGGGCTCGATGAAGACGTGGAGCGCGGCGCCGCTGCCGAGGTGCATCTCGAGGAGGCGGTAGCCGGTCCGATCCGGGGTCCCGCTGCGATGGAGGACCACCCAGGCGTCGCCGCGATCGCGCGCCTCGGCGATGAGCACCAGGCCGCGGCGGCGCTCGAGCGCGGCGAGGATCTCGCGGTGGCGCATGCCGAAGGCGGCGCCGATGACGAGGCCGAGGTCGAGGTCGTCGCTGGGCAGCCCGATGCGCGCGAGCAGGGCGTTGAGGGTCTGGGAGGCGTGGGGATAGGCGGCGGCGAGCGCCTCGACGGTGGTATGGGCGCGGAGCTCGTCGGCGAGGGCGCGGACCATCACCCCGGCGCGCTCGTAGAGGTCGGGGCGAACCATCACCACGGGGTAGAGGCGGGCCTCGTCCTCCCGCCAGCGGCGGACCAGGGCTGCGACCTCGTCGTCGGTCATCCCAGTTCCCCGGCGTGTACTATCTTCAACGCCTTGTTCCCTATCATGCATACGACCGGAGGGGGTGCGCAATGCGCGTCGGCATCCTCCCGTCGCCCCCGGGCCGCCGCAGCATGAAGCAGACGGCGGTCCTGGCGCTGGGCGGCAACGCCCTCGCCCCCCCGGGACAGTCGGGTACCTGGCCGGAGCAGCGCGAGAACGCGGTCCCCCTCGCCCGGGCGGCCGCCGCACTGCTCCACGCGGGCTGGCGGGTGGCGATCAGCCACGGCAACGGTCCCCAGGTCGGCGCCCTCGCGCTCCAGCAGGAGGAGGGCGAGCGCGAGGTCCCGGCCCAGCCGCTCTTCGCGGTGGGGGCGATGACCCAGGGGCTGCTCGGGAGCATGCTGGCGATGGCCCTCGACGAGATCTGCGGCGGCGGCGTCCCGGTGGTCTCGGTGGTCACCCACACGGTCGTGGACCCCGAGGTGGCGGGCAGGTCGGCGACCAAGCCGATCGGCCCCTTCTACACTCGGGAGCGGGCCCTGCAGCTCGCGGCGAGCCGCGGCTGGCAGGTCGTCGACGACGCCGGGCGGGGGTGGCGGCGGGTCGTCGCCTCTCCCGAGCCGCTCGGGATCGTCGAGGCCCGCGCCATCCGCGACCTCGTCGCGGCCGGACACCTGGTGATCGCCTGCGGGGGCGGCGGCATCCCGGTGACCCGCCGCGCGGGACGCCTCGAGGGTGTGGATGCGGTCGTCGACAAGGACCTCGCCGCCTGGAGGCTCGCGGTCGAGCTCGACGCGGGGGTGCTCGCCCTCGTCACCGGCGTCGACTGCGTCAGCGTCCACCACGGCACTCCGCAGCAGCGCCCGATCACCGAGATGTCGCTCGCTGAGACCGATGAGCTCGACCGGGCCGGGCACTTCCCGCCGGGGAGCATGGGGCCGAAGGTGGCCGCCGCCGCCCGCTTCCTCCGCAACGGTGGACGCCTCGCGGTGATCACCTCGGCGGAGCACGTTCTCGACGCCGTCGAGGGGCGCCACGGCACCCGCATCGTCAGCGGTGGGGGCGGCGCGAGGGTGTCGGCATGACGGGATCACAGG
>VBHE01000147.1:29606-32705 GCA_005889515.1 Chloroflexota bacterium | reverse complement strand
GCGCGACCGGGGGGCGCGGGTGCTGGTGCTCCGCACCGTCCACCACGTCGACGACTTCATCACCCCGGCGCTCGTCGACTGCCAGCGGCTCGCCATCCTCGAGCCCGACCACGTGCTCGTCGTGAGCGAGCACTGGCGGCGGCTGCTCGCCGCCGACCCCGGAGTCGAGGCCGAGGTGGTCGCCAACGGGGTCGACCTCGCGCGCTTCTCCGGCCCGGCGGCGGTCGACCCCGCGGCGCTTCGCGCCCGCCTCGGGGTGGACGGTCGCTTCCTCTTCCTCACCGTCGGCGGGATCGAGCCGCGCAAGGGCAGCGCCGAGCTGTTCGAGGCGATGGCGGCGCTGCGGACCGAGGTCGAGCCCGCCCCGGTGCTCGCGGTGCTCGGCGGCCACTCCTTCCAGGACCACACCGCCTATCGCGAGGCGGCGCTCGCCCGGGCGGCGGAGCTCGGGCTCGAGCACGGACGCGACCTCGTCGTCCTCGGCACCGTCCCCGACGCCGAGCTGGTGGGCTGGTACCGCGCCGCCGACGCCTTCGTGCTGCCCTCGACGCGGGAGGGGTGGGGGCTCGCGGTGCTCGAGGCGCTCGCGGCGGCGCGGCCGGTGGTCGCCAGCGACATCGAGGTGTTCCGCAGCTACCTGAGTGACGGCGAGAACGCCCTGCTCTCCCCGGTTGGGGACGCCCCGGCGCTCGCCGCGACGATGCGCCGGGTGCTCGCCGACCCGGGGCTGCGCGACCGACTCGGCGCCGCCGGGCCCGCGGTCGCGGCGCGCTACAGCTGGGAGCGGAGCGCGCGCGGCCACGCCGCGATCTACGACCGGCTCGCGCCGGTCACGGTCACCGGCCGCGGCGCCGGCCACATCGCCGCCCGGCGTCGCTGACGCCGCGCCGCGGAGGGTCAGCCGCCGCGCCGCCCGCGGCGGGTGCCGGCGCGCGCGCGGATGGCGCTCGCCGCCGAGCGGGAGGCCGTGCCCAGGGTCTGGAGGCGCTGCCCTCGCGGCTGGGTGCGGACGTGCCACACCGCCAGCAGGCCGGTCGCGATCGCGATGAGCACGAAGAACCCGGTGAAGCCGAGCGCGACCAGCCAGTGGGAGGGGACGGCGACGGCGATCACCACGGTGGTGAGCCCGACGACGGCGAAGGCGCCGGCGGCGGCGAGCGCCGCCACGGCGAAGAGGTGCGCCTGGGCGGCCGCCTCCTTCTGGGGGAAGTCGGCTGGCTCGGATGATCCCAGTGGGACCTCCTGCTCCTCCTCGACCACCGCCAGCGGGGGCGGTCTCCGGTCACGTGCCCCTGCGAAGCTATCAAACATCTTGTCAGGCATAGTAACGATGAATAGTACCACGACAAATGTCAGGAAAACGCGCGACTGACGCGCGTGACACGTACCGACCGTACGGTCAGCCGAGCAGCGAGGCGACCACGACGGGGAGGGTGACGAGATCGGGGATCACCGCCGCGGCGAGCGATGGGTCCTCGCTGCCGTGGTCGCGGTCGACCCATACCGCGGGGACGCCGAGCCGGTGGGCGGGGGAGACGTCGTGGAACCAGCTGCAGGCGGCGTGGACCCACTCGCCGCGACCGGCCCCGGTGAGCTCGCGGAAGCGTTCGAAGTGAGCGAGCCCGGGCTTGTAGCTCTCCACGTCCGCGGCGGTCACCACCAGGTCGACCTCCGCGGGGAGGCGTTCGCGGGTGCCGGCGAAGAGGTCGGGGTCGACGTTGGAGAGCACGGCGATGCGGTGGCCCGCGTCACGCAGCGCCCCGAGCGCGGGCCCGACGTCGGCGAAGACCGGCCAGTCCGGGAGGCTCGCGGCGAGCGCCGCCTCGGCGGCGGGGGCGAGCCCGACGCCGGCGAGCCGGGCGGACCGGCGCAGGCCCTCGGCGAGCACCTCGCGGTAGAGCCGGAAGGGACGCTCCGCCTGCACCTCGGGCTCGACCCGCTCGTAGAGGGCGCGCAGCTCCGCGCCCCGGCCGGGGGCCACGGACTCCATGGCCGCGGTGATCCCCCGGTTCCAATCGACGAGGGTGCCGTAGCAGTCGAAGCTGACCCATCCGCCCATGCGCGGATCCTCGCAGGTCAGCCCAGGTCGGGGCGGCAGCCGTGCTCGAGGGCGACGGTCTCGAGCCCGCGCTGCGGCACCACCGGGACGCTGTAGGCGGCGGCGACCCGGCCCACCACCGACTCGGTCGCCCAGACGCTGCGTGAGGCGCGTTCCGCCGCCCAGTCGGCGTAGGGCTCGACCCTGGCCAGGTAGCGGCCGAGCATCGCGGCGCACGCCGCGGGGTCGGGCGCGGAGAGTGCCACGATGCGGGCGCGGCCGGCGCGCCAGCCCTCGCGGTGGAGGACGACGCGGTCGCCCCAGCCCATCACCGCGCCGAGCACGGCCCCGAGCGCGTGGAGGCCGAGCGCGGTGGCGACGGCGTCCGCGGCCTGGCCGACGGCGGTGTCGTCGAGCTCCCACCACGCGTAGAGGCCGCACTCGCAGCGCTCGTCGGGCGCGTCGTGGGGCAGCCTCCCCAGGCCGCAGCGCGCCGTCTCGGTCGCCGACCGCCAGGCGGAGTGGGGGAGGACCAGGCTGCGGAGCACCACCGCGCCCGAGGCCTCCTCCGCGGCGATCCAGGCGCGGACCCCGGCCACCGGTCCGTCGAGCGGCGGCGCCGGCTCGGGCTCGGCGCGCCGGGCGGGCGCCCGGGAGAAGAGGCGCACGGTGGATCAGGCCGGGACCGGGGCGTCTCGCTCCTCGCGACGCGGCGCGGGCGCCGGGTCGCGCTCACGCCGCGTCGGAGTGGCGGGGAGTGGCGTGCGGGACGGCTCGGGCACCTCGACGGTCCTCACCGGCTTGCTCAGGAAGCCCAACGCCCGCCCTCCGTGATCCGACCACGTGCGGATCAGGATAGCGGCGCTCCGCCGGCCACGACGATCCCGCGTTCGACGCGGGTGGCGTCGGTCTGCCCCGCCAGCGTCATCGCGTTCGCGGTCTCCAGGGAGAGCCGGCGGAGCAGGGCGAGCACCCCGGCATCGCCGCCGAGGGTGAGCGCCCAGAGGTAGGGACGTCCCACCAGCACCGCGCGGGCGCCGAGGGCGAGGGCGCGGAGCACG
>VBHE01000147.1:25933-29477 GCA_005889515.1 Chloroflexota bacterium | reverse complement strand
CCCCTTGAGCACCACCGGCAGCGCGGTGGTCGCGGCGAGGCGCTCGACCGCGGTCCAGTCGAGCCCGAGGAAGGTCGCCGCCCCCGAGCTCACCGCGGTCGACCCCGCCGCCGCCGCGAACGCGGCGCTGTCGCCGAGGCCGCGGTAGCGCACCCCCCACACCGGGGCGTCGACGGTGACCACGAGCGCCGAGCAGCCGGAGGCCTCGGCGCGCCGGACCCGCGCCGCGGTCACCTCGGGGTCGGGGTCGCAGTAGAGCTGGAACCAGGCCCCTGCGGTGGCGTGGGGGACCACCTCCTCGAGCGGCAGGGAGCTGTGGGTCGACACGATCATCACCGTTCCCGCCGCCGCCGCCGCTCGCGCGGTGGCCGCCTCCGCGTCGGGGTGGGCGAGGCGGTGGAACGCGCAGGGCGCGAGCAGGACCGGCAGCCGTACCGCGGTGCCCAGCACCGTCGTCGCGGTGCTCACGGTGGCTACATCGACGAGGACGCGTGGACGCAGCCACCAGCGCTCCCAGGCGCGCGGGTTGGCGGCGACCGTCGTCTCGAGCCCGGCGCCCGCCGCGTAGTACGCGTAGGCGACGTCGGGCAGCCGCTCGCGCGCCGCCGCCTCCAGCGCCACCGGGTCCCAGGGGAGCTCGACGCCGTCCATCGGCGGCATGCTGCCAGTCCGGTCCCGCGAGGCGCATCTCCACCCTCTATGCTCCGCTGCGGGGGGAGCGAGGAGTGGGAGGAGGGATGCCGATGCCGGCGTTGTTCCATCAGGTTCTCGACCCGGCGCACAACCTCGGGCTGAGCTCGCTGCTCGCGCTCGTACCCGTCCTGGTGCTGCTGGTCATGCTCGCCGGGCTGCGTATCACCGCCTGGCTGGCCACGGTGATCGGCTCGGCGGTCACCGTGCTGCTCGCGGTGACCGCCTGGCACGCACCCGTGGGCTCGACGCTGCGCGCCTATCTCTACGGCAGCCTCACCGGGGTGCTCGCCGTGGACTGGATCACCTTCTGGGGCGTGGTGATCTTCAACACCCTCGTCGTCACCGGTCTCTTCACCGTGCTCCGGCGCTGGCTCGTCTCCCAGGCGACCGCCGACGTGCGGGTGCAGACGATGCTCCTCGCCTGGGCGTTCGGCGCGCTTCTCGAGGGTCTCGTCGGCTTCGGCTATCCCTGGGCGGTGGTCGCGCCCATCCTCGTCGGGCTCGGCATCGCCGAGCTCGACGCCATCAGGGTCGCCGCCATCGCCAACAACGCCCCGGTGTCGTACGGCGCCCTCGGCGCTCCGATCATCGGGCTCGCCGCGGTCACCGGGCTGCCGCTCTTCACCCTCGCCGCGTCGGTGGGCAGGGTGGTCGCGGTGCTCGCCCTGCTCCCACCGTGGATCCTCATCTACCTGGTGAGCGGGCGGCGGGGGCTGCGCGACGGCTGGCCGCTCGCCATCGTCGGCTCGCTCGGGTACATCGCCGGGCAGCTACCGATCTCCCAGTTCTTCGGCCCCTACCTGCCCGACGTCGTCGGCTCGCTCACCTGCTTCGCCGCGCTGCTCCTGCTCCTCCGGGGGCGTGCCGATCACGGACCGGCGCACCGCGGGCGGCGAGGGTGAGCCGCTCCAGACCCGGCAGGTCGTCGCCGCGCTGCTGCCGTTCGTCGTCCTCATCGCCGTCGTCGTCGCCTGGACCGGCCCGTGGTCGACGCGCTTCGCCGGCTACGTGGTGCACAAGTACACGGTGACCGCGGGGTCGTCGATCCCCCACGGGAAGGCGGTGGCGGCGACCTTCAGCCTCACCCCCTTCATCGCCGGGACCGCGATCCTCACCGCCTGGGTGGTGATCATGCTCGCGCTCCGTCCCACCGGCCGCGAGGTCGCCCAGGTGTTCCGGCGCAGCTTCTCCCAGATGTGGGGCGCCCTGCTCGTCGGCGTCTTCATCTTCGGGCTCGCCTTCGTCTTCAACTTCGCCGGGCTGGGGAACTCGCTCGCCTACGGCTTCAGCCGCATCGGCAAGCCCTTCATCCTGCTCGCGCCCATCCTCGGCTGGATCGGCGTCGCCCTCTCGGGGAGCAACACCTCGACGAACGCCCTCTTCGGCGGCTTCCAGCTGACCATCGGGCGGCTGCTCAACTTCCCGGTGACGCTGCTGCCGACGCTCAACTCGGTCGGCGCCGAGGTGGGCAAGCCGGTGGCGCCGCAGACCGCGAGCGTCGGCGTGTCCACCAGCCGCTACGTGCGCAACGAGGGCACGGTGATCCGCCACAACATGGCCTGGACGCTCGTCCTGCTCGGCTACCTCGTCGTCATCGGCCTGGTCTTCTACGAGGTGGCCCCCCAGGCGTTCCGCTGAAGAGGGCGGGGGGTGGGGGGCGTAGTGGGTGGGGCCCCCCAGGCGTTCCGCTGAAGAGGGCGTGGGTGGGGGGTGTCGTGGGTGGATCCGGTCAGCGCGTCAGTGCGTGTGACCGCCCGGCGCCCGACCGGCGCCCTCCTTGGTCATTCAACAGCCGGGCTCGCCCGGGTGTCCGCAGCAGCCGTGGCGCAGCGCCCGCAGCCGGTTGGTGAGCAGCGGCTTCAGCTTCCGCGGCCAGGGCGGCGGCGCCCCGAGGTTGGTGAACAGGCCGCGCGCGCGCTCGCCGAGCTCGTGGAGGGGTCCGGGCATCGCCGACATGGTGCCACGCCGCGGTGGTCACCGGTGGGCGATGTCGAGCCAGCCGTCGAGCAGTGCGTTGAGCGCGTCGGGACGCTCCATGGGGAGCATGTGCCCGGCGCCGGGGACGACGGCCAGCGGGTGCTCTCGCGCGCCGGGAACGGTGGCGGCGAGCCAGCGCGCGGTTGGGGGCGGTGATCCGGGCCGCCGCCTCGACCACCGCCCGTCCCGGGCCCCGCGCCGGCGGCCCGGTGAAGGTGCTGAGGTCGTTGGCGCCCACGATCTCCTCGATGCGCGACGCGACCGCGGGCAGCTCCCGCGCCGGCGCGAAGAGCGGGTCGGCGAGCCAGGCGCGCCGGGCGACGTCGGCGCCCCGCTCGCGGGCGAGCGCGAAGGGTGCCGACCAGCTGCCCATCGCCTCGATCGGCATCCAGGCGTCGACGAGCACCAGGCTTCGCACCCGCTCGGGGATGCGCCCGGCGGCGGCGACGGCGTCGAACCCCCCGAGCGACATCCCGACCAGGTGACACCGCTCCACCTCCGCGTCATCGAGCACCTCCGCGAGGTCGACCATCGGGTCCCAGCCCTCGCGGAGCGGCGCCGAGAGCCCGTGCCCGCGGCGGTCGACGGCGAGGCAGCGATGGGTGCGGGCGAGGTGCTCGACCTGCGCCTCCCACATCCGCCGGTCGAGGGTCACGCCGTGGAGGAGGACGACCGCCTCGGTTCCACCTTCGGTGTCGTCGTAGTGGATGCCGGCGAAGGTGACGGGCATGGCCGCGCACGCTATCAGGGCGGTGGAAGGAGCGACGCCAGCCCGGCCAGCGCGCCGGTGAGGATGGCGGCCGGCTGCGCCGTGGGCCGGACCAGGAGCAGCGCCAGCGCGACCGCCGCGCCGGTCACCTCGGCGACCCCGGTG
>VBHE01000147.1:13701-25907 GCA_005889515.1 Chloroflexota bacterium | reverse complement strand
ACCGCGGCGGCGAGCACCCCGGTGAGCGCCGCCCGCGCCGCCGGCCGGGTGCGGATCGCGGTGGCGGCGGCGTCGACGGCGGGGACGTACACGAGCGACGGCGCGAAGATCGCGGCGGCCGCCACCAGGCCCCCGGGGATGCCCGCCACCTGGACGCCGAGGTAGGCGGCGGTCGCGAACACCGGTCCCGGGGTCGCCTGGGAGACCCCGAAGGCGTCGGCGATCTGGTGGTCGGTGAGGCCGAAGCGGCTGCCCACGAGCTCGGCGTGGAGGAGGGGGAGGAGCACGTAACCGCTGCCGACGGCGACGGCGCCGATCTTCAGGAAGGCGAGCGCGAGCGGGGCGAGCGCGCCGCTCCCGACGGTGGGGCCGGCGACGAGCAGCGCGGCGGGCGCCCGGCCGCCGCCCCCACCGCCCCTGAGCGTGCGGGAGATCGCCGCCGGTTCGAGCAGGAGCACCCCGGCGGCGGCGCCCCCGGCGAGCACCACCACGGGGCCCGCCCCGAGCGTCCCGGCGAGGCACGCGGCGGCGCCGATCAGCGCCGTCCATCCCCGTCGCAGGCCCAGGCGGGAGAGGTCGACGACGGCGCGAACGAGGATGGCGACCACGGCGGCGTCGACGCCGAGGAGCAGCGCCGCCACCTGGCGCCGGCCGCCGAGGTGGAGCGCGAGCTCCCCGAGGGCGAGCATGCAGAGCACCGCGGGGCCGATGAAGAGCAGCGCCGCCAGCCCCAGCCCCGCCCAGCCGGCGCGGCGCCTCCCGAGGAGCAGGGCGAGCTGGGTCGACGCCGGGCCGGGGACGAGGTTGCAGGCGGCGAAGAGCTCGCCGAACTCCTCGGCGCCGAGCCAGCGGCGGCGGCGCACCACCTCGCGCTCCATCAGCGCGACGTGGCTCGCCGGCCCGCCGAAGGCGACCCAGCCGAGCTGGCCGAAGACCGCCGCCACCTCGCCGAGCCGCGCGCGCCGGGTCGCGTCCACGGCGGGATGATGCCGGGGCGACCGATGCCGCCGCCTGTGGAGGAGTCTTCACAGATCCTTCATCAGATCCGAACCGGGGTGACGCGATGCTCCGGGGATGCGGGATCCGTCGACCGCCGTCCAGGTCGGAGCGCCGTCGCGCACCGCCGCCCCCGCGATCGCGGTCCCGTCGTCGCGCCGGGGGATGGTCCGTCCCTTCCTCGACGGGGTCAGCGCGATCGCCGCCGTGCTCCTCCTGATGTCCGCCGGCGACCTCGACACCCCGGTGCCCTACCTCTGCGGCGCCGCGGCGCTGCTCGCCGCCCTCGGGGCCGAGCTGGCGGGGTAGGTCGCCGCGCCCGTCAGGCCTCGGGGTCGACGATCCCCGCGGTGCGGCGTACCGCGTAGGGCGGACGCCGTCCCACCTCGTGGTAGATGCGGGTGAGCAGCTCGCCGAGCAGCCCCATCGAGATGAACTGCACCCCGAGGATGACGAGCAGGACGCTGAGCACGAGCAGCGGCCGGTCGGCGATGCCCGCCCCCGCGATGAGCTTGTAGGCGACGAGCGCGGTGAGCGCGGTGCCTCCCACGAGGAGGCTGATCAGCCCGAGCAGCCCGAAGAGCTGCATCGGCCGGGCCAGGTAGCGGAGCAGGAAGCGCACCGTCAGCAGGTCGAGGACGACGCGCACGCCGCGGGCCGCCCCGTACTTCGAGGTGCCCCGGGTGCGCGGCCGGTGGTTGACCGGGATCTCGGCGACGCGGGCGCCGGCCAGGCCGGCGAGGGCGGGGATGAAGCGATGCAGCTCCCCGTAGAGGTGGAGCTGGCGCACCACCTCGGCGCGGTACGCCTTGAGGGTGCAGCCGTGGTCGTGGAGCCGGGTGCGGGTGATCCGCGAGACCACCCTGTTCGCGAGCGTCGAGGGCAGCCTGCGCCTCAGCAGGGAATCGCGGCGCCCGCGGCGCCAGCCGCTCACGACGTCGTGGCCCCCCTCCTCCATGACCGCGAGCAGCCTCGGGATGTCGCGGGGATCGTTCTGCTGGTCGCCGTCCATGGGCACCACCGCCCGCCCTCGCGCGAAGCGGAAGCCGGCGCTGATCGCCGCCGTCTGCCCGAAGTTGCGCCGGAACTGGACGACGCGGACGCGCGGGTCGCGACGGTGCCACGCCAGCGCCCGCTCGCCGGTCGAGTCCCGGCTGCCGTCGTCGACGAGGATGACCTCGGCCGCCTCGGGCATGGTGTCGAGCACCCCGAGCAGCTCCTCGACCACGGGGTCGACGTTCTCCTCCTCGTTGTAGAGGGGGACCACGACGCTCAGGTCGACACCTCGTGCCATCCCCACCGATGATGCCGCTTCCGTCCCCGCCCGGGGAGGCCGCATCTCCCTGAACAGGAAAAACGCGGTGACACCGCGTGTGTCACCGCGTTTCGCCCCGGTCGTGACCCGGTCGGTCACCCCCGGGTCGACGACCCGTGGGAGGGTCGGGCGACGTCAGCTTCGCCCGGCCCTCCCCTTGGACCTGGTTCTAGTCGTCGCTCGTGCTCTTGGCGCTGCCACCGGTGGACTTGGCGGAGCCGCCGTTGCCACCCTTGCCGCCGGTCGCCGAGCCGCCCTTGGCGCCGCTGCCGCCGTCGCCCGCGCCGCCGCTCGCGGCGTTGCCGGTGCTGCCGCTG
Organism: Chloroflexota bacterium; assembly: GCA_005889515.1. GTDB lineage: Bacteria > Chloroflexota > Dormibacteria > Aeolococcales > Aeolococcaceae > CF-96. The sequence goes on along the minus strand of VBHE01000147.1, from coordinate 23,279 downwards.
GTCGAGGCGCCGCGGTTGCCGCTCATCTTCGAGCCGGACGCGCTGCTGTTCTGGTTCGGCTTGCTCCCAGGGCTGAGAACCGGCACGAACAGGTTGTTCAGCAGGTTGTCGCCGTTGAGGAGCTGGTTCTGGCCACCCAGAAGGTTGTTGATGTCGTTGCTGGCGATCCCGCTCAGCACGCCGCAGAGGATGCCGTTGCCGCCGGTGCTGTCGCCGCCGGTGCCGCCGTTCGCCGAGGCCCTGCCGCCGTTGCCGCCCTTCGACGAGGAGTGCGCGCTGCCGCCGTGCGCCCTCGACGCGTGGCTGGTCAGCGTCATCGCTGTGCTGCCGAGAAACGCCGCGGTGGCGATGGCAGCGATGCCCATGATGCGCATTGGAAAGCTTCCCTCCCTGATTGGTTGCCGGCGGATCAGCGCGGACCCGGGGCAGTGACCGTTGCTTCCCCTGCATACGCTCGGGCCCCCCGGGACCTTGCACTCGAGGTTCCCCGAACGGGTCGGTCCCTCGGACGGGCGGCGGCATTCACCCTCGGGAGTCCCCCCGCGGGGTGATTGACCCTCCCCGGACGCCCCCCGGAGGATGGGCCGATGGCAGAGCTCGGCCGCCGCATCCGCATCGGGGGACCTCACTTCGAGGACCTGTCCCGTGGCCAGGTCTTCGAGGACGCGCCCGCGGTCACCCTGACCGACGGCCACGCCGCCGTCTGTCAGGCCATCTTCGGCGACCGTCTGCGGCTGCCCCTCGACGCCGCGCTCTGCGCGGCGGTCACCGGCTCGGCGGCGGCGCTCGCCCATCCGATGCTGGTGTGCAACGTGGTGATCGGGCAGAGCACAGGCCCCTCCCAGCGGGTGCGCGGCAACCTCTTCTATCGCGGCCTGGTGCTGCTCCGGCCCGTGTTCATCGGCGACACCCTGCGCACCCGCACCGAGGTCGTCGGCCTCAAGCAGAACGCGATCCGGGAGGGAAGGCCCTCCACCGGGCTCGTGGCGCTGCGGATCCGCTCCGAGAACCAGCGCGGCGAGCCGGTCCTCGACTTCTGGCGCTGTCCGATGCTCCCGCTGGCGACCCCCGGACTGCGCACCGGCCATGCCGACGCCTTCGACGAGATCCCCGAGGAGGTCGACGCCGCCCGGGTCACCGCGGCGGTCCCCCCCGGCTGGAGGCTCGACGTCTTCCGCGCCGCCTGCCCGGGCGCGCACTTCGCCGACCTCGAGGTCGGCACCCTCTTCGAGGTCGAGGGTCGGGACACGGTGACCTGCGCGCCGGAACTGGCGCGCCTCACCCTCAACCTCGCCCAGACCCACACCGACGCGGGCGCGAGCGCCTTCTCGCGCCGTCTCGTCTACGGCGGGCACACCATCTCCANNNNAGGAGGACGTGCTCCGCTCCGACGTGGAGGTGGTCGGCCTCCAGCCACTCGATGCCGGCGGCGGGCTGGTGGACCTGCGGGTCATCGTCCACGCCGAGCGTGGGGCAGGGCCAGAGCATGGAGAGGAGATCCAGGTGCTCGACTGGCGGCTCTGGGGGTTGATGACAGGGGGGAGCACCGCCGACAAGCAGGCTCCGCCTGCGGGCGGTGCGGGGGGAGTCCCCCCTCTATGACCGGAGTCCTCGAGGGGATGCGGGTGGTCGAGGGTTCGGCGTTCGTCGCCGCGCCGCTCGGGGGGATGACCCTCGCCCAGCTCGGCGCCGACGTCATCCGCTTCGACCAGATCGGCGGCGGCCTCGACGCCCGGCGCTGGCCGATCACCGACGACGGCCTCAGCCTGTTCTGGGCGGGGTTGAACAAGGGCAAGCGCTCGATCGCGGTCGACCTGCGCTCGCCCCGGGGCCGCGAGCTGCTCACCGCGCTGATCACCGCGCCGGGCCCCGACTCCGGCCTGTTCCTCACCAACTTCCCCGCCGAGGGATGGCTCGGCTACGAGCGGCTGCGCGGCCACCGCGACGACCTGGTGATGGTGAACATCACCGGCAACCACGACGGCTCCTCCGCGGTCGACTACACCGTCAACCCCGCCACCGGCTTCCCCTGGGCGACCGGCCCGGTCAACCTCTCGGTACCCTTCAACCACCTCCTGCCCGCGTGGGACGCGATCACCGGGACGCTCGCCGCCGCCGGGTTGCTCGCCGCCGAGCGTCACCGCACCCGCACCGGTGAGGGCCGGCTCGTGACCCTCGCGCTCAGCGACGTCGCCTTCGCCATGGTCGGCCACCTCGGGAAGATCGCCGAGGTGCAGATCAACCGGCACGAGAGGCCGAAATACGGCAACTACCTGTACGGTGCCTTCGGGCGCGACTTCCTCACCCGCGACGACCGCCGGGTGATGGTGGTGGCGCTGACCCCCCGGCAGTGGCGAAGCCTGTGCGACGCCACCGGCCTCCACGACAGCTTCGCGATGGTGGAGAAGCAGATGGGCGTCGACCTCTCCCGCGAGGGCGATCGCTTCCAGGTCCGGGAGCTGCTCGGCGCCATCCTCAAGGCGTGGACGACGCGGCACACGCTCGCCGAGATCCGCACCCGCTTCGACGAGCACGGGGTGTGCTGGGGTCCCTACCAGACCTTCACCGAGCTCGTCGACCGCGACCCGAGGTGCTCGGTGGCGAACCCGATGTTCGAGGAGGTCGAGCAGCCCGGGATCGGCACCTATCTCATGCCCGGCTCGCCGCTCGACTTCGGCGCCGAGCATCGAGTCGAGGTGCGCCGGGCGCCGCTCCTCGGCGAGCACACCGAGGAGATCCTCGCCGGCTGTCTGGGGCTCGGCGACGGGGAGATCGGCCGGCTCCACGACAGTGGAGTGGTGGCGGGACCCGAGCTCGCCGGCATCGCCCAGCCGATCAGGACGCAGGCCCGGATGGTCGGGTAGCAGCGCAGGCCCCCCGATCCTCGCGAACCGCGCAAGACCGTCGGAGCTCTCCCGTTGTGTCCCTGTAGGGTCAAGGGAGTCGGTCTGCATGGACTCCCACCCACACACAACCAGGGAGGGAGATTCATGCGCGTGCTGGGCTTTGCTGCCCTCGCAGCGGCCGCCGTCATGGGCGGCTCGGCAATCACGGTCACCACCTTCGCGGCCTCGTCCCCATCGAGCCCGTCCAGCCCCTCGAGCCCGTCGACGAGCTCCGGCTCGCACGGGACCCAGGGCGGCGGCGCCAGCTCGTCGTCGCACGGCGGCAGCGGTGGCGGCGCCACCTCGAACGGCGGCTCGGGCGGAAGCGCCACCGGCGGGAACGGCATCCTCTGCGGCGTTCTGAGCGGTCTGCTCAGCAACGACCTCAACAACGCCCTCGGCGGCCAGAACCAGGTCCTCAACGGCACCAGCCTCCTCAACAACATCTTCGTGCCGATCCTGAGCCCGGGCGCCAGGACCAACCAGAACACCAGCTCCGGCGGCTCGTCGATCAGCGGCAGCCATGGCGCCTCGAGCAGCGGCAGCACCGGCAACACCAGCTGCGGCAACTCCGGCAACGGCGGCACGGGCGGCAGCGGCGGCACCTCCACCGGCGGCACTGGCGGCAGCGGCGGCCACTCGCACTCCAAGGGCGGCAACGCCAAGTCCAAGACCGGCAACTAGACCCCGTCACGTGGGGGCGGTCGCAGCGACGCGCTGCGGCCGCCCCTCTTCGTGTCCGGCGTCTCCCGCGGACTCACCGGCTTCCGACAGTCCGTGGGATGAAGGGCGGCTCGCCGCCTCTGCTACGGTGCTGGCGGGTGCCTACAGGGCCGAGGAGGAGGAGTTCGCGTGGCCGTCCCCACCGCCGTTCCCGACGTGCAGTACGTCGCCGCCCTGACCCGTCGTGAGTCGGAGTCGCTCGCCGGGGTTCTCGAGGGTCTCACCGCCGAGCAGTGGCGGCTCCCCGCCTGCGGGGACTGGACGGTCGACCAGGTCAGCGGCCACCTGGGAATCGTTCCCAGCAGCGTGCAGCAGTGGTACGACGCGGCGATCGAGGGCGAGGAGGTCGAGCCCCTCGACATGCGCGACCCCGAGTTCCAGGAGACCCAGCTCGACATGATCGGCGAGGCCGATCCCGAGGACCGCGTGGCCGGGGTCCGCTACGCGTACGGCGCCGCCGCCGACTATGTCGACGAGCTCGGCGCCGCCAGCCTCGACCTCCCGACGTACACACCCGAGGGGATGCTCCCGCTGAGCCTCGCGGTGCGCATCTCGCTGAGCGAGCTCTTCGTCCACGGGTTCGACATCCGCCGGGCCGCCGGTCTCGACGATCGCGGCGATCAGGAGGTCGCGGCCGCGGTGCTGCCCCATGCGGCGGCGGTGCTCCCCAGCTTCCTCGCCGGCGCACGCGACCTGGTGGCGCCGGTCGAGCTGGTCGCCGGCGATCAGAGCTGGACCCTCGCCCCGTCCACGGGCGGGGTCGCCGTGACCGATGGCGGCCAGGGCGCGCGCTCCACCCTGCGGCTCGACCCCGGCGAGCTGGTGCTGCTCGTCTGGGGGCGGATCACCCTCGCCGACGCGCTGGCGCGCGGCGGCAGGATCGACGGCGACGCGGCGTCGCTGGAGTCGCTCTTCGCCCAGCTCGATCCGCTGTAGCGGAGACCCGATGGCCGAGGGCACCGTCGGCGACATGCGCGGCGCCGGCCTGATCGGCGCGACCTACACGTCGCTGCTCGGCGGGTGAGGCGGGCTCACACCGAGACGTCGCCGCGGTAGCGGTCGAAGGACGGCTGCCGCTTCTCGGCGAAGGCGGTCACTCCCTCGCGGGCCTCCTCGCTGCCACCGAAGACGTGGAGGCCGCTGAAGGCCACCTGCCCGGTGCCCATCAGGTGCTCGCTGTCGGCGTTGAAGGACTGCTTGAGGAAGCGGAGCGCCGTCGGCGACATCGCGAGCATCTCGTCCGCCCAGCCGCGGACGGTGTCGCGCAGCTCCGCGGCGGGCACCACCGCGTTGACCAGGCCCCAGCGTTCCGCGGTGGCGGCGTCGTACTGGCGGCAGAGGTACCAGATCTCCCGGGCGCGCTTCTCGCCGACGGCGCGGACGAGCAGCCCGGTGCCGAAGCCGGCGTCGAACGATCCCACCCGGGGGCCGTTCTGGCCAAAGCGGGCATGATCGGCGGCGATGGTCAGGTCGCAGAGCACGTGGAGAACGTGCCCGCCACCGATGGCGAGGCCGTTGACCGCGGCGATGACCGGCTTGGGGATGTCGCGGATCACCCGGTGAAGGCCGATCACCTCGAAGAGCCCGCTCTCGGAGGGGCCGTAGTCACCGGTCTCGGCGCGCTGCTTCTGGTCGCCGCCCGCGCAGAAGGCGCGGTCGCCGGCGCCGGTGAGGCAGACGACCCCGACCGAGCCGTCCGCCCAGGCCCGCTTGAAGCACGCGACGAGCTCGTCGACGGTGCGGGCCCTGAACGCGTTGAGCCGCTCCGGCCGGTCGATGGTGATCCAGGCGAGCCCCTGCTCGACCTCGTAGCGCACGTCCTCGAGGGCCATGGGTACCTCCTCCTCGGTCTCCCCGTGCTCGCGGGGGAAGGGTGCACATGGTGCGGATTTGCGCTCGGCGCAGGGTTCGGGTACCCTCGGCGTTATCCTGAGTGAGTTGATCAACTAGCTCAACAAAGAGAGGGCCGGGACGGTGTCGTTGCTGGTGGAGATCCTGCCGGTGGTGCTGAGCGGGGGATCGATCCTCACCCTGCGGCCGCCCGACGCCGCCTCCTGGCAGGTCGCGTTCCCCTCCGGCTTCGATCCCGGCCCGGTCGTGGTCGCCGCGCTCGGCTCGCGGGGGTTGCGGCCGGCGGTGGTCCACTCCACCTCCTGGCGCCATGAGGACGGCCGCCTGGTGCTCACCTACGTCGCGGTCCTCACTGGGGCGCCGCCGGCCGCCGCCCGCCTCGTCGCCCACCTCGTCCCGCCCGGCGCGCTCGCGCGCGGCGGCGCGATCACCCCTCCCGAGAGCCTCGACGTCGACCAGGTGCTGCACCACGCCCTGCGCCACCTCGCCTGGCTGCAGCGGGAGGACCCCGCGGTCGCCGCCGAGCTCGACCCGGCGTGGGCGGCGGCGCTCGCGGGCCACGCGCCCGCCCCGTTCCACGCTCTCCTCGCGGCGACGGCCTGACCACCTTGGTGCGCTAGGCTTCGCGCTCCCCACAGGGATGGGCGAGAAGGCCTCCGGAGGGTTCGAGCATGGGACGCAGCGACGTCAGCTTCCCGTCGAACGGGACCGAGTGCGCAGCGTGGCTGTACCGGCCCGACGGCGAGGCGCCGCACCCCCTGGTGGTGATGGCCCACGGCTTCTCCGGCACCCGCGAGCTCGGCCTCGAGCCCTACGCGGAGCGCTTCCGCGCCGCCGGGATCGGCGTGCTCCTCTTCGACTACCGGCACTTCGGCGCCAGCGGCGGTGAGCCGCGCCAACTCCTCGACATCCGCGCCCAGCACGCCGACTACCACGCCGCCATCGCCTGGGGACGCCGGCTCGACTGGGTCGACCCCGCCCGGGTGGCGCTCTTCGGGAGCTCCTTCAGCGGCGGCCATGTCGTCGTCGTCGCCTCCCAGGACCCGCGCATCGCCGCGGTCGTCGCCCAGTGCCCCTTCGAGGACGGCATCGCCACCGCCCGCGCGCTCTTCGGCGTGAACATGCTCAAGCTCACCGCCGCGGGAATCCGCGACCAGGTGGGTGCGCTCGCCGGCAGGCCGCCCCACTACGTGCCCGCGATCGGCGAGCCGGGGAGCTTCGCGGTGATGACCACCCCCGACAGCAAGCCCGGGTTCGAGGCGATCCTGCCTGCGGACACCCGCTGGGAGAACCGGGTGGCGGCGAGGATCGCGCTGCGCTTCGCCACCTACCGGCCGGGCACGAGCGCCCGCCACGTCCGCTGCCCGATCCTCTTCTGCGTCTGCGATCGCGACGCGCTCGCCCCCGCCGAGGCGACGGTGCGACACGCCAACCGCGCCCCGCTCGCCGAGGTGAAGCGCTACCCCATCGGCCACTTCGACATCTACCTCGGGGAGTGGCACGAGCGCGCGGTCGCCGACCAGGTCGCCTTCCTCACCCGCCACCTGCTCGACTCCGCCCCTGCCGCCGCGTCCGGCGGTGCGGCGGTCGGCGCGGCGAGTTAGGCGCGGTTGTCGCGGACCAGGGCGGAGACTCCCGTCGACGCCTGGTAGCCGTTGCCCCACAGCGTCCAGAGGTGTCCGTCGGGCCCCTCGGCGAGGTTGTAGACGTACGCCTCCGCCCCACCGACCCCCGTCACCGTGACGACCTGCGCCGCTCCCGCGAGGGTGAAGCGCACGAGCTCGATGCTCGAGTGCCCGCCGATGGCGGCCGCAGCCCAGAGGGCGCCGTCGTGGCCCAGGACGAGGCTGCTGCCCACGGTGAGCTGCCGGCCGCCGTAGCTGGGAACGGCGAAGTCGGCGATGACCCCCTGCGGGGTGATCCGCCCCACCTTCGCGCGGGTGTTCTCGCCGAACCACAGGTTGCCGTCGGGGCCGGCGACCAGGGGGCCGACGAAGTCCGGGGGCCCGGGCACGGCGTAGTGGGCGACGGCGTCGGTGGTGGGGTCGAGGCGGGCGACGCCCTCACCGCCGGAGATGGTCTCGCCGAACCACAGGGCGTGGTCGGGGCCCCAGGTCAGCGACACCGGGTAGGCGCCGTCGAGGGAGACGGTGGTCGTGGTTCCTGCCAGGTCGCGGTGAAACAGGGCGAGCGGGGAGCCGCCCACGAACCAGAGGGTGCCGTCCGGCTCCACCGCGAGGTGGTAGGGGCCGTTGCCGCCCATCGGCGCGCCCGGGTCCACCTCGGTGACCGCGCCCGCCACCGTGATGTGCAGCAGCATGTTGTTGAAGTCCGCGCCCCACAGGGTGCCGTCGGGCGCGGCGGCGAGCTCGGGTCGCGGCTGTGTCCCCCCGGGGATGCGGAACACCGTCGTCACCCCGCGGGGGGTGGTGCGTCCCACCGCGTCGGAGTTCGCGTCGACCCACCAGAGGTTCCCGTCCGCTCCGGCGATGAGCGCGGCCGGCGCCATCGTATATCCCGGCCTGCTGGTGTTCGGGAGCGGGAAGACGGTGAACGGTGGCGGTGCCGGCGGAGCCGTGGGTGGCCGCGGCGTGGGCACGGGGGTCGGCGTGGGGGTCGCGGGCGCAGCGGTCGGGGTGCTCGCGTCGACGGTGGGGGAGGGCGTCGCCGAGGGCGACGGCCTCCGCGGGCGACCTGGGCATGCCGGGGGCCGCAGGCCACGAGCAGGAGCGCGGCGCCGAGGAGCGCGACGGGGAGGGTGCGGAAGGCGTTCATGAGGGCCCGAGCAGGGGACCACGCGGCGGAGCTCGCGCCGGTCACCGGGCGGTGACGATGCTGCTCCTCAGCCGTCGAAGCCGGGCACCCCGGGCTCGCGCCGCACCCCAAGGCTGTTGAGGGTGAAGGCGACGAGGTGGTAGTGGCCGATCAGCATCGGCACCTCGATGAGCTGGCGCTCGTCGAGATGCGCGGCGAGCACCGACCAGGTGTCGTCGCCGATGCAGGCGCCGTCGTGGAGCTCGTCGGCGGCGCGGAGCAGCGCGGTCTCGAGCTCCGTCCATCCCCCGGCGTCCGGTCCCTGCCGCACCCGAGCGATCTCCTCGTCGACGATTGCCGCCCGGCGGGCGAGGAGCACGTGCTGCCCCCACTCGTACTCGGAGCGGCACAGCCAGCCGGTGCGGAGGATGGCGAGCTCGCGGTTGCGGGGTGAGAGCCTGCCGGCGAGCAGCTTGCCCCCGAAGGGCAGCCAGCGGCGGAAGAGGCCGGGGTGACGGACGAGGGTGGCGAAGATGTTCGAGGCGACGGCATCGCCGTCGACGCCGCCGAGCAGCTCGCGGGCCTGGGCGTCCTGGTCCTCCGGGGCGAGCGGCGGGATGCGCGGGGTCGTGGGTCGCAGCGGGGCGTTCACCACCCCACTGTGCCGGGGAGCGACGCTGTGCCGCCACCGTGCCCCGCCCGTCACCGCGACGAGACCCGCGCGCGCGAGTCCTCCTCTACCGTCGAAACAGCCCCGGGAAGGGGATCCGACCCGCGGGCCAGGCACTGCACCGGAGATGGAGATGCAGAAGACCCCCCGCCTGGCGATCATCGCCGCAGTCCATGCCCGGCTGGTCAACGTCGATCACGCGCTCGCGGCGCGGCCCGGCGACCCCTCCCTCTCCCGCAAGCAGCGCGAGCTCGAGGACTGGCTGTCCGGCCTGCTGCGCGGCAAGGCCCTCGCCTGACCCGCCCCTGATCAGCCGGCGGCGAGGGCCTCGAGCGCCGGCACCACGTCGTCCGCGGCCGGCATCGCCGCGATCTCGGCGGCGACCTCGCTCGCGGCGGCCCGGTAGCCGGGATCGTCGAGGAGCCTGCCCACCTCCTCGCGCACCGCGGTGGGGGTGACCTGCTCGGTGAGCAGGGTGCGTCCGACCCCGCGGCGGGCGCAGATCTCGGCGTTGAGGTACTGGTCGGCGCCCTGAGGGATGGTGAGCATCGGCAGGCCGCAGCCCAGCGCGGCGAGCATGGTGCCCGCGCCGCCGTGGGTCACGACCGCGGCACACCGCGGCAGCAGCAGGTCGTGGCGGACGTAGCCGGCTGCCGACGTGGACTCCATGTGGTCGAGCCAGGGCACCCCGTTGA